>NZ_QNRN01000008.1:0-274582 GCF_003315125.1 Bacillus sp. DB-2 | reverse complement strand
ACTACTAGCCAATCACTTGACTAGCAGGGCTTACTGATATATTTAATTAACTTTAGTTATAATTGGTTAAATAAATCGTAACAGTTAGTTACCCTATTTTCTCTCTCATTCGTACTCCCCCATTCTATTTCTCCTTTAATATGTAACTTGCTAGGCTTATAACAATTCTTAGAAAAATAACTACTACAATTACAATATAAAGACCTTTCGTAGAAGACAACCACTGTTGAAAAATAGACATTTTCTCCATTTGCTTCTGACCTTCTATTAAAATAAAACCTACGACAAACGAACTAACAACAATGATACCTATCATAATTCTAATACTTTTCTTGCTATATTGTTTCATATCATCCCAGTTATATAACAGTACAAAAACAAACCCGAAAACAGGTATGATACTTATCCATTCATTGTTTGTAAACAGATTTAAAATGATTAATAGACTACAAGATATGATGAATCCCCAAAATCCAATTTTTTTGCGCATAAGCCCTCCTTAAATTCCATTTTTAGGATTAATTGTATTTTAACATCCATTTTCATTCCTTACCATTACAGTACATGAAATTTCACTTTTTTCTTTTTCCTATACTCACATACTTTCTCTGCTTTCATACAATAAACTACACGAACGCCTAAAGGATGTGGATGTTATGGGAGTTGAATTAACGCTTTTACATGCTCTCTATGTTCTTTGCTTACTAACCATTATTACCTTCTTTATTCTCCGGAAAGATACGACGATTATTTGTATCGTTTTTATCTTTTTATTAGCATTAACCGCTACAAGCTCTATCCCTCTTGCCATTAGCGGTATTTTTCAAAGTTTCATTTACGCCATTACTGAGCTATTACCAACTATATTAATCATCTCCATTATCGTATCAATGAGCAATTTACTCGTTCATACCGGCATAAATGATACGATGATTTCACCATTTACAAAAATGATTCGTACACCTACCCTCGCCTACTGGATTATCGGCCTTTTGATGATGACAATTTCTTTCTTCTTTTGGCCTTCTCCGGCTGTCGCCTTAATGGGGGCTATTTTATTACCCGTCGCTGTACGCGTCGGCCTTCCGCCAATTGGAGTCGCAATTGCTATGAACTTATTCGGACACGGCATTGCCTTATCAGGTGACTTCGTTATTCAAGGTGCACCAAAATTAACCGCAGACGCCGCCGGACTTCCTGTTTCTAGCGTTATTTCTGCCAGTGTTCCCCTCGTTATCGTTATGGGTATTGTGACAACTTCTGTCGCATTTTTCTTCTTACGAAAAGAATTTCATACAGGCTTATATATACAAGAATCTATCCCATCAACCGAGCCTTCTAAAACGCTCACTTCATTATCTCCTCGGGCAAAGAGATGCCTTGCCATATGTATCCCTATCGTATATGCCATCGATATCCTTTGCATGATTCAGTTTAAACTACAAGGAAGCGACGCAACCGCACTTATCGGCGGGACGACTGTTATTATGATTATCATCATTTCTCTCATCGCCTACAAAGGAAATGGCCTGAATAAAACGACCGATTATTTTATAGCAGGACTACAATTTGGATTTAAAATTTTCGGTCCAGTTATTCCAATTGCTGCACTTTTTTATTTAGGAGATAGCGGCTTTGTAAAAATTATCGGAAACTATTTACCGAAAGGTTCACATGGAATTATTAATGACTTAGGAATCGCCTTATCTCAAACGGTTCCTTTAAATCAATATGTATCGGCTGGGACATTAACTATCGTTGGTGTCATTACCGGGTTAGACGGATCTGGCTTTTCTGGTATTTCGCTTGCTGGTTCAATTGCTAACCTTTTCGGAACAGCACTTGGGCATGGAACAGCTACATTAACAGCACTCGGGCAAATTGCAGCCATATGGACCGGGGGCGGGACTTTAATTCCTTGGGCGCTTATTCCTGCCGCTGCCATTTGTAAAGTAGATCCATTTGAACTCGCACGCCGAAACTTTTTACCTGTTATTATCGGCTTAATCGTCACCACTATCGTTGCGATGTTTATCCTATAACGTAAGCAAGTATTCTCTTGCTTACGTTTTTTATTGTAAAATTCATCATTAATTGCTGACTTTCAAAAGGGATTATTTATATGTTAGCGAAATTATATTAGGAGAGTATTTATTTCAAAACGTTTACGAAGAACAGATTACTGCAATTAGAAAAGGGGACATAACTATGAATGAATTGATTTTCGTCTTATTAATTTGTCCATTACTTATCTTTATCGTTTCTGTTATTGGAACGCGTAAAACGAAAACGTATTACGTAATGCCAATTGTAACGTTTGCTAGTTTTTTAATAATAGGTGTTTTCGCCTTTACTCCAAAGTTTTTCTTTTGGGTTGGTATGTATAGCATCTTCTCATTTATCATTTCTTATATGACTCTATTATTTGTGAGAGGATATGAAGTTGCGGCAAATACTAAGTAGTTATTAGTAAGGAGATTGCAATATGATTTTCTTTGATATCGATGGAACTTTACTTGATTATGACGCCGCTGAGAGAAATGGCATTTCACATTTTTTCCAGAAGTACAATGATATTTTTTCTGGAAGCGAATTAGAGGCCACGAAACTATGGCATGCATTATCAGAAGAATATTTCAACAAATTTTTCTCCAAAGAATTATCCTTTCAAGAACAACAAGGGATGCGAATGTATCATTTATTTAAAACATATGGAGTAAACTTACCCCTCGAGGAATCTCAGCACAGATTCAATCAATATATAGAACTATATAAGAACAACTGGATTGCGTTTGAAGATGTACTCTATACATTACAAACCTTGCAGCAAAGAGGATACTCATTAGGTATCATTAGTAATGGCGATTATGAACAACAAATCGAAAAATTAACAGCTTTAAACATTCTACAATATTTCAAGTATATTTTTACTTCTAGTAAAATTGGTTTATCAAAGCCAAATCCAGAAATTTTTAAAATGGTTGGATTACAATCGAACCTTGAACTGAAAGATTGCTATTATATTGGCGATCGATTAGAAACAGATGCAATTAGTAGTACAACGGCCGGAATGCAAGGGATATGGTTAAATCGGAATAACTCGCAGCCCAAGTACGATGTTCCTACTATATGTTCTTTACATGAAATTTTAGCAATGATATAAAAAGACGACCGCGTTCCCCCGCAGTCGTCTTTTTATATATGAGTGTTACGCTGTAACCCAAGCCTCGTCAGCTGGATTTTTACGCCACTCTTGTAATTTTTTCGTTTCAGCTTGTCCGATCATACCTTTTTCTGCTGCAACTTCAGTTAATGCACTGTAATCACTTAAAGAATATGATGCTACGTTTGCTGCTTCTAGTTTCTCTTTTCCTGACTCAAGCTCGTACGTGAAGATTGATACGATTCCTAATACTTCACAGCCAGCTTCGCGAAGTGCTTCTACACATGTAATTGCACTACCGCCAGTTGAAATTAAGTCTTCTACTACTACTACTTTTTGACCTTTTTCAGCTTTTCCTTCGATTTGGTTCCCTTTACCGTGACCTTTTGCTTTACTACGTACGTAGCACATCGGTAAATCCATACGATCGCTTACCCATGCAGCGTGCGCAATACCAGCAGTTGCTGTTCCTGCAATAACTTCTACAGTTGGGAAGTGCTCTTTAATTAACTCTTCTAATCCAGCTGCAATCGCTTGGCGTACTTTTGGAAAAGATAAAGTTAAACGATTATCACAATAAATTGGTGATTTCATACCAGAAGACCAAGTAAATGGATCATTCGGTTGTAAAAATACTGCTCCAATTTCTAATAAATGCGATGCGATTTCTTTTTTCATACTGTTACACCTTCCCACTGTTGTTTTACTGTTTTATACGCTTCAAGCGGATTTTCTGCTTTTGTAATACTACGTCCAACTACGATGTAGCTTGAACCAAGTTCCCTCGCACGTTTCGGTGTTGCTACGCGCACCTGGTCATTTACATCATCGCTTGCAAGACGAATCCCCGGTGTTACTGTTACAAATTCATTTCCGCATACTTCACGTAATTTTGGTACTTCAAGTGTTGAACAAACAACACCATCAAGTCCACTTTCTTTCGTTAATTTTGCATAATGAGCAACCGCTTCTTCTAACGTTTTCTCAATGCCGATCTCTTTTTTCATCATAGCTTCCGAAGTGCTTGTTAGTTGTGTAACTGCAATACAAATCGGTCTCTCTTTTCCTTCTTGCTTACCTTCCTCTAATCCCTCAATCGCAGCTTTCATCATACTGCTTCCCCCAGCAGCATGAACATTTACCATATCTACATCTAGACTAGCTAGGCTACGCATAGCGCTTTTTACCGTATTCGGAATATCATGAAGTTTTAAATCTAGAAAAATCTTATGTCCTTTTTCTTTTAAGTACGTAATAATTGCAGGACCCTCTTTGTAAAATAACTCCATACCCACTTTGACAAATAACTCTTCCCCTTCAAAGTGATGTAAGAATTGTTCTACCTCTTGTTTCCCTGGAAAATCTAGTGCAACAATTAGCGACTGTGACATACTTACTTCCAGCTCCTTCCTTGACATTCCGAAATGTGATCAAATCCTAATTCATCTAGTAATGCTGGTAATTCTTCAATAATTGTCGGACATACGAACGGATCAATAAAGTTCGCCGTTCCAACTGCAACCGCGCTTGCACCAGCATAGAAGAATTCAATTACATCTTCCGCTGTTTCAATACCACCCATTCCGATAATCGGAATGTTAACCGCTTGACTTACTTCATGTACCATACGAATTGCTACTGGCTTAATCGCAGGCCCTGATAGTCCGCCCGTACGGTTTGCTAAAATTGGTTTTGCAGTTTTTAAATCTAGACGCATACCAAGCAATGTATTAATCATCGTTAAACCGTCCGCACCCGCATTTTCAATTGCTTTTGCAATTTCCACAATGTTTGCCACGTTCGGTGACAATTTCACATATACCGGTACTTCAGAAACCTCTTTTACTCGCTTCGTTAAATCAGCAGCAATTTCAGGATTTGTACCAAAAGCGATACCACCCGTTTTTACGTTTGGACAAGAAATATTTAATTCTAGCGCATGAACATTAGGTGCCTTTGAAATTGCCTTCGCAACCGCTACGTAATCCTCAGCTTGTGAACCAGCAACGTTTGCAATAATCGGAAGATCAAATTGCTCGAGAAAAGGTAATTCAGAATTCATTACCTTTTCTAACCCAGGATTTTGAAGACCGATTGCATTTAGCATTCCGCCTGGTGTTTCAGCAACACGAGGCGTCGGGTTTCCATAACGAGGTTGTTCTGTTGTCGCTTTAATCATAATTGATCCAAGTACACTTAAATCATAGAACTGTGCATACTCACGACCAAATCCGAAGCAACCAGATGCTGGGATGATTGGATTTTTTAATGATAACCCTGGTAATTCAACTTGCAATCTGTTCATAGTACAACCTCCCCGATTGGAAATACTGGTCCGTCGCTACACACCTTCTTGTAAGAATGTCCACTCGGATCTGCTTGTAAATGGCATACACACGCGAAACATGCTCCGATGCCACAGCCCATACGTTCTTCTAATGAAATGTAGGCTTTTCTCTCCTTATAGCGTCCTTCTAATGCACGAAGCATCGCTAAAGGTCCACATGAGTAGAGAATGTCAAAGTCAATTCCATAGCTATCAATTACATCTGTTACAAACCCTTGTGTACCATGTGTACCATCAACTGTTGCAACATACGTATCACCAAGTTCTGCGAATTTCTCTTCATAGAAGACAACATCTTTCGTTTGGAAACCTAAGATGTGAATAACGCGTACTCCTTTTGCTACAAGACGCTGTGACAATTCATATAGTGGTGGTACACCAATTCCCCCACCAACTAATAGAGCCGTTTGTCCAGATTCCGCTTCTTCTACAGGAAATCCATGCCCAAGTGGTCCTAACACATCTACAAGTTCGCCTTGTTTTCTTTTCGCTAATGTTTTTGTTCCTTGTCCTTCCGCACGATATAGCATTGTAAATTCGTTCTTGTCTTGATCGACATTACAAATACTAATTGGGCGGCGCAGAAGGGGCGTAATGCCCTCTGCTACCTTAATGTGTACAAACTGCCCTGGATCGTTCATTTGCTGCACTAAATCCCCTTGAAGCACTAATTCGTAAATGTTTTTTGCGATTTCTTTTTGGTTAACGACGATCATATTTTGCTTTTGCATCATGCATGTACCACCTCGTGACGCTTCGTTTGCGTAATTTCTTTCATTGAATGAGCTGAGAATGTCATAGATTCTAATACTCCCAAGATTGCTCTCGTTGTATCAAGTGATGTTAAGCAAGCCACACCATTTTCTACTGATTCACGGCGAATGCGGAAACCATCACGCGCTGGTTGTTTGCCTTTTGTTAATGTATTGATTACAAACTGCGCTTTCCCTTGACGAATAATATCAAGTAAGTTGTAGTCTTCAGAATCAATTTTGTTTACAACTTGCACCGGAATGTTTTGTTCTGTTAGCGATTGTGCTGTTCCTGCTGTTGCTAATAAGTTATAGCCGATTTCATGGAAGCGTTTTGCGATTTCCAGCGCTTCTTCTTTATCTTTATCCGCTACAGTGATGATTACTGATCCGTGCGTTGGAATGTTAATTCCTGAAGCAACAAGTCCTTTATATAATGCTTTTTCAAGCGTTAAATCTTTACCCATTACTTCCCCTGTTGATTTCATTTCAGGCCCTAATGTTGTATCAACTGAGCGTAGTTTCGCAAATGAGAATACCGGTGCTTTTACATACACTTCCTTCTCTTCTGGGTGATAGCCAGTTCCATATCCTTGTTCTACAAGGTTTTGACCTAAAATAACTTTCGTTGCGATATTTGCCATCGGTACGCCTGTAATTTTACTTAAGAATGGTACTGTACGGCTCGCACGTGGATTTACTTCAATTACATACACTTCATCTTTGAATACTACAAACTGAATGTTTAGTAATCCAACAATGTTTAAACCTTTTCCAAGCCCAATTGTATGTTCAATAATTTGTTCTTTTAGTTTTTCAGATAAGCTCTGTGGTGGATATACTCCAATTGAATCCCCAGAGTGAACTCCAGCGCGTTCGATATGTTCCATAATACCTGGAATGAATACATTCTCACCGTCTGAAATTGCATCTACTTCAATTTCTTTACCAACCATATAACGGTCGATTAATACTGGGTGATCTGCGTGAACTTTAACCGCATTTTTCATGTAGTGCAGTAATTCTTCTTGACGATATACGATTTCCATCGCACGTCCACCTAGTACGTAAGATGGTCTTACTAATACTGGGTAACCAATTTTGTCAGCGATCGCTACTGCTTGCTCTACAGTCGTTGCTGTTTTACCAACTGGTTGCGGGATACCAAGCTTTGTTAAAGCTGCTTCAAACTTATCACGATCTTCTGCACGGTCTAAATCTTCAAGTGATGTTCCTAAGATTTTCACACCGTGTGCTTCTAATTTAGCCGCTAAGTTAATTGCCGTTTGTCCACCAAATTGGACGATAACACCTTCTGGCTTTTCTAAATCGATAATGTGCACTACATCTTCGATTGTTAATGGTTCAAAGTATAATTTGTCAGAAATACTGAAGTCTGTTGAAACTGTTTCTGGATTGTTATTAACAATGATTGCCTCATATCCCGCTTCTTTAATTGCCCATACAGAGTGAACTGTTGCATAGTCAAACTCAACACCTTGACCAATACGGATTGGACCAGATCCTAGAACTACTACACTCTTACGATCTGTTCTAACCGATTCATTCTCGTCACCATATGTGCTGTAGTAGTATGGTGTTGCAGATTCAAACTCTGCAGCACAAGTATCTACCATTTTATAAACAGGAGTTATATTGCTTTCTTTGCGCATATCGTAAATTTCACGCTCTGTTTTGTTCCAAGCATTAGCGATGTAATGGTCACTGAAGCCCATTTCTTTCGCTGATTGTAATACTTCCATATTTCCTACATTTTCTTTTACTTCGCGTTCCATGTTTACGATATTTTCAACTTTTTGTAAGAAGAAGAAGTCCATTTCACACCAATCGTTGATTGCTTCTTTCGTTACACCTTGACGAATTGCTTCCGCTACAATAAACAGTCGCTCATCATCAGCTTTTATAATACGCTTTTTCATAGTTTCTTTATCAAGCTCTTTTAAGTGGTCTAACTCTAGGTGATAAACGCCAAGTTCTAAAGAACGAATCGCTTTTAATAATGATTGCTCTAAGTTACGTCCGATTGACATAACTTCACCAGTTGCCTTCATTTGTGTACCAAGTGTTCTGTTTGCTGATTCAAACTTATCAAATGGCCAGCGCGGAATTTTTGAAACAACATAGTCTAATGCTGGTTCGAAACAAGCGTATGTTTTTTGTGTTACTGGATTTATAATTTCATCTAATGTTAAACCGACTGCAATTTTTGCCGCTAGCTTCGCAATTGGATATCCAGTTGCTTTAGATGCTAGTGCAGATGAACGACTTACACGCGGGTTTACTTCGATTACATAGTATTGGAAGCTATGTGGATCAAGTGCAAGCTGAACGTTACATCCACCTTCAATTCCTAATGCACGAATAATTCTTAATGAAGTGTTTCGTAACATTTGATACTCACGGTCACTTAATGTTTGGCTCGGTGCTACAACGATAGAATCACCTGTGTGAACCCCGACCGGATCGATATTTTCCATGTTACATACTACAATCGCGTTATCATTCGAATCGCGCATTACTTCATATTCAATTTCCTTACAACCAGCAATACTCTTTTCTAATAGACATTGTGTTACTGGACTATGTTTTAATCCACCTGATACGATTTCAATTAGTTCTTCTTCATTATTACAGATTCCGCCACCTGTTCCCCCCATTGTAAATGCTGGGCGAACAATAACTGGATAACCAATTTCTTTTACAAATTCATGCGCTTCTTCCAGCGTATGAATAATCGTGCTAGATGGAATTGGTTCATTTAATTCCTGCATTAATGTACGGAATAAGTCACGATCCTCGGCTTGCTCGATTGCTGATAATTTTGTTCCTAAAATTTCAACTCCGCACTCTTCAAGTATGCCTGATTTCGCAAGTTCAACCGCCATGTTTAGGCCTGTTTGACCACCTAATGTTGGTAGGAGTGCATCTGGACGTTCTTTACGAATGATACGGCTTACGAATTCTAATGTTAATGGTTCTATATATACTTTATCTGCTGTTGCAGTATCTGTCATAATTGTTGCTGGGTTAGAGTTAACAAGGATTACTTTGTAACCTTCTTCTCTAAGAGATTGACAAGCTTGTGTACCAGAGTAATCAAACTCTGCTGCTTGCCCAATTACAATTGGTCCTGATCCGATTACTAAAATTGTGTTAATGTCTAGGCGTTTTGGCATAACTCTTCCCCTTCTTTCTTGAAGTTTTCAATCATTGCTAAGAAATCTTCGAATAAATCATTTGCATCTTCTGGTCCTGCAGAAGCTTCTGGATGGTATTGCACTGTAAATGCTGGGAACTTCGTATGACGAAGACCTTCTACTGTTCCATCATTTAAAGCAACATGTGTAATTTCAAGTTCTGTATTTCCAACTGATTCTTCTTCTACTGCGTAACCATGGTTTTGAGATGTAATTGCTACTTTTCCAGTTGCAAGATTTTTTACTGGATGATTTAAACCACGGTGACCGAATTTTAACTTACTAGTATTCGCACCAGATGCTAGGGCGAACAATTGATGTCCTAAGCAAATCCCGAATAAAGGAACTTTACCAATAATGTCTTTTAACATTTCAATTGCTTCTGGTACATCTTTTGGGTCCCCAGGTCCATTACTTAACATAATTCCATCTGGGCTAAGGCGTAAAATTTCTTCTGCTGTTGTATTGTAAGGTACAACAATTACATCACAATCACGCTTATTTAATTCTCGTAAAATACCATGTTTCATTCCGAAGTCTACAAGTACAACGCGATGTCCACGGCCTGGACTTGGGTATGGATCTTTTGTTGATACGCGTTTCACATGATCTGTAAAGACAGTTGCTTTCAATTGGCTAACGATGTCCTCTACATCCACATCCATATTGCAAAGACGTCCGCGTAAAGTTCCATATTGACGAATTTTTCTTGTTAATTTTCTCGTATCAATTCCTGCTAATCCTGGGATATTTCTTTCTTTCAAGTAATCATTTAATGAAATTTCATTACGGAAGTTTGATGGGTGATCACAAATTTCGTTTACGATTAAACCATTTACAGATGGGTGGATTGACTCAAAATCATCACGGTTAATGCCATAGTTTCCGATTAATGGATACGTAAATGTTACGATTTGACCGCAGTATGATGGATCAGATAAAGTTTCTTGATATCCAGTCATCCCAGTTGTAAATACAACCTCACCTGACTTTTCGATTTCTCCTCCGAAACCTTTTCCAATTAATACTGTTCCATCTTCTAAGATAAGTTGTCTTTTCATACTAATGCACTCTCCTTTTGCCATGCGATCTTACCACCAACGATTGTCATAACCGGCCAACCTTGGCATTTCCAACCTGCGAATGGTGTATTTTTTCCTTTTGATAAGAATGTTGTTGGATCAATTTCTTCTTCTTGTTCTAAATCAATAATTGTAATATCAGCTGTTCTACCTTCTGTTAGGCGCCCTGCTTCTAAACCGAATGTGTCAGCCGGTTTTTCTGTTAAGAATTGAATCAGTTGCTCTAATGTAATGATTCCTTTTTTCACAAGGTTTGTATATAAAAGCGGGAATGCTGTTTCAAAACCAGTAATTCCGAACGGTGCTCTTTCAATCCCTTGTGCTTTCTCTTCTGCAGTATGCGGTGCATGGTCAGTTGCGATCATATCAATTGTTCCATCTAATAGTCCTTCAATTAACGCTGCATGATCTTCTTTTCCTCGAAGCGGTGGATTCATTTTAAAGTTAGGATCAGCCGATGGGATATCATCTTCACATAATACTAAGTGATGCGGTGTTACTTCTGCTGTCACCTTAATTCCAGCACGTTTCGCGTCACGGATTACACGTACAGATCCTTTTGTACTTACGTGACATACGTGGTAGTGACAATTTGCAGCTTCCGCAAGTAAGATGTCCCGGGCAATATGTACGGATTCACATACTGATGGGATACCGTTTAATCCGTGTTTCTCAGAAAACTTCCCTTCATGTACACATCCTTTATTAATAAGTGTGTTCTCTTCACAGTGTGCAACAACTGCCATATTTAATTTCGATGCACGCTTCATTGCAGCTAACATCATGCTTGCATCTTGCACGCCTACGCCATCATCAGTGAAAGCAAACGCTCCAAGTTCTTTTAACGTTTCAAAATCAGTCATTTCAGAACCCGCTTGGCGTACTGTAATTGCTCCATATGGTAATACATTTACATGTGCTTTTTCTTTAATACGCTTTTGCAGGTCTTCCATATGTTCTTTACAATCTGGTACTGGGCGTGTGTTTGGCATTGCGCAAATTGTAGTAAATCCACCTTTTGCTGCTGCAAGTGTTCCTGTTTCAATTGTTTCTTTATGTTCACCACCTGGTTCACGAAGATGAACGTGTACATCTACTAATCCAGGTGCGATTAACTTTCCATTTACATCGATTACTTCAGCATTATCTGCCGTAATATTTTCTGCTACCTTCGCAATTTTACCGTCTTGTACGAGAAGATCTGTTGCTACAATTGTTCCTTCTTCATTCATATAACGACCGTTTTTAAACAAATAATTCATGTTTCATTCCTCCTAATACATTTGGTAATGCGCGTTTTAGTACAGCCATTCTTACGTAGACCCCGTTTTCCATTTGCTTGAATATGCGTGAGCGTTCACACTCGACAAGTTCACTTGCAATTTCAACATCACGGTTTACAGGGGCTGGATGCATAATAATGCTTCCTTCTTTCATACGTTTTTCTCTTTCAACTGTTAACCCATGTTGCTCGTGATATTCTTTCATAATGTCTGTTTCATAATGGTCATGACGCTCATGTTGTACACGAAGTAACATCATCACATCCACTTCTGGAACAAGTTCATCTAAACTCTTGTACGTTCCAAATGTGTTCTCTTCATCTTTCCACTCTTCTGGGCTTGCAAAGTAAATTGTCGCGCCCAGTTTCGTTAATGCTTCTGCATTAGAACGTGCTACTCGGCTATGCCGAACATCCCCAACTATTGCAATCTTCAAACCTTCAAATCTTCCAAACTCTTGTTTAATTGTTAGAAGATCGAGTAGACATTGCGTTGGATGATTTCCACATCCATCTCCAGCGTTCAAGATTGGAATATTCACCTGATCTTTTAATTCATCGAAGTAACGATCTTGCTCATGGCGGATGACTACCGCTTTTGTTCCGATTGATTCTAGTGTTCTTATCGTATCGTATAAAGTTTCTCCTTTTTGTACGCTAGATGCATCTGCGGAAAAGTCTAATACTTCAAGCCCTAATCTCTTCTCAGCAACTTCAAAGCTAAATCTCGTCCTCGTACTATTCTCAAAGAACAAATTCGCAACAAATGTTTGCTCTGTCGTTTTGCTCTCTTTTCCATTCGCGAAATCTTCTGCGTCTTTTAGAATTTCTGAAATTTCTACTTCCGATAATTCACTCATCGTTAACAAATGGCTCATCGTCATCCCTCATCTTTCTGATTTTTATGTTACCACTTTTGTATTTTTATAACAATACCTGTATAAAAATACCCTAGTCGTGTGAGACTAGGGTGCATGAAAGAAGCCACCCTTTCCGGTCTCACAGGACTGAATTAAAAGGTTATTATTATGAAGCAATCTGCTTAGATTGTTTTATTTGTTTCGTTTCCGGTAGTAGTAGATTTAATAGTACACCTACAATTGCTGCTAGCGCCATTCCTTCTACTTGGAACGATTCACCTACGTGCAGTACCGCCCCGCCAATACCGATTACTAGTATTACTGATGCAATCATTAAGTTTCGTTTGTCACTTAAGTCTGTTTTATCATCTACCATCATGCGTAAACCGCTTGATGCGATTACACCGAATAGTAAGATTGATACACCACCCATAACTGGTGTTGGAATCGAATGAATCAGTGCTGAAATTTTCCCGATAAATCCAAACATAATTGCGAACACTGCTGAACCGATGAATAAGTATACACTGTATGCTCTCGTAATTGCTAGCACACCGATGTTTTCACCGTACGTTGTATTCGGTGGTCCACCTATTAGTGATGCGATTAATGTCGCTACCCCATCACCGAATATTGAACGGTGTAAGCCTGGTTTTTCAATTAAATCTCTTTTAATAACATTTCCAAGTACAATTTGATGTCCGATATGTTCTGAAATTGTTACTAGTGCAACTGGTACCATTAAGAGTACAATTTTCCATGAAAACTCCGGAGTGTATGTTACAAACGGTACTGTGAAGTCTGGTATGACAAACCATTTTGCCTCAGCTACTGGCTTTAAATCTACTAGCCCTTGGAAGTAAGCGAATATATACCCGCCGATGATTCCAAGTAGCACTGGTATGATACTGAAAAATCCTCTCCCGAATATGGAGCAAATGATTGTAATTGCTAATGTTACTAATGCTACTGAAAAGTGTGTAATGCTATACTTACCATCCGCACCGTTCATCGCCATATTAACTGCTGTATGTGCTAAAGCTAGACCGATTACCATTACGACTGGACCAACTACGATTGGCGGAAGTAATTTCATAATCCACCCTGATCCTGACTTCTTAATTCCGAGTGAGATTAAGATGTACACAAGTCCTGCAAACAAACCACCGAGCATTGCTGCTCCAGGTCCACCTGCTGTTTTCGCTGTTATAATCGGTGCGATAAAGGCGAATGATGATCCTAGATAGGCAGGTACTTGACCTTTTGTTATAAGAAGAAACGCTAGCGTTCCTAATCCACTTGATATTAATGCTACTGACGGATTCAATCCTGTTAAAAACGGAACAAGCACTGTTGATCCAAACATCGCGAACAAATGTTGTATACTTAAAAATAACCATTTTCCCGGTTTCGGTACTTCATTAACGTCTAACACTGGCTTTTGTTCCATTGTTACATCCTCCTTCAGTTTAATTCTTTGCAATAAAAAAACTCTTTGTGCCTGTGCACAAAGAGTCCTACACTTTCGTATGCCAAATTTGACATATGAAAGCCAAGACCCTTTGGCAGCCTCACAGGACTACATTTAAAAGGGCTTTACTTATCGTATATGCTTACTCGATCTTGTTGATCTGTCTCTTGCAAATCAACTTCGATACGCTCTTCACTAGATGTTGGAATGTTCTTTCCTACATAATCAGCGCGAATTGGTAATTCACGATGACCTCTATCAACAAGAACAGCCAATTGGATTTGTGATGGTCTACCTAAATCCATAAGAGCATCCATTGCTGCTCGAACTGTTCTTCCTGTATATAACACATCATCCACAAGGATAACTTTTTTCTTCGTAATATCTACAGGAATATCAGAACCTTTTACAAGTGGTTCTTTATGTTTCGATTGTAGTGTTAAATCATCACGATACAACGTAATATCTAACTCTCCTACTTCCATCTCTTTTCCTTCAATTTGACCAATTCGTTCTGCCAAACGTTGTGCAATAAAAATTCCACGTGTTTTTATTCCGACAAGAACACAATTATCGACACCTTTATTTCGTTCCACGATTTCATGACTAATTCGTGTTAAAGCGCGGCGAATCATTTGGTCATCTAAAACGACAGCTTTCTCTTGCATGCTCTACACCTCCAAGCTTTTTTTCTTGCGTGAGAGTAATGGTATAAAAAAAAGTCCTCTCAGCGTGTGCGAGAGGACTTTTGAAAAAAGGGTACAACATACCCTAAGTATTTCAAACCGTTACCTTCTCAACCTCACGGGGCTGTGTTAAAGGATCATTATTTAACTGTTGTCAGTATCTCAGTTTTCTTATGATTTGTCAACACTATTTCCGTAAAATATTTAGCGCTTCTTCAAACACTTCTGGAATCGGTGCCTCAAACTCAATATATTCACCAGTACGAGGGTGATCGAAACCTAAAATCCCTGCATGAAGTGCTTGTCCATTCATATCTAATGTTTTCTTCGGACCATACTTTGGATCCCCTGCAAGTGGATAACCAATATATTTCATATGAACACGAATTTGGTGTGTACGTCCCGTTTCTAAGCGGCATTCTACAAGTGTGAAATCCTTAAATCGCTCTAACACTTGGAAATGTGTAACTGCATTCTTACCATTTTCATCAACAGTCATACTTTGACGTTCTTTTTTATCACGACCAATTGGAGCGTCAATTGTTCCTTTATCATGTGGAATTACACCATGTACAATCGCTTTATAGCGTCTTGTTACCGTTTTTGCTACAAGTTGATTTACAAGTGATTCATGCGCCACATCATTTTTAGCAACCATTAATAATCCAGATGTATCCTTATCAATACGGTGCACTATACCAGGACGCATTACACCGTTAATACCTGATAGGTCTGTACAATGATGCATAAGTCCGTTTACAAGCGTACCCTTCGTATGCCCTGGTGCTGGATGTACTACCATGCCACGCGGCTTATTTACAACTAGTACATCGGCATCTTCATAATAAACTTCTAAATTCATATCTTCCGGTTGAATATCTAACTCTTCTGGCTCGGGAATTGTTACTGTAATTTCATCATTTACTTTTACTTTATAATTCCCTTTAACCGACTTCCCATTTACTGTCACAACAGCATCCTTAATCCATTGCTGCACTTGTGAACGTGACCATTCACTGTTTATTTCTGCAACGAATTTATCAATTCGCTCGCTTTTTTGTTCTTCTGCAACTGTTACTTGTACTACTTCACTCATTCAATTACTCCTTCGCTTTCTTTCCTTCTAATACTGTTTGAATAATAATTAATACAACTCCAATACATAATGCTGAGTCAGCTATATTGAATACCGGATAGTTGTACGAGAAAATATACACGTGAATGAAATCCACTACTTCTTGTCTAAATACACGATCAATAAAATTGCCAATTGCTCCGCCTAAAATTAGACCTAATGAAATACCTAGAAGCTTGTCCGTTTTCGCATATTTTTTCATATAAAATACGATAAATGCTACGAAAATGACTGTAATAATGTAGAAAAACCACATTTTATTTTCTAAAATACCCCAGGCAGCTCCTCTATTTCGATGAGATGTTATGTATAATACATTATCGATAATCGGAATGCTCGTACCCAATTCCATGTTCTTTACAATTAGCCACTTCGATATTTGATCGATGGCAATGACAAATAACGCTATTACATAATATATCATTTTCATTTCCCCCACAAAGACAGTGTACCTCAAAATTTTAGCATAGCTGCTACCTTTTCACAATGAACCTTTGTAGAAGAATAAAATAAATTAAAAAAAGGTAACATAATATCGTTGTGCGTATTCATACATTTACCTTTTCATAGAAAAATTCATGAATAGTACGAGCAGTCGGCATTGTTTTCATTTGTTTTGTAGAAATCGCTCTTCCAGTTTCTTCACAAATACCGTACATATCTATTTCCATTTTAAACAATGCACGTTCTACATCTTTTAAATCCTCTTTTATATCATGTAATAGCAATTTTTTCTTTGTCTCTTCCTTTATTTCGTATCCAAGTTCTTGCCCAAATTCCATATAGTATGTGTGCATTGCTTCTTTAGCCAGTCTATCTTGCAACTCTTTTCTCATCAATTGCAATTCTTCTTTTATTTCCATATAAATTTCATTCACGTGTACATTCCTCCCAGCTGCAATGTACAATTAGTGTGTCCGAAATTTCCACGCTTACCTCACACACATTTTTCCTTCATAGGAAAGAGAGTGAAAGTTATTTCGATATATCATCAACAAAAAACTGACTGCTATTATGAGCAGTCAGCTTTTTTTCATTATTTTACATAATTTTCTTTAACAACCGTTGCACAACGCTCACATAATGTTTCATGTTCTGCATCTTTACCAATTGTTTCTGAAACAACCCAACAACGTTCACACGTCTCACCTGTCGCCTGTGCTACAACTACAGCTGTATGCTCATACTTTGGTGCTTCTGTTGGTGCTTCTTCAATTGTACCACCAAGTTTATACTCAGAGACGATGAATAATTGCTTTAAGTCTTCGCTAATAGACTCTAACATAGCCTTCATTTCTGCAGTCGGATATAGCGTAATGCTCGCATTTAATGACTTACCAATTACCTTCTCATTACGAGCTACTTCTAACGCTTTTAAAACGTCATCACGTAATGTCATAAATGCATCCCATTTTGCTCTTAACGCTTCTGAACCCTCTACTTCTGTAGCTTCTGGCATATTAGTTAACTGTACGCTTTCTTCTTCTGCACCAGGAACATATGGCCATACTTCATCAGCTGTATGAGGTAAGATTGGCGTTACAAGTTTCGTTAATGCAACAAGAACATCATATAATACAGTTTGAATTGCACGACGATCCGCGTGATCTGCACCTTCAATGTATAAAATGTCTTTTGCAAAGTCTAAGTAGAATGAACTTAGATCAATTGTACAGAAGTTGTGAATTGCATGATATACAGCAGCAAAGTCATATGTTTCATATGCATCTTTTACTTTTGTAATTAAGTCATTTAACTTCACTAACATGTAACGATCTACTTCACGAAGTTCAGCTACCGCTACTGTATTTTCACTTGGATTAAAATCATCTAAGTTTCCTAATAAGAAACGGAATGTGTTACGGATTTTACGATACACTTCTGCTACTTGTTTTAAAATATCATCTGAAATACGTACATCAGATTGATAGTCAACAGAAGATACCCATAAGCGTAAAATGTCTCCGCCTAATTGATCCATAATTTTCTTCGGTACGACGATGTTTCCAATGGACTTACTCATTTTACGTCCGTCACCATCTAGTACGAAACCATGGCTTAGTACGCCTTTATACGGAGCTTTACCAGTTACAGCAACTGCTGTTGATAATGAAGAGTTAAACCAACCACGATACTGGTCAGATCCTTCTAAATATAAATCAGCTGGACGTTGTAAGTCTTCGCGCTCTTCTAATACCGCTTGGTGAGAAGAACCTGAATCGAACCATACATCCATGATGTCTGTTTCTTTACGGAATTCACCATTTGGACTACCTGTATGTGTAAATCCTTCTGGTAATAAATCTTTCGCTTCACGCTCGAACCATACGTTAGAACCGTGCTCACGGAATAAATCTGCTACATGATTAATTGTTTCATCTGTAATAATTGGATCACCATTTTCTGCATAGAATACAGGAATTGGCACACCCCATGCACGCTGACGAGAAATACACCAGTCACCACGGTCACGAACCATATTATGAAGACGAGTTTCTCCCCATGCTGGTACCCATTTTGTTTCCGCAACAGCTTCTAATAATTCTTTACGGAACGCTTCAATAGATGCAAACCACTGCGCTGTCGCACGGAAAATAATTGGTTTTTTCGTTCTCCAATCATGTGGGTATGAATGCGTAATGAATGTTAGTTTCAGTAACGCGCCTACTTCTTCTAATTTTTCCGTAATTGGCTTGTTAGCTTTATCATAGAATAAGCCTTCAAATCCAGGTGCTTCATTTGTTAATACACCTTTATCATCGACTGGGCAAAGTACTTCTAAGCCATACTTTTTACCAACAACGAAGTCATCTTCCCCGTGTCCTGGTGCTGTATGAACACAACCTGTACCTGCATCTGTTGTTACGTGCTCTCCTAGCATAACTAATGAGTCACGATCGTAGAATGGATGTTTTGCAACTGTATACTCAAGTTCGCTACCTTTTACCGTTTTCACAACTTCAGCATTTTCCCACTCTAACGTTTTTGCAACTGTCTCAAATAGTTCAGAAGCGATGATATATTTCTCATCATTTACTTTCACAATAGCATATTCAAGTTCTGGGTGAACAGAAATACCTAAGTTTGCAGGTAACGTCCAAGGCGTTGTTGTCCAAATAATGTATTTCTCATCACCTTCTAATACGTTCTTTCCATCTTTTACAGGGAATGCTACGTAAATAGATGCTGATTTTTTATCTTGGTATTCAATTTCAGCTTCTGCTAAAGCTGATTCACTCGTTGGAGACCAGTAAACTGGTTTCTGTCCTTTATAGATATAACCTTTTTTCGCCATGTCACCAAACACTTTAATTTGTTGTGCTTCATAAGCTGGCTCTAAAGTAATATATGGATTATCCCAATCTGCACGTACACCTAAACGCTTAAATTGTTCACGTTGACGTTCTACTTGCTCATATGCATACTCTGCGCATAACTTACGGAACTCAGCAACTGTCATTTCTTTACGCTTTACACCTTTATTTGTTAAAGCTTGCTCAATTGGTAAACCGTGTGTATCCCAACCTGGTACATATGGTGCACAGTATCCAGTCATTGATTTAAAACGAACAATAAAGTCTTTTAACACTTTATTTAGTGCGTGTCCCATATGGATATCACCATTTGCATATGGAGGTCCATCATGTAGTACAAATAAAGGACGGCCTTTCGTATGTTCTTGTACCTTTTCATAAATATTCATTTCAGCCCATTTTTCTTGCATTGCAGGCTCACGTTTTGGTAAATTCCCACGCATTGGGAACTCTGTTTTTGGCATTAGTAATGTATTTTTGTACTCCATGCTCAATTCCTCCTTAAATATATAAACGACAGACCTTAAAAAAGGGAATAAAAAAGAGACCTCTCATCCCCAAAAAGGGACGAGAAAGTCTCCCGCGGTACCACCCTAGTAGACCATATACAAATGCATAAGGTCCTCTTTATATTCTTAACGCGAATATACGCCTACGCTTACTAAATTTGTTCAGCGCGGAACTCCAGGGTGATATTCCCATCATCTCCTTATCCTGAGCTTACACCATCCTCAGTTCGCTATATAAGGTATGAAAAAGGTACTTATCCCTATCTTCGTTTTTCTTAATAAATATGTTGTTTAAAATTATATGTAATAATGAGAAAAACGTCAAGCTTACACTGTTTCTTCTTTTTTCAACAGTTCGTCCACTTCGTCTTCTAATTCAATTAGTTTATCCCAATCATCGTTGTTTAACATTTCAAGTTGTGTTTCTAATAACATACGGAAACGAGTTCGGAATACTTTCGCTTGTTTCTTCAACTCTTCAATATCAAAAGCAACTTTTCTTGATTTCACTAACGCTTCATTAATGATACGATCTGCATTTTTTTCTGCTTCACGTACAATTAATTTTGCTTCTTTTTGTGCATTACGCTTCACTTCTTCAGCAGCCTCTTGTGCGACAATGATAGATTTGTTCAGCGTATCTTCAATATTAGAAAAATGATCTAACTTTCCTTCTAATTGTGCAACCTTTTCTTCTAAAGCTTTTTTCTCACGAATGACTAATTCATAATCTTTGATGATTTGATCAAGAAACTCATTTACTTGATCTTCATCGTAGCCACGAAACCCGCGACCAAATTCTTTGTTATGAATATCTAATGGTGTTAACGGCACAACGCCACCTCCAAGTAGTTATCTAAATTTCCTCTTTCAATTATATCTTTTCTTCGACAAAATAAGAGAATTTCCTTCTAAAAAACCAATCATTTTAGTATACCATACAAAACTCTCCATTTGTCGCGCTTCGTTTTACCTTCTACAGAAAATAATTTACTTCGTCCATACCCTCTAACCGAGAAAACATCCCCAGGAAAACATTCATACGAAGTTTGCTCTACTGTTTTCCAATTGACTTTTACTAAGCCACCTTTTATAAGAGGCTGTACCTTCTGCCTAGATATATGTAGCATTTCAGCTAATAAAACATCTAGACGAAGTGACGAAACAGTCCCAGATTTTTCTCCCCATTTTTCACCTACACGCAAAATTTTCTCTACTTGTATAGGAGAGAGTGTGACTTTCATTTTCCCTATTGATTGTAAGTTCATTTCAATATACGATACAACTTCTTTGGCAACTGCAATTTGGGCACGGTCTTCTTGAAGCAAAATATCACCACATTTTTCCCTTGTTAAACCAAGCGACATGAATGCACCTAATATTTGCCTATGTTCTAGCGTGAAAAACTTGGAAGGATAGTCAATTTCTAATACTTCTACTTGAAATTCCTCTTCATTTAATTCTAGATAATCTGGATAAATTAGTGCTCTTTTCCGTTCGGCTTCAGGCATCGCACCATCAAACCGTACAGCTACATCTCCTTGCCCTATTACCATAGAAACAATTTGTTGCTGTCTTGGATCAAGAAAATCTGTTAACTTGACTTGATGGTACTCAGCAGCCTGTTTCCACTCTAATACTTTATCCACAAAGACCTCTTCATCAGGTCTAAAATGCTCATAGATGCTCATGTATTTAACCTCACACTATAAAAAATAGTTGAATAAACTCACTAAACCACCTCTAGCAAGTTTCAAGGCAACAATAGCAACAAGTGGAGAAATATCAATCATACCAAATGGTGGAATAAACCTCCTAAATGGCTCTAAATACGGTTCGCAAATACGCGCAAGAAAATCTCCAAAAGCTGATTCCTTTGCGCCAGGAAACCATGATAGGAGAATGTAAATAATTAGTGCCCACGAGTAAATCTCGATAGCAGTAAGTAACACTGTTAAAACTGTTGTCATGGCGTATTACCACCTCTTTATATTTGTCTCTTCTTCTTCACCGAATAACTCTGAAATCGCACCAACGATATCAACATTTTCAGGTGTACACATAAATGTTTTCGGGCCTATTTTTTGAATATCCCCGCCTATAGCGTATACAGTACCACTTAAAAAGTCAACGATACGTACAGCTTGATCTGTAGACATTCTTTGCAAATTAATTACAACAGCTCGTCTACCTTTTAAGTGATCCGAAATGCCTTGCGCTTCCGAATATGTACGTGGTTCTAGTAAAACAACTTTTGAAGATTGCTTCGCTGTTTCAATACTCACTACATTTTGCTTCGGTTGCACTTTCGCAAACGGAACATCTTGTTGTTCTGGGGGATCTTGTTGCTTTTTCATGTCTGTTTGCTCCTTTTCATAACTATATTGAGCTGCTTCTTTTTCTTCCGGTGTGTCAAAAAAGAAGTATTTTACTTTTGACCAACTCATAATAACTTTCTCCTTCCTCCTACGCTTTTCCTACTAAAACCGTTCCCAAACGAATATATGTAGCGCCTTCCTCAATTGCAATCGTGTAATCATTTGACATTCCCATTGATAATTCTTTACATGGTGCATGTAATAATTCTAGATCCTGCACCTCTGTCTGTAGCATGCGCAATTCCTTAAAGCAGCGACGAATCTCTTCCTCTTCTCCTGTAAACGGAGCCATTGTCATTAATCCTACCACTTCAATCTTATCCAATTCTTGCAAACTTTGAATAAAAGAAATTGTTTCTTCTATCGCCAATCCTTGCTTTGATTCTTCAGATGATGTTTTCACTTGAATAAAGCATTTAACTTTCTTATCAGCACGTTTTTGAATTTCTTTTGCAAGCGAAAGACGATCTAATGAATGTAAATAATCAATCTCATTAATGATTTCTTTTACTTTTCTCGTTTGCAATGATCCAATAAAATGCCAATTCACTTTTGAACCGAAATGCTCGTATTTTTGTAAGAAACCTTCATTTCTATTTTCACCTAAATCAATAATTCCTGTTTCAATTACTTCGCTTGTTTTTTCAATCCCTACAGTTTTTGTAACTGCAACGAGCTTAATATCTTTCATCGAACGTCCAGCTCGTACACAAGATTCTTTAATTACTTCGTTTACATCTGCTAAATTCCCTTGCACTGTCACTTACTTCACTCCTCCTTAAAACCTATGAAACTCAACATTCTCCCCGTCTTACCTTGATCACGACGATGAGAGAAAAATAATTGTTCTTCACAGCTTGTACAAAGAGATGACATTACAATATGTTCTTCTTTTATGCCTGCTTGTACACATAATATACGATTAACTTCTTTTAAATTAATTGCATACTGACCATCAGAAATTAATTTATAGGGAACAGATCCGTTTACTACTTGCTTTGCTGCTGTTAATACACGATCATCAACAACATAACAACATGATCCGATTGCAGGACCAATTGCGACATGAATTTCATCACTTGAAACACCTTCTGCATTCCACTTTTGAATCATTTCTTTCGCAATCTCTGTTACAGTCCCTTTCCACCCAGCATGCGCAAGTCCTATCATATCATGTGATGGTGCATAAAAATAGAGCGGAACACAATCAGCGTAACAAGATGTTAAGAGAACATCTTTGTTAGTCGTATAAATGCCATCCGTTTTCGGAATACCGTCTTCATATGAATAAACGCCTTTCCCTTTTTCTTGCAGTCCTACTTTCTCAACATGATGGTCATGAACTTGTTCAGAGCAAATCCATTTTTCTAATGGTTTTTGTAACTTATTCGCTAAAATGCGTCTGTTTTCATGAACATTCTCCACGATATCATTCACATGTAATCCTAAATTCATCGCATGAAAGGAGCCTGTACTTACTCCACCATCTTTTGTCGTAAATCCAACAGTAATGTTTCCAAGTTCTTTCCACGCTTGTAAATACAGTATACCGTCCGCATATTTAAATGGTTCTCTCATAAAGCGACTCCTTTTAATTAAAATAACAGAAAAAAGCATGGTACTTCCTGTCTATTTTACCATACTTTTATTTTTTCATAATGACAACTGAAAAAAAAAGAGGAATCTGTAATATTCTTTATGAAATTGTCGGTGTTTGTATTGATTCTGTTACAGAATTAATATTATCTACTCTGACAAGTATGACATCTTCCCCAATTTTCATAATTCGCTCCCAAGGAATCACAAATTCTACTTCCTTTCCAAAGAGTCCAAGCATACGTGTCTGCTTGGAAATAATAACTGCCCTAATCTTTCCTGTGTCTATATCAAAATCAATATCTCCAATATTTCCAAGCCTTTTTCCATCTGAAATATTTACAACATCCTTCATTTGAAAATCCGAAATTCGTATCATGTTCCATCCTCTCCCTTATATCATAAATCGTAAGTACGCTCTCAAATAAAGTGAAACCTTAATCAGTGGGATTTTCCCCATCCCTACTGATTATTAGTCCATGCTAATCGGATTTTTACGGGTAGCTCCGGCTCTTCTTACTTCAGCCGAATTTTGAAGTGGATAAACAGTATATAACCGCTACTAATAGAACATCCATTTTATTTTCATTATATGAACCTCCCCACTCTACTATGAGCGCAAAATATTATATATAAAAAAGGCCTCACCATAGCTGGTGAGGACCTTATCCTTGAATCGTCTTATTCATTTGCTTAATAGCAGACTTCTCCAAACGTGATACTTGTGCTTGAGAAATCCCAATTTCTTCGGCAACTTCCATCTGTGTCTTTCCTTGGAAGAACCGTTTTCGAATAATCATTTTCTCACGATCATTTAAACGCTTCATCCCTTCTTTCAACGCTAGTTCTTCAACCCACTGCTCGTCCTTTTGTTTTTCATCCTTTAATTGATCCATAACAAAGATAGGATCTCCTCCATCGTTATAAATCGGTTCAAATAATGAAACTGGGTCTTGAATAGCATCTAACGCAAAAACAATTTCTTCATGTGTCACTTCAAGAACTTTCGCAATATCCATTGCTGTTGGTTCTTTTGAATTTTCAGCAATCAATTTTTCTCTTACTTGCAACGCTTTATACGCAATATCTCGTAATGAGCGAGATACACGAATTGGATTGTTATCACGCAAATATCTGCGTATTTCTCCAATAATCATCGGCACAGCATACGTTGAAAACTTTACATTTTGGCCTAAATCAAAGTTATCAATGGATTTCATAAGTCCAATGCAACCAACTTGAAATAAATCATCAACATATTCTCCTCTGTTATTAAATCTTTGGATGACGCTCAGTACAAGACGTAAGTTTCCATTCACTAATTTCTCTCTGGCGCTTATCTCTCCACTTTGCATTTCACGAAATAATTTACGCATCTCTTCATTTTTTAGTACTGGAAGTTTAGCTGTATCAACACCGCAAATTTCTACTTTGTTTCTCGTCAAAGTGTTCCCTCCTATCGGGAGTTGCTGTACAGTGTAAAGTATTTCCTTTGAAGGGGATTTTATGCATACGGTTTTTCCATCATTTTTCACAAATATCATATTTCCTAATGCACAAAAAAAGAATAAGACCAGTCTAGATACCGACTGGTCTTATTCTTCACACCATTTTATTAAATTCTTTTCGTAATCTTTTTATAATTCTTTTTTCCAAACGAGAAATATAAGACTGTGAAATCCCAAGCATATCAGCCACATCTTTTTGTGTCTTCTCTTCGCCACCAGCGAGTCCAAACCGAAGCTCCATAATTTGTTTTTCACGATCATTTAATTGATGCAATGCTTTCATTAAAAGATGACGATCTACAGTAGCTTCTAAATCTTTTGTAATAATGTCATCATCTGTACCTAAAACATCTGATAATAACAGTTCATTTCCGTCCCAATCAATGTTAAGCGGTTCATCAAAAGAAACTTCCGAACGATTTTTATTATTTCGACGCAAATGCATTAAAATTTCATTTTCTATACAACGAGATGCATATGTTGCTAATTTAATTTTCTTTTCTGGATTAAATGTATTCACTGCCTTAATAAGACCAATTGTTCCTATACTAATCAAATCCTCAATATTGATCCCTGTATTTTCAAATTTTCTTGCTATATATACAACAAGCCTTAGGTTACGTTCAATAAGCATCGACCTCGCAGCTTGATCTCCATTTGGTAATTTATTCAAAAGAACTGCCTCTTCTTCTTTCGTTAACGGCGGTGGCAACGCTTCACTTCCACCAATATAATAAATTTCATCGGTCTTAATTCCTAATTTCAGCAATACTTTATACCAAAGGTATACCAAATAAAATTTAAATTTCACCATATTATCCCGCCTCTCATAATTAAGCAATTACCATCTTTTGCGAAATCAACATTTTCGGATGTACAATGCATTGATACTCTCCATTGGTAGATAATTGTTGTGTATTTAATCCAATCAGTACTTTGTTTACAACAACCAAACCTTCATGATGAACTTGCACACAATCTGGCTTAATTGCCCATAAAAATTGATTCTCTACTCCTACTGCTCGGAAAGGAATTAAACGTAGTTTCGTCGCCCACCCAGAATCATTTTCTGGTATTTGAGGAATTTCTGTTTTGGAATAAATTTGTTCTGTTAACCAAGCTGGCAAACAATGTTCTAATGATGAAATATGCATAATCATAACGGGTGTTTTCGTTAACGGGTCATAAAGTTGGTTCCCACTATCAATTAGACCTGCTAGTTCTAGTTCCTCTCCAGCTAATTGAATTTTCACTTTCACGATTTGATCATAGTGTATCTTTGTGACCTCTACGCTTTCTATACGCTTTTTAGAAAAATAATAAATTACTGGAAAACCAAAAATAACAAACAACCAACTAATTGGATCACCGTAAGAAACTGATTTAGATTGAACTAACCCATTTACCATTTCGTTCGTTTGCAAAAAATAATGCGTTCCAATTAATCCTCCACCAACCATAAAGGTTACAAAATAGAAAGTAAAAACAGTTTGTGTATAATTTCTAAATGTCGAAAACCCAAATGCTGTATACACAATAAGTAACGAGTACAATAGTTTCATAATTGGATGTGTCATCATAGAAGCAAAAGGCGTAAAGGCGAAAATAACAATAGTTGAACCTATAAATGCCCCTAACACAAGCCTCCATCTTTTGATTCTCTTTTTTAACACGGTGGCTGTTAATAAAAGTAAAAGAAAATCAATGCAGGCGTTTAACAACCAAACAATGTCGGCGTAAACAACCAAACAATTCACCTCTTTTTTTGAGTTGAGACTAGTATAATGCATATCCAATAGGAAAGTGTGTCAATTGGTGGAGGGGTTTTTTTGTTATTTTGTGATTTCTAGACATAATCTGTCGGTAAAAAATAAAAATGTATTTTTCATAGAATAATATAAATTTCTTACTTGTATACATAATAATTGAATTATATATATACAAAGTCTATCTTGCTATTTGCGGGCAGTAAGACCCTGCCTCAAAATTCAACTATAAAAAAGTACAGAAGTTAAGTGAGAGTCGGGCTAACAATCATTTTCGGATGAACACCCCCGATTAATTAAAGTTTCAATTTATTTATCACAGCTTATGGCTTAAAAATAGGACTGGGCTCTCCATATGCAAAATAATAAAAAAAGATCTGCTTAGCAGATCTTTTCCATTTAGACAACAAAAAAAGGAGCATAAAAGCTCCTTTTCTTTTATCGTCTACGACGGTTACGTAAGAATGCTGGAATATCGATGTCATCTGAATCTGTATGACGATCATGCATAACCGGCTCTTCACGTTTCATTTCACGCTTAACTTCACGTTGTTTTGAAGGTTGAGCTACTGGTTGTTGTTGCTGTTGCGTGTGATTCGCAGTCGGACGGATAATTGGTTTTGGTGGTTGTGTCGAAGCACTATCATCAAAACCAGTTGCAATTACAGTGACAACGATATCATCTTTTAATCCTTCATTAATAACAGAACCGAAGATCATATTTACTTCTGGATCCGAAGCTGAAGCTACAATGTCTGCTGCTTCTTGTACTTCATATAAACTTAAGTTTGCGCCGCCCGTAATGTTCATAATAACACCTTGAGCTCCATCAATAGATGTTTCTAGTAATGGACTAGAAATCGCTTTTTTCGCAGCTTCAGCAGCACGATTTTCACCATTACCAGAACCGATACCCATTAAAGCAGAACCTCTATTAGACATAATTGTTTTTACGTCTGCAAAGTCTAAGTTAATTAGACCTGGTGTAGCAATTAAATCAGAAATACCTTGAACACCTTGACGTAATACGTTATCTGCTTCACGGAACGCTTCTAACATTGGCGTATTTTTATCAACAATCTCTAATAAGCGATCATTTGGAATTACGATAAGTGTATCTACATTTTCTTTAAATGACGCAATACCAGATGCAGCTTGAGTTGCACGTTTACGCCCTTCAAATGTAAATGGACGTGTTACAACACCAACTGTTAACGCGCCTAGTTCTTTTGCAACTTGAGCGACAACTGGAGCTGCACCAGTTCCAGTTCCACCGCCCATACCAGCAGTTACGAAGACCATATCCGCGCCACGAAGCGCTTCTTGAATCTGTTCTTTACTTTCTTCTGCAGCTTTTTTCCCTACTTCAGGGTTTGCGCCTGCACCAAGTCCACGCGTTAATTTTCCACCAATTTGCATTTTCGTTTCAGCTTTTGATAGATTTAATGCTTGTGCATCAGTATTCACAGCGATAAAGTCTACACCTTGTACACCGTGTTCAATCATACGGTTTACAGCATTGTTTCCGCCACCGCCGACACCGATAACTTTTATATTCGCTAATTGATCTTGAGTAGTATCAAACTCTAACATGTCGAAATCCCCCTAGAACCTCATTTTTCGTGTCCAATTTTAATCCCATAAATAACGGAATGCACGTTTTACTTTTGACATCATGCGGTCATCATTTTGATTAGTATTGTTTTGATTACGAGTTTTTTGTTTCGCAGGTTGCTGTTGTACCGGCATTGGTGCTGGTATTGGTTCAAAATGTTCTTGCTTTTCCTGCACATTTTTCCCACGTAATTTAGCTTTTTGATAAGAATGTTTAATTAATCCAACTCCACTTGTATATTGAGGCTCACGAACACCAATATAATCAGGAGTTGCTATACGAACATTTTCATGTAAAATATCGTATGCAAGATCAAGAACACCTGGCATAGAAGCTATCCCACCAGTTAGTACATATCCAGAAGCAGCTTGCTTTACTCCTAACTTATGCACTTCATCTTGAACAAACATTAAAATTTCCTCTACACGAGCCTCTATTATATCCGATAATTCCAACTGAGAATATTGTTCTGTTTGATCGCTTCCCATAATAGGAACCGTAAACATCTCTTCTTCAGATGCTGTATCATAAAAAGCATGTCCATATTTCAGCTTAATTTGATCTGCATTTTCTGTTGAAGTTTTCAGCCCAATCGCTATATCCTTCGTTATATGATCTCCACCTAATGGCAATACGCTCGTTGCTTGCAACTCTCCATCTTTAAAAATAGATAAGGTTGTAGATCCTCCACCCATATCAACAAGTGCTACCCCTCTATTTCTTTCATCCGAAGATAACGCAACTGTCGCTGCCGCTAAAGGTTGCAGACAAATATCAACAATTTCAAGACCTGCTTTTTCTACACAACGAAGTAGGTTATGTAGTAAAGTTCTCGAGCCTGTAATAAGTGTACCTTCCATTTCTAATCTTACACCGATCATCCCGCGTGGATCGTTAATCTCGTCAAGACCGTCTACAATGAACTGTCGAGGTACCACATCAATAAATTCACGTTCAGGAGCAATTGACACAACTTGCGCTGCATCTAGAACGCGTAAGACATCTTCATTCCCGATTTCACGATCTTCATTTGAAACAGCGACTACTCCGTGACACGGGAGCAACTGTACCTGGTTTGCATTGACACCTACTACAACTTGCTCAATGTGGATACCCACCATGCGCTCAGCTTGTTCAATTGCTTTTTTAATTGATCGAACAGTTTCATCTATATCAACTATCGATCCCTTTTTCAAACCATTTGATTTTACGTTTCCAACACCAATAATGTTTAAGCTATCATTAACCATTTCACCAATGATGACTTTAACATTGGATGTACCGATGTCAAGACTAACATATATTTCATTGCTGTTCATTCTTTGGCACCTCCTTCTTTATTTATACCATACAACTCAATATATGGAACAACAATCGCAACTTTACTATTTATAAGAAAAATATTCAACGTCTTTATACGTTTCCCTTTTTTAACCCTATATTTTTCTTATTTTTATTTAACATTCATTTAAGAATATCGCAGTAACCTGTAAATAACTGCTCTATCTTGAAATAATTATATTTCAAGTGTAAAGATTACCGCCAAGTATAAGTCTACACTAAGATGTACTTGTAGAAAAGTGAAACTTGTACCAATCCTAGTATGAATCTAAGAAAATTTACATTTTTTTCATCAAATTAAGCATTCTTGCAAATTAGCATCCATATAAAAGAACGTTTGTTTCATTTCATACGTAATAACGCAGTAAAAACTATCATTCTATTCTTTTTTTTCTTCAGCACCTAGTTCCTTCGTATATGCCCCCACTTCTAAGTCAATTAAAACCTTCTTACCAGGTTCAATTGTTTTTAAAATAAGTGGATAAGCTTCCATTCGCTTTGCGAAATTTTGAATAGTGGTGCTCACTTCATATCCTTCATTCATATATAAAGTAAGATGATCTTCATTTGCATTCGTTGGTGTATAACGAATTTCAGAAATAGACCTTAAAATAGTTGGCGTTAATTTTTCTAGTTCTGCAATTAATTCCTTCATTTTTTCCTCTTTAAATGGTTCAAAAATTGGTGCTGCAACTGGAAGCTTTCCGTTCGGAAGTACATCGAGTGTTTTCCCATTTTCTAATAACGGTTGTAATTTCCCATCTTTGTTTATATAGCCAATTGTTAAATATTCTTCGATATGAACATCAATTTTGTTTGGGAAACGTTTTTTTACATTTACCTCTTTAATTTCTTTTCGTTTCGTTAAGTTTTCTTCTGCTTTATGTGCTGTTACTCGGAAATAACTCGTATCATATGTCACACCTGATTCCTTCATAACTTGTTCATCTGTCATATAATGATTTCCAAAGACACTTATCTTTTTTATATTACTAAGCGGAGACCGAAAATAAATTAAAAAGAGTACTAATAAAAATAAAATCGATATGTATAAAATTAACCGATGATTAACAGGTTTCTTATTTTTTTTATTTTGATTCTTTAATTTTGGTACACGATCTTGTAGTTTAATCACTTTACTATTTTTCATGTACGATCCCCCTATGTAACATAAAGAACGGCATGTTCCTCATGCCGTTCTTATCTTCTTATTATAACATAAATGATAATGAGCGGAACGAACAACCGTTATCTTCCAATTATTTCTACTTCTGTATGCATATCAACACCAAATTTATCTTTAATTGTACGCTTTACCAATGCGATTAAGTCTAATACATCTTGCGCTGATGCCACACCAGTATTAACAATAAAATTCCCATGCATTTCAGAAATTTGAGCTCCACCTATTGTATAACCACGAAGCCCTGATTTTTCTATTAAATCTCCTGCAAAATAGGGGACTGGATTTCGAAATATACTTCCTGCACAAGGGTGATTCCAAGGCTGCGTTTCACGGCGATACTCTTTATTCTTTTGCATGCTTCTTACAATTCCCTCGCGTTCGCCTACCTCCAATTGGAATTCAGCTTCCAAAACAATACCAGGGCGTTTCATTTGCAATACAGATGTGCGATAAGAAAAGCCCATTTCGGTATTCGTCAACCAATTAATTGTTCCATTGTCAAACAAAATACGAGCTTTCGTTAATACACTCGATATGTCGGACTTATGAGCGCCTGCATTCATATACACTGCACCGCCAACACTTCCTGGAATACCACTTGCAAATTCCAGGCCCGCTAATCCCTGTCGACTAAGTAAAGTTGACAATTTAATAAGGGGATATCCAGCACCGACTCTTACTCTATGTTTTTCGACTTCTAAATGGTCTAATCCTTCTCCTAAACGAATAACCACACCTTCTATACCTTGATCAGATACGAGAAGATTTGAACCACGACCAATTGCAGTCCACCCTGTCTTGTACTTCTTTACTAACTCTAGAGTCTTCTCAATACCAGCAACATGCTTTGGTACAATTAAAATATCAGCTGGTCCGCCTATTTTCATAGTCGTGTAACGCGCTAACGGTTCATTAACTAGCACGCGACCAACATTTGCTTCTAAAAGCTCTTTTACTAATTGTTCCATAGACAATCTCCCCCATATCAAGTCTCCTTATTACAGTAATATGCAGGGCGTTCACCTAATGTTATTTTTTAATAAGCTTGTTCATTACTTCATATAGCTTATTTGCTGCATCTGGAATACCAAGTTGCTTAGTAGCCAGTTTCATATTTTGTAATGTTTGTGTATCCAATAAAATCTCATCAATGTCACGAATAAGCGTTTCAGATGTTAAATCTTTTTCAAGTAGCATTTTAGCTGCTCCTTTATCAACAACTGATCGTGCATTTTTTTCTTGATGGTTATTTGTTACGTACGGACTTGGAATTAATACACTCGGTTTTCCTAACGCTGTTAATTCTGCAAGCGTTGTAGCCCCTGCCCTTGAAACAACAAGATCTACACCCGTCAGTACCTCTGGCATATTATGAATAAAAGGTTTAATAATAACATTATTCGGATTCCCTTTTTGTTTCACGGCTTCCATAACTTTATCATAATGTACTTCGCCTGTTACATATAATACTTCGTAACTTTTATTCCCAAATTGTTCAATCGCTTCTACAAAAGCATCGTTAATCGGTCTAGCCCCGCGGCTCCCACCAAAAATAAGCACGGATTTTTTAGAAAGGGATAGTCCTACCGAACGTTTTCCTTTCATTCCATTTTGGTCCATTACTTCTGATGCACGTGGATTACCTGTCATAACCACTTTTGACTGTGGAAAATGTTCTGCAGCTGCTTCAAAACAAACTGCAACTTTATCGACATAACGACTTAAAAATTTATTCGTTACACCAGGTACACTATTTTGTTCATGGACAATAGTCGGAATACCTAATTTAGCCGCAGCATATACAACTGGCCCACATACGTATCCACCCGTACCAATCACAATATCAGGGTTAAAACGACGAATATATCGTTTACTATCTTGAACACCTTTTAGGAAACGCATCACTGTTTTTACATTATCAAGAGATATTTTTCGTTTAAATCCACTTATAACAATAGACTGGAACGGAATACCCGCTTTCGGTACGATGGTACTCTCTAATCCATTCTCTGTACCAATGTATAAAAATCTTGCTTCAGGATTTAGTTTTTTTATTTCTCTAATTAAAGCAAGAGCTGGATAAATATGTCCTCCAGTACCCCCACCACTTACTAATACTCGCACTACTGATTCCTCCACTTCTCTGTTCTTATTCAATCGTATTTATTTCTATATACATATTGCATTTTCACACACACACGAAAAACCCTGTCTTTTAAACAGGGTTTAATAGCGAGAATGGCGACTTATATTCAATAATACACCTACTGCCATTAACATTAAGGTCAAACTTGATCCACCATAACTTAAAAATGGCAAAGTAATACCCGTAACAGGCATCAGTCCTGTTACAACACCAACATTAATCATTACTTGAATCGCAATCATCGCCACAATACCTACTGCTAAAAACGTACCATATAAATCTGGCGCTCCTAATGCTATACGAATCCCGCGCCATAATAATAGACTAAATAATAATAACACAAATGAACCACCAATAAAACCTAATTCCTCGGATAAGATCGCAAATATAAAGTCTGTTTGTGGTTCAGGTAAATAAAGAAATTTTTGTCTACTTTGTCCAAGTCCAAGCCCAAATAAACCACCAGGTCCAATTGCGAGTAACGATTGGATAATTTGAAATCCACTTCCGAGCGGATCCGACCACGGATCTAAATATGATGTAATGCGTTTCATTCGATATGGTGCTGATGCGATTAACCCTACAAATCCCGCTGCACCAAGCAAACCAAACATTGCAAAGTGAAAGACCCTTGCTCCCGAAATGAATATCATAATAATACATGTCCCAACCATTACCGTTCCCGTACCAAGATCTGGCTGTAACATAATTATCCCAAAAGCAAGAAATACAAAACTAAGAGCCGGTAGTAAACCTCGTTTAAAAGATGTAATTAATTTTTGTCGTTCCGCTAAAAATTTTGCTAAGAAAATAATCATCGCGAATTTCATAAACTCTGACGGTTGGATAGAAAATGCTCCGATTCCAATCCAACTTCGCGCCCCTCCACGAACGAGACCTACTCCAGGAATAAGAACGAGAATAAGAAGAACGAAACAAACTAGTAAAATTACTTTTGAATACGTACGCCACACCCAATAATCAATTTTCATGAGAGAAAACATAGCTACTACCCCAAGACTTGCAAATAACAATTGCCTTTTTGCAAAAAAGAATGAATCCCCCATTTTATAAGAGGCCCAAACCGCACTCGCACTATAAACCATAATCATTCCAATTGTTAACAATGCAAGTGTAACGATGATGAGAATAAAATCAGGCGTTTTCTTCATTACCCATGAACACCACCTCTTTGGGCAGAACCTTTGCCCTATGTAACAAAACATCAGTAGGTGTTAGCCTACTGATGTTTTGATTTACTTTATATAAGTTTATGCACAGCTTGTATAAAAATGTCTCCTCTTTCTTCAAATGTTTTAAATTGATCCCAGCTTGCACATGCTGGTGAAAGAAGAATAACATCACCATCGGTAGAATGAGCATACGCCTTCACTACTGCATCATCTAAAGTATCGACACTTTCAATTACATCTAATCCTGCTTTTTCTGCCGCTCTTACTAATTTTGGTGCAGTTTGTCCAAATGTCACAATCGCTTTGACATGTTTAAAGTATGGAATTAAATCATCAAATTCATTACCACGATCAAGTCCACCAGCCAATAATACAATCGGTTGTGTAAATGCAGATAATGCTTTTTCTGTCGCTAGCATATTCGTCGCTTTTGAATCATTATAAAATTTACGATTATTAATCGTTGTTACATATTCTAAGCGATGTTTTACACCTGTAAAACTTTTTAACACAGCAGTAATTGCTTCATTAGAAACACCTAATAATTTAGCAATACTCATTGCTGCTAAAATATTTTCTAAATTGTGCTTACCAGGTAAAACAATATCACTTACTTTAACTACTTTTTCGCCTTTAAAATAAAGAGCGTTATCTTTTATATACGCACCATCTTCAATTATTTTCGTCGCCGAAAATAATACTTTCTTTCCTTTACTATATGCCGATAACGCCATGACATCTGCATCATCTGCGTTAATTATACTATAATCTGTTTCAGTTTGGTTTTTGAAAATATTCGCTTTCGCCAAACCATACTCTTTCTTCGTCCCGTGATAATCTAAATGCGCTTCAAATAAATTTAAAAAGGCTGCAATTTTTGGTTGGAACGATTCCACTCCCATCAATTGAAACGATGAAAGTTCCGTAACGACAACTTCATTTTCCTTCGCCAATTGTGCAACTTCACAAGCTACAGTACCTATATTCCCCGCAATAACTGGGTACTTTTGTCCTTCTTTTAACATTTCAAACGTTAACATTGTCGTTGTTGTTTTACCGTTAGATCCCGTAATCCCAACAAACGGTGCTGCTGAAATGGAATATGCTAATTCAACCTCAGTTACAATTGGAATTTGTTTTTCTTTCGCCGCCACTAAGAGTGGATTAGAATATGGAATTCCTGGATTTTTTACGACAAGTGAAATGTTTCTCTCCAGCAATTCTAATGGATGCCCACCACATACAACATCCATTCCTTCCGCTTGTAACTCAGCTGCAAGCACATTACCCGCTAATGGTTTCCCGTCATTTACAATGACGTTTGCCCCTAATTTTTTTAATAAAGTAGCTGCTGCATAACCACTTTTAGCAATACCTAATACAAGAACATTTTTATTTTGATATTCAGTTACAGTTTTCAATTACATCCACACCCCGATATAAATTCCTAGCACAGCTAATAAAAATCCTACAGACCAAAACGTTACAACAACGCGCCACTCTGACCAACCACATAATTCATAATGATGATGTAATGGACTCATTTTAAAGACACGCTTTCCTGTTGTTTTGAACGAAATAACTTGGATAATAACAGATAAAGTTTCCGCTACGAATACACCGCCAATAATAACGAGTAACAATTCTTGTTTTAACAAAATCGCTACAGCTGCGATAGCACCACCTAAAGCTAGAGAACCTGTATCCCCCATAAATACTTTCGCTGGATTCGCATTGAATACTAAAAATCCAAGTACAGCTCCTACAACTGCCATACAGAAAATCGCTACCCCAAATTGTTCTTGAGCTACAGCAATAATACTAAATGCTCCGAATGCAATAGCAGCTGTTCCTGATAATAAACCATCTAAACCATCTGTTAAATTAACCGCATTTGATCCACCAATAAGCATAAATAATACGAGAACAAAATACGCCCAACCTAATTCAAATTTAACATCAGTTCCCGGAATCATGATATAAGTGTGAAATGCTTGCCCTTTTCCAATTAAAAAGAACGCAATAGCAATTACAAGCTGACCAATCAATTTTTGTTTTGATGTTAAACCAAGATTTCTTTTCTTTACTACTTTTATGTAGTCATCTAAAAATCCGATTAATCCGTACCCAAATGTAACTAATAACAACAATGATACTTCTGCACCTAAATTGTTAAATTTAATCGCCATAATAAGCGTAGTCACCATCATAGATACATATATGACAATACCACCCATCGTTGGTGTCCCTGATTTCTTTTGGTGTGACTTCGGTCCTTCGTCACGAATACTCTGTCCGAACTTTAGCTTTCTTAAAAATGGAATAAATAATGGCGAAAGGGCAACAGAAATTAAGAATGCTACCCCAGCCGTTACTAATAAACCTTGTTCAAGCACATGTAGTCCTCCTCTCATGCTGTTACACTTCGTTGTTTAAACGCTCCGTGATTGCTTCTTTAGCAACTTCACGATCGTCAAAATGATGAACTTCTTTACCAATAATTTGATACGTTTCATGCCCTTTACCAGCAATAATAATAATATCTTCTGCTTTTACTTTCGAGATAGCGGAACGTATCGCTTCTTTTCGATCGACAATTACTTCATAATTACCCCTATTTACATCATTTACCATATCATCTAAAATAGCCTTCGGATCTTCACTTCTTGGATTATCTGATGTATAAATTGCGTGAGTTGCATATTCGATTGCGACACTTGCCATTATTGGCCTTTTCGTTCTATCTCTATCACCACCGCAACCAACGATACAATATACATCGCCTTTTGCAAATTGTTTTGCTGTTTTTAGTACGTTCTCTAAGCTATCAGGTGTATGCGCATAGTCAACAATAACTGTGTAATTTTGTCCACCATCAACAACTTCAAAACGTCCAGGAACGCCAGCAAGCTCTTTAATTACATCAATAATTGTTTGTAAGCTCACTCCTGAAACAAGACCTGCTGCTGTAGCAGCTAACACGTTGTATACATTAAACTTACCAATTAATTTCATCGTAACATTTACAGTTTCATACGGTGTTACAAGTGTAAATGTTGTACCGCCACTCGTCATTACGATATCTCGTGCCATAATGTCGCTTGCAACATCTATACCGTATGTTACAACAGTAGCTGCTGTACTTCTCATATACTCTTCTGCTACTGGATCATCACTGTTTAATATAGCGTATTTTTCACGATTATGATGATAACTATTGCCAAGCTGTGCGAAAAGCAACCCTTTCGCATGTTTATATTCTTCCATCGTTTTATGATAGTCTAAATGATCTTGTGTTAAATTCGTAAATACTGCAACATCATAATCGCACCCGTGTACACGGCCAAGATCTAAAGCATGAGACGAAACTTCCATTACTGTGCTATCCACACCTTGTTCAACCATTTTTGAAAATGTCTGTTGAAGTGTTAGTGCATCTGGTGTTGTATTTTTCACCTCAAATGTTTCATCACCGATTTTCATATTAATCGTTCCAATTAGCCCTGTTTTATGACCATGTGCGCGCATAATTTCATCCATAATATGCGATGTTGTTGTCTTTCCATTTGTACCTGTAATACCGATTAAATGTAACTTGTGTGTTGGTTGGCCATAAAAATAATCAGCTAAAACCGCTAGCGAACGAAAAGTATTTTTCACAAGTACAACTGGAACGTCAACATCAATTGGTCTTTCCGCAACAATAGCAGCCGCTCCTTGTGCGGCTGCTTGCTTAGCAAAGTCATGGCTATCAACCGTATATCCTTTCATACATATAAATAAGCTTCCCTCTTTCACTTTACGTGAATCCGCTTCAATAGATGTTATTTCTGGATTTTCTGTTGGAACAACTGGAAAATCATGCAAACATGATACAAGTGTATGCAACTTCATTTCACTAAACCCTCTCTACATTGTTTATTTATCTCTTATTTTAGCAAGTAACACGTTACCTCCTAGTTATATAAAAATAGGAGGTAAGTGCTACTATAGTCTAATCAATAGATTTATTTATTAATGAGACACTTATCGTCTCAAATAAAGCAATTTTTCTATAAAGAACTCACTTCCACCAATTGTACCATAAAACACAATCAGTTACCTTTAATTCCCGAAGTAAATTCTAACTTTTGAACCCTCTTTTACTTTAGCTCCTGCTTCTGGTGATTGTTTAATTACTTTCCCACCATCACCACTTATATCAAGCTTCAAGTCTACAAGTTGCGTTTGTAAATCTTTCTTTTTCATACCAATTAAATTTGGAACTTCCACAGTTGGTGTATCGCCCCATTTATATTCTTTCTCAACTTGCTCTTTTCTCGGTTCCACTCCCATTACAGGAAGTGCGTCACGAAGAATATTCCCAACAATAGGTGCTGCTACAACTCCACCAAATTGAGTGACTCCTTTTGGATTATCCACTGCTACATAAACAACAATTTGCGGATCGTCAGCTGGAGCAAAACCGATAAATGATACAATATAGTTATTATCTAAATATTTTCCATCTTTCACCTTTTGAGCAGTTCCAGTTTTTCCACCTACACGATATCCATCAATATAAGCCCCTTTACCCGAACCTTTCGCTACAACATTCTCTAATGCGTAACGAACTTTCTCAGAAGTTTCCTTGGAAATAACTTCCCTTTTCGCAACAGGTGTCTTTTTGCTGACAACTTGATTATTCTTCGGATCAATAAATTCCTTCGCTATATATGGCTGATACAAAGTTCCACCATTTACAGCGGCCGCTACAGCTGCTACTTGTTGAATCGGTGTAACAGAAACACCTTGCCCAAATGAAGTCGTCGCTTGCTCGACTGGACCAACTTTATCTAAATTAAATAAAATCCCGCTACCTTCACCTTGTAAATCAATTCCGGTCTTCTGTCCAAACCCGAAATTGCGAATATATTTAAACAATCGATCTTTACCAAGACGATCACCGAGTTCAATAAATCCTGGGTTACAAGAGTTTTGAACTACTTCTAAAAACGTTTGGCTACCATGGCCTCCAGCTTTCCAACACCGCAATCTAGCTCCACCAACTTCAGCTGCCCCATCATCATAAAATGTATCTTTCTCTAAGTCTACTAAATTTTCATTCAAGGCTGCAGCTAATGTAATAATCTTAAATGTTGACCCCGGCTCATACGTACTCCATACAGGTAAGTTTCTGTTATATACTTCCGGAGAAACACTTTGGAAATCTGCTGGATCAAAACTTGGTCGACTTGACATACCTAAAATTTCACCATTTTTCGGATTCATTGCAATTGCTATCATACCGTCAGGATTATACGTTGATTCCGCAATATTCATTTCTCTTTCCATAATCCTCGTAATGCGTGAATCAATTGTTAATCCTAAATTCAAACCGGCTTCTGGTTTTTTGAAATCATCTCCAACGTTAGGCATTCTCTGTCCTTTCGCGTCTGCAAAAAATCGCACATGACCTTTATCACCATTTAGCTCTTTATCATAATATTTCTCTAGTCCCATAAGCCCTTGATTATCACTGCCCGCAAATCCTAATACGTGTGATAAAAAATTACCGAATGGATAGTACCGGATAGAATCCTCTGCGATGTACACACCCTTTAAACTTAATCCGCGTACTTCTTTCGCTTTGTCATGCGATATTTTCCTTCCGCCTTTATCAAGCCTTACAATCGATTCTTTTTTTGTAATCCGCTTATAAACATCATCTTTTTCCACACCTAATACTGCAGCTAACTTCTCTGCAGTCTCTGCTGGTTTTTCAATTTGCCTCGGCACAACAAAGACGGTCGGTGCACTTTTATTCGTAGCAAGCTCCACACCATTTCGATCTAAAATTTTCCCTCGCTCTGGTTCAAAAGTAATATTACGACTCCATGAATCCTTCGCACGATCCGTTAACATATTTCCAAGAAAAAATTGCACATATCCAAGACGAATATCGATAATGGTGAAAATGAGTATACCCGATATAAGTATAAAAATAAGTCGTTTTCTAACTGTTACATTTGATACACGCATATTGGAACAAGCCTCCCTTACGCCTAGCTTGTTCCAATATATGCTTGTACTTATTTAATTAGAACTTCTTCCCTATTACCATTATGGCTTTTCTGCTTCTTGTTGCGGTTCAAGTGGTGGTACGAGTGTTACACCTAATTCTGTACCAGGTTGCAACAATGTCCCTTCCGCCACACTTTGTTCCGTTACATATCCTGTACCAGAAGGTTTTAAGTTAAGCTTTAATGTTTTTGCTAAATTCATAACATCACGCAGTGCCCATCCCTGTATATTTGGCATTGTAGGCTTATCTCCTACTAAGAAGACTCGATCACCCTTTAATGTTTGTTCAGTTGCTTTTGGCACTTGCTGCTGCACTTTACCTTCACCTAATACGATTGGACGAAGTTTTGCTTTATCAATTGTTTTTTTCGCTTCTTCCATCGTTTTTCCGGTTACATCTGGAACGACAGTTTGTTGTTCTTTCACATATTTTTTCGGGTCTTTTACTTCATTCGGCTTAATCTTTAAGTACTCTAAGCTATTTTTCGCTACATATTTAAAGATATCAGCTAAAGGTTTAGCCCCGTTTTCATCATCTTTTAATTTTGGTTGTTTAACGGCCACATACACAACAAGTTGCGGATCGTCCATCGGTGCCATACCTAAGAATGAGAATATATAATTCTCTCTTCCCGTCATATAGCCACCTTTCCCGTCAGGAATTTGTGCTGTACCTGTTTTCCCCCCGACTGAATACCCATCAACTTTATATGCAGTTCCTGTTCCTTTCGGTGATGTAACAACACGTTCTAGTAATTGCCTTACTTGTGCGGCTGTCTCTTTGGTAACAGGTTTTCCTACTTCTTCTGGTTTATGCTCTAGCTGTACTTTACCTGTTATTGGATCCACAATTTTATCAATTGTATAAGGTTTCATCATTTTACCATCATTTGCAATTGCTGTTGCAGCTTGTACAAGTTGAATTGGTGTAACTGTAGAACCTTGTCCAAATGCCGTTGTTACTTGTTGTATTTGTTGATCAAATAAAATTGTATTTGACCCTTCACCAGATAAATCAATGTTTGTTTTTTCATCTAATCCAAAACCGTGAATATATTTTCGAAAACGCTCTGGACCAAGTTTTTGATCCCCTAAAATTGCGAACGCTACGTTTGAAGATCGCTCTACCCCTTCATCAAAAGTAATAGAACCCCATCCGGCGCCGCCGTTATGATCTTTTATTTTGCGATTACCAACTTGATATGTACCAGACTGATAAAAGTCTTGCCCATTGTATACACCTTCATTAATCGCCGCCGCTAATGTGAAAATCTTCATTGTTGATCCCGGTTCAAACGCATTTGCAATGGCGTCGTTGAAGAAATATTTAATTTGACGATCATTAGGGTCATAACTAGGTTTACTAGACATCGCTAATATTTTCCCTGTCTTCGGATCCGCAACAATCCCTATTAAATTTTCTGGTTCATAATGTTTACTCGCTTCTTTCATTGCGTCTTCTAAATAACTTTGAATACGTTGGTCAAGCGTTAAATACACATTATCTCCATTTTTAGGTGCCTTTACATTCACTTTCCCACCGTCAAGAGATACTCCTTTACGGTCACCTGTATAAGCTACCTCACCATTAGAAGCACCTAAATATTTATCCAAACTCTTTTCTAAGCCAAATTGACCGACTGAGATTCCATTTTCATCAGGTTTCGCATGACCTATGACGTAAGATGCAAAATCACCGTTTGGATAAACTCTCGCATTTTCGGTAATAAAAGATATTCCCGGCAATTTCAATGCTTCTATTTGTTCTTTCTTTTCTTTCGTCAAGTCTTTACCCAATGTTCCAAATTCCACTTGACTTTTGCCTTCTTTATTTAAAGTAGCTAAAATTTTATCTTCATCTTTTCCGAGTACTCCTGCGATTTTCTTTGCAGTATCCTCTTTATCCTTAACGGCGTTAGCTCCTTTTAACTCGGCTACAAGTTTATAAGAATTTGCGTCTTGCGCTAGTACATGACCATTTTGATCATAAATTGTTCCTCGATTCGCTTCGAGAACTCCTTTTTTACTATGTTTCTGCTCAGCAAGTTTTTTCAAATCATGATTGTCCACTGTTCCTGTTACTTGTATGTAAAAAAATCGGGCTAATAACAGCAAAAAGAGCAGGAGGAAAAATATCATAAAATAACCTGCTCCCTTATTGGTATGAAATTTGGTCATATTTCTCTTCATCTTTTCTTCACACCTATTTGCCTTACTTTAGGCCTTTCACGTTATTCGCATTAATTTCTAGCCCGTGTTTTTTTGCAACTTCAGCGATACGTTCATAACGACTTAACTTCTCTACTTCAGCCTGCAATTCTTGATTTTCCTTTTGTTTTTTTACAATTTGTTCTTCTATCGTCGCTGCTTCTACATTAACTTGATATAGGCCCGCTTTATTCCCAATAAAAGCTACACAGGCATATAATAAAAATCCAATAAACGTTACGTACAATAGCTTTTCAATTCTTGTAATTTTCGTTTTAACTTTTGGCTTAACCATCTGCTGTGGCGGCGCTTGAATTTGTACCTCTTCTTGCGCCTGTTGTTTATACTTTACAGCTAAATTAGTCATACCTCTCTCTCCTTTTTATCGTTTTTCAGCGATTCTCAACTTCGCAGAACGCGCTCGATTATTTTCTTCTAATTCAATGTCAGAAGGTAAAATCGGTTTCCTTGTAATAAGCTTTAATTTCGGCTTAAATTCATCCGGAATAATCGGTAGTCCCTGTGGTAATTGCGGCGTTGTGCTATTTCGCTTAAACGTCGTTTTACAAATACGATCTTCTAAAGAATGGAATGTTATAACACTAACTCTTCCACCAGGCTTGACCATATCAATTGCAGATTCCAACGCTTCTTCAAATACTTTTAATTCATCATTTACAGCAATACGAATCGCTTGAAATACTCGCTTCGCAGGATGTCCACCTGTTCTACGTGCCGGAGCTGGAATACCTTCTTTAATTAATTCCACTAATTCTCCTGTCGTTTCAATAGCCTTATTCTCGCGATAAGCTTCAATTTTCCTTGTTATTTGCTTTGAAAATTTTTCTTCTCCGTATTGGAAGAAAATTCTTACGAGTTGTTCATATGACCAGCTGTTCACAACATCATATGCTGTTAATGGGGCATCTTGATCCATCCGCATATCTAACGGTGCATCATGATGATAACTAAAGCCACGCTCTGGTGTATCTAATTGTGGGGATGAAACACCTAAATCGAATAAAATCCCGTCTACTTCTGTAATACCTAATTCATGTAGTTTTTCAGATAAATAACGGAAGTTGCTCTTCACTGTTACAAATTGTTCACCATAAGAAGAAAATTTTTCCTTCGCATTTTGAATCGCTATTTCATCTTGATCAAATGCTATTAACTTTCCACCATCTGTTAGCTGAGATAGTAAATAAGAACTATGTCCTCCTCCACCCAGTGTACAATCTACATATGTACCACTCGGTTTTATATCTAAGCCATCTACTGTTTCTTTCAAAAGTACTGTTACGTGTTTGAACATTGCTGCACCTACTCTTTTTCCAATTAATTATGTTAAATACATTTCTCACTCTACAAACACAATTTACTACTAGAGGATGAAATGCTACTAAAGAACGACTCATTTAACTTCCAACAAGGTAGTACGCTATACAAATCGCTATTTTATTTTATTATATACTAAATTTTATCATTTTTTGCGGGAATTTAAACAAAAACCTGTCGAAAAAGATAATAATCCGTTTACATTTTGTGCTATTTTGTCATATATATATACCTGATACATAGCGATTCATTACATTAACATAAGATGGATAATTCAGAAATATTTCACTTCACAGTTAATTCAACAGAATAAAAATAAAATCCTGCTCAAAAGAGCAAGATTCTATAGTTTTATTACATGATGTTTTCCATCCCACGAAAAAGATTGTTCCATTACCCGGTCAACAAAATCAAGGCCGAACTGATTTAAATAATAACAAACATTCCACACACGTTCTTGCGGTGCTCCTAATGGACGAAGCGCAAATTGTAAACGGCGGAATTTATTCAGTTGAACCTCATGTTTCTTCTCAACATTTCTTTTCAACATTTTTTCTAACAGTTCAATTTGCTCATTAATTTTCAGTTCATTTTTCCCAGCAAACTCATTTAACCCTGGATCTATTTTTTTCACGAATTGTTGTAATGATGTATGAATATCCATTATTTCTTTTTTCGCTTCTATAAATCGCTCGTCTATCGGTTCCTCTATTTGATTAGAAAGCCAATTGTCACGCAGATTATCTATATTATTTAGAAATGGATCAATTTCTTGCAAATCTAAATCATATAAATCTGTCGCTATATCTCGCTCCATATAAGTAATTGTAAGGCGCGGAACAACAGGTGGCATTTGGAAACCTGCCGTATGAAACACTTGTTGCAATTCACTCCAATAAGCTAACTCCCCTGGACCGCCAATAAACGCTAACGTAGGAAACACATATTCTTGCATAAGAGGGCGCGTTACAACATTATTACTAAAACGTTCTGGACTTCTTTCCATCTCTTCCATCAATTCTTCATACGAAAATGAATGCACTCCATCTTTTCCAATAAATTTCCCTTGATTCTCTTCAAGCAATACTCGCTCATTATCAATTTCCATAAATATATGTACTGCATTTGTCTTCGTTTCAATAATCGGTTTAAATCCTAATTCCTTAAGTACTTCCTGTTGATTACGAAGCCCTACTTGAATTTCTTTATATTTACTTATAATTTGTTGTAAAAACGGCACTTCTAATTTTCTTAATGCAGGATGATGTGAATCTACAAGAATTAAACCAGAATTTGCGAACATTTTCGTAATAAGGTGCGCAAAGAAATCTACATATGTATGCGATTTACCTAAAGCATCATCAACAAATTGTAATACATCCTTTGTAAAATTCGTTTCCGGATATGTTTTAAAAATCTCTTCGACCCATTTTCTACAGTCTTCAATAGAAAACTCAGACTCAGAAGCACTCGCCTTTTTCGGATAACGATCATGAAAAATGGTCTTTTTTATTTTTTTATTTTTCGTTACAAATGTATGATTAATTTCATCCATATCATGGTCTTCACCAGCAATCCAAAAGACAGGAACAACCCGAACCCCTAAGCTCTCTTCTTTTTCTTTTGCAAGCTGTAAAATTGAAATGATCTTATGAACTGTATAAAGCGGACCAGTTAATAACCCTGCTTGTTGTCCAGCTATAACTACATATGTATTTTCATCTTCAAGCGCTTTTATATTTTGAATTGTAAATTCTCCCGCTTGCAATTGTGTATTATATTCTAATAAATGCGTTACTAAATCTTGACGGAAAAACTCTCTCTCACGTAAATCATGTAAACGCTGTTTAAAAGCATCCTCTGTTAACAGATAATCAAAACATGACTGTATCTCTTTTTTACCGTTCATATAGTCCGCTACAACACCTTGTAGTGGAACAGAGATTTCTTTTATCTCCATATAATTCTTCCTTTCGTATCCTGTTCTCTCACCAACCCACATTGTATTCAATGTTTCACGTAAAAGCAAAGAAAAACACTTATAATTCCATTCCTTTTATTGCATTGAACAAAAATCGAAGTGTCGGAACAGATTGTTGTTGTTCCTCAGCTTCTTCTAATACATATCCAACAATTGCATTAACTTCCGTTTGTCTATTCGCCCTTACGTCCGCTAACATAGATGAAGTATTATGGGATGTTTTTTCACATACTTGGCATACCATTTTCCATAGCATTTCCTTATCTTCTTCTTTAACAAGAAATGCAACTTCCTGAAATACTTGCTCCATCATTTGATAAAAAAGCGGGTTTGAAATTAACTCCCCGTTCTCAACCCGTAATAATGCCGTCAACGGATTAATACATACATTGACTACTAATTTATTACGCATAATCCCCTTCCAATCATCTTCTATCTGAATCGGAAAATAATCAAAAGGAAAACAATTAAATACCTTTTTAAAACAACTAGATTGACCACGCACTACACCAAACTTTGTAACACCTATTCCAGTATGACGAACTGTATGTCCATCCTCTTTTTTTGCACCATGCTCCACAATCCCGACTGCTATACGTTCATTTCCTATTTTTCGCATAACGTGAAGATGTGACATTCCATTTTGCAAAAAGATTAATGACGATTCTCCCTGCACAAAAGGTAATATATCAGTTACATGATATTGCTTTACAGCAATAAATATATAATCTAACTGTTTATCCAGCATACTTTCTATCGGTAAAATAGATGGAAATACCGTTTCACGTTCTCCATTCCTAATACAAGTTACACCCGTTAAGTTTAATTCTTCTGCTTGCTTATCGTTTCTTGTAAACAACGTAACATCTTGATTACTTTTTTGTAAATAAAATGTATATAGGAGACCAATAGCTCCCGGTCCAACAATTCCAATTTTCATCTTCACACAAAGAACTCATATTAACAAGTGATATAAGTTCCCTTGCCTTTCCCCCTTTATATCTTATTAAATTACAATTACATAGTTGAGGATTCAATTATCTTTTAACAAATGCAACCTCTTCTTTCACTATGTATATACTACCTATATACATAGTTCTATTCTTAGTTTAGCAAATCCTCAAAAAAATAATGAAAGAAATATTCTATCTTCTTCATAAAAATTTAAAAATGAGTTATAATATTATTATAAATATTTTAACTTTTCTGCATTCAACAAGATAAGAAAAGGACGTGATGTAATGGGATTCCCAAAAGTTGAACGCTTGCTCATCAATTATAAAACATTAGATGAATTTAAAAAATTCAAAGGGTGCGGAGCTCAAGAACTATCCATGTTGGAAGAATTACAAGCAAACATTATTGAAAATGATAGTGAGTCTCCATTTTACGGTATTTATTATGGAGGATCACTAATCGCACGTATGAGTCTATATATGAAAAGGAACGGCGGGGAACCATTTGAAATTACAGGTACTTACCTAGAACTTTATAAACTTGAAGTATTGCCGACTTTTCAAAAACAAGGATTCGGACAAATGCTTGTTAATTATGCGAAACAACTACAATTCCCAATTAAAACGATAGCACGTATCCAGTCATCTGGTTTTTGGGATAAATTAAGTTTCCAGCCAGTATCAGTAACTGATGGTGATTTTTATATTTGGCATCCAGAAACAAATTCGAATGCGATTACAAACGAAGAATCTGCATAAGAAACAAAAAAAACAGCTGTTACGCAGCTGTTTTTATTTCTTTAATTTTTCTAATTCTCCATTCGAGCGAGCGCCATTTCTTTCCGCTACCATTACACTTCTTTTTTGATCGATATAATCAAGTAATGTTCTATATTCTTCCTCATATACTGATAATCGCTCCAGAAGACGTTCTTTCTCTGTTTGTAACGATTCAATTTGTTGTTGCAACACCATTAAAGAGCTTTCATCTTTATAATTTCGCAAGAATTCAATAACATCATTCAATGTAATTGATGTAGGCTCTAATACCTTTGTCTCTTTCACTTCATAATTTTCTACTTTACGAAGTTGCTTTGCTTCTTCAATACGTTCTTTGTATTGCTTTCTAACATAAGAATTCCACCTAAATCCACATGCTGCTGGTGTGCGAGACAAATGTCTCCCCACTTCTTTAAAGGCAGAAAGTTGCGTTCCACCTTCTTGAATATGCCGGAGTACTACTTCTGCCAGAAGCAAATCTTCATCATCAGTCCAAGCATCTTGTCTTGTTGTCGCCATCTCTCTAGTCCTCCCTATGCATTTTTTATTAAGCATATGCAGTTACTAGAAAAGATAGAATACAACAAATAAAGAATAAGACAAAAAAAAATAAACGTAGAAGATATCTTCTACGTTTATTTCCCCGCAATTACTTGCTGATTACTTCTTTACCTTTGTAAGTACCGCATGCTTTACATACACGGTGAGCTAATTTCGCTTCACCACAGCTTGGGCACTCTACCATACCAGGTACTGATAATTTGAAATGCGTACGACGCTTTCTTTTTACTGTTTTAGAAGTTCTTCTAAAAGGTACAGCCATTCTTCCCACCTCCTTAAAAGAAATAGTTATTTTCATATGAAGGCCTAAACCAGTCTTCCGATTATTTGTCAAAAAACTTTGCAAGTCCTGCTAATCGTGGATCAACAGTCTTTTCTTTGTTTTCTTCCGAAATCACTTGCCAGTCTTGACCTTGCATCGGTGCTCCACCAGAAACATCATCACTGAAAATTTGCATTGGAATCTCCAAAAGTATATTTTCCTTGATTACGGGCAGTAAGTCAAGTACTTCTCCTTCTAAACAATGAATTTCAGCTTCTGTTTCAAATTCTTCTTCCGAAGTTTGGAACACCTCAGTTGTTTTAATGTCAAATGGTAATGTCACATCTACTAAAGAGCGAGAACATGGTAAAACCATGCTTCCAGTTATATGTAGATGAAACGTAAACTTACCGGAGCCAAAATCAACTCTTCCTGTTACATGAGCAGGATTAATTTCACGAATATCTTTCTCGACCTCTTTTAGCTCACTTACATCTACCATTTCATTTAATGTCAATCCTTTATTTCTCAATTTATTCAATTGATGGATGGACCATTTCATATCATATCACCTCAAGGCAACAAACAAAATTATAGCTAGCCATTTTATATTTGTCAATGTTTTTTCTTTACACTATAATGAAGTCATCATAGGAAATAATATATAGACTATCACGTTTTCCAAAAAGATGCTACATCGAAAGGAGAGATTACCATAAAATCCAGTGGTATTGTTGTTGAATATAACCCTTTTCATAACGGTCATGCTTATCATGTGCAACAAACAAAAAAGTTAACACAGTCTGATATTATTATCGCCGTTATGAGTGGTCCTTTTTTGCAGCGTGGTGAGCCCGCACTCATCTCCAAATGGTATCGTACTAAAATGGCCTTAACAAACGGCGTAGACCTTGTTGTAGAGCTTCCATATGCATTCGCAACACAAAAGGCCGAAACTTTCGCAAATGGCGCAATTTCGATTTTAAACGCCCTTGGTGTTTCTGAAATTTGTTTCGGTAGTGAAGATGGACAAGCTGAAAATTTCTACAATACCATCGCTATACAAAAAAATGAAGAAGAGACTTTTAATCGTCTTGTGAAGCAATTTATGAATGCAGGTAATAGTTATGCGAAAGCTACATCTGAAGCCTTTCTACACATCTTACCATCCGAAAAAAACGTAGATATGTCACAACCAAATAACATTTTAGGCTTACAGTACATTAAAGCAATTCTCTTACAAAACAGTTCGATGCAAGCACAAACTATAAAAAGATTCGCCTCTCATTATCATGATGAAACATTTCACGATCAACATATTGCAAGTGCAACAAGTATTCGCAAACAGCTATTTAATGAAAACAGTTCCTCTACAACTATTGAGCCTTTTATCCCGAAAATGACTGCTTCTCTTTTAGAAAAATACAAGCAAAACTACGGGACGTTACATAACTGGGAAAAATACTTTTCATTTTTTAAATACAAACTTATGACGATGTCTTCAGAGGACTTACAGCATATATATGAAATGGAAGAAGGTTTAGAGCATCGTATTTTATCAAAAATACAAAACAGTTCATCTTTCTATTCATTCATGGAAGCATTAAAAACAAAACGTTATACATGGACTAGATTGCAAAGAGCTTGTACACATATTTTAACAAATACAACGAAGGAAGAAATACACAAAGCAAATATAGAGCAACATGCGCCGTATATCCGTCTTCTCGGAATGTCACAAAAAGGACAAACTTATCTTTCTAGAAATAAGAAAAAAATAGAACTCCCAATCCTTACTCATACAAAAACATTCGAACATCCAACTTTAGACATAGAACGAAAATCAAATGCTGTATATTTCTCCATAATGCAAGAACCTTTGCGGACACAACTGCTAAAACAAGACGCAACGCATCACCCAATTCGTTATGATGAAATAATGAAAAAATTCCTATAAGAAAAACCTCTCTTCTTCAGAGAGGTTTACTTTGTTTTACCCATTTTTTCTAAATACGTTAATGCATCATCCAGTGTGTCCACTGGTACAATTTTCATCTTTGTTTTAATATCTTTCGCAGCTTCAAGAGCATCTTTATAATTCGATTTCTCTACACCTTTTTCATTTGGCGCAAAAAACACTTCAGCTCCCGCATCACTAGCAGCTACTACTTTTTGCTGAATACCACCAATTGGACCAATTTCTCCTTTATCATTGATTGTACCTGTTCCAGCTATTTCATGTCCGTTTGTTAAATCTTCTTCAACGAGCTGATTATAAATTTCTAGTGTAAACATTAACCCTGCTGACGGGCCTCCTATTTCATGGGAATCAATTTTCACTTTCGGATCTACTACTAACTCTCTTTCCGTAACGATAGAGACCCCTATACCGACGCGTCCATTCCCATTAGGGATCGTCTTTACATTTAAATTTTCTTTAAACTGTTTTCCGCCCCGCTTGTATTCAATATTTACTGTGTCCCCTTCTTTTTTCCCTGTCATATACTCAATAAATTGTTCCGTCTTGTCGAATGTTTTTCCATCGACAGCTATAATAACATCTCCAAGCTTAAGTTTTCCTTCTGACGGCATACCCTTTGCTACACCAGCAACTAGTACACCTTTATTTTCAAAAGAAACAGAGCGATTTGCACGTTTATAAGCATTATAGATCGCTGCATTTTGCGAATCTTTCATTGCATAATTTTGGCGAAATTGATATTCTTCATCACTCTCGCCTTTTTGCAATATTTCTTCCGCCTTTGAAACGTGTGTATATTTATTAAATTGCGCGGCTATTAAGTTCACCACATTGGCAGGTCCCATTGAGACAGTGACAAGCATGAAATCACCAGACTCTTTCGTTCCACCATCTACTTGAACGTATGGCGCTAATTTCGCCGCCATACCTGGTTTTGTCACATAATACGGCAAACGCACATAAACAAGTAGCATCGCCAATATAACCCCTATTAAAATTGCATATATAAACCGAAAACGCTTAAACATTATGTTTCTCCTTCCACTGCTCAATTAGTAAATAAATGTTTGAAATGTGTTTTTCTGCTTCCACTTCTCCGACCCGAATGATATCTTCAATATGTGTAAAAGCACGCGAACTAAATTGTTCTACTGCTGGCCGCATCATTAAATCTGATGCTATTTGCCGATTCATCACGAGTTCATGTTGCATAATTTCAATACTTTGCATAATCACATCATAAATCGATGTAACCTCTCCATTCACCTTAATTGGAGATACATCAACAGCAATAACAATATCAGCCCCTAAATCTTTTACAACCGATACGGGAATACGGTCAATTACCCCTCCATCCACTAATAAGCGCCCATCTATTTTCTCTGGAACAAACACCCCCGGCACAGATATACTAGCTCGAACCGCCTCCGCAATCGGACCGCTTGTAAAAACAACTTTTTCCCCCTTCAAAATGTCAGTAGCCACAACAGCCGTCGGGATATCTAACTCTTCTAAATTTTTATTATATGTAAACATTTTAATCATATCTTTGATACGTTTTCCAGCAATAAATCCCATTTTAGGAACTGTAAAATCCAAATAATATTTCCTTTTAAAAACAGCGGCCAATCTATACAGTCTTTCAACGTCACAACTCGCTGCATAAAATGTACCAATTAATGCTCCTATACTACTACCTGCTATCATGTGAATAGGGATGCCAGCTTCCCTTAACACTTTTATTACCCCTATGTGAGCAAAACCTTTTGCACCTCCGGATCCAAGCGCTAAACCGATTTTTGGTTCCTTCATTTTTCTCACCCTTTAATTTTTTTCATTCCTTTTTCATACTTATGGTCTAAATTCACCACATATCCACGTATACTGAAATGAACGTTTTTGGGACAAAGGGGGATTTTCTTACATGTACGAAAAATGGAAAACTGCTTTTCTTACCATATCAATGTTATTTTTAACCTTTTCTCTTGTACTTCACCCCCAAGATGCTTTGCAAGCTTCAATTCGCGGGTTAAATATATGGTGGGAAGTTGTATTCCCTTCACTACTACCGTTTTTCATCATTGCGGAACTTCTAATCAGTATTGGTATTGTAAAATTTATCGGTGTTATATTAGAACCACTAATGCGTCCACTGTTTCGTGTTCCAGGGATAGGCGGATTTGTTTGGGCAATGGGAATGGCTTCAGGATTCCCCGCCGGCGCCAAATTAAGCGCTAGACTACGCAAGAGCAATCAACTAACACAAATCGAAGCGGAACGACTCGTATCTTTCACAAATTCTTCTAATCCACTTTTTATTTTCGGAGCGGTTTCTATTGGTTTTTTCAATAATCCGAAATTAGGGCTCGTATTAGCAGCAGCACATTATATAAGTAACTTTATCGTCGGATTACTTATGCGCTTTTATGGTAATAACGATACTTACATAAAAGACAAACATACGAATCAAAAGCGTGCCTTTCAAAACCCTTTTTCCATCCTCCACCAAACACGTATGCAAGAAAAAAGACCGATTGGAAAACTACTCGGTGACGCTATCGTTTCTTCTATTCAAACATTGCTCATGATTGGTGGGTTTATTATTTTATTCTCTGTTTTAAATAAAATGATTACTGTTTTCGAAATTACAGAAGCGCTTTCTTTTATTATGCAACATATTTTATCATTCTTCCAACTTACATCCCAATTTAATATTCCGATATTATCCGGTATTTTTGAAATGACGCTTGGAAGCCAAATGATTAGTCAAATTAATGAATCAACACTTCTTCAACAAGCGATGGTAACAAGCTTCATTCTAGCATTTAGCGGCCTTTCTATTCAGGCACAAGTAGCAAGCATATTAGCGGAGACAGATATCCGCTTTAAACCTTATTTTTTAGCTCGAATTATCCAAAGTATTCTCGCTCCTATTCTCACTTTTATATTTTGGGGGCCATTTTATGAAAAAGTTCATTCTTTCTCGCCTACGCAAGAAGATCTTCCCGTATTTTTATTGAATCATTCTTACACACTAACTGATATTTGGACATCATTTATACACTACGGACCAATCTTCACCTTATTTTGTTTATATTTATATGTTATCTTATTGTTTTTACGCATTCATAAAGAAAAACCCCGTTCACTTTAACGGGGTTTGAAACTTTTCTTTTAAAGCACGCTCTACAATCGGAGGAACAAGGTCTACTACACTTCCCCCATATCTCGCAACTTCTTTCACAATACTTGAACTTAAAAATGAATATTGATTATTTGTCATAATGAAGAAGGTTTCGATACTTTCGTCTAATTTTCGATTCATTGAAGTAATTTGCATCTCATATTCAAAATCAGAAACTGCTCGCAAACCACGTAATATTGCATTTGCATTACGCATTTTTGCATATTCCACCAATAATCCACTATGTGAATCAACTTTTACATTCGGAATATCCTTTGTCGCCTCTCGAATTAACTCTAGGCGTTCTTCTACCGAAAAGAATGGTTTTTTTGATGAATTGTTTAAAACAACTACATATACTTCATCAAATACTTTTGCTCCCCTTTTAATAATATCCAAATGTCCAAGGGTAATTGGATCAAAACTCCCTGAAGAAATAGCTATACTTGTCATTCTGTCCCCTCACCTTCATACTTATAAATCGAAATTGCTGTAATCCCGTAGTTTTCTGCCCGTACTTTTACAAGTTCTCCTATTGAATCAGGTAAAACCACGTCATCCCCATGCTCTGCCATAATGATGCCATCTTTATTTAACAATCCATGTTGATCGATCACACTAATTAAAGACACAATTTTTTGACCTTTATATGGAGGGTCTATTAGTATAAGATCGAATGATATTTCACGCTTTATAAGCGCCTTTACCGCACGTTCCGCATCATTTCGATACACTTCAGCTTGTTCTTGTATTCTACAGCTTTCTAAATTTTGATGAATGACTTTTATCGCTTTACTATCTCGGTCAACAAAAATCGCTTTATCAATCCCTCTACTTATGGCCTCAATTCCAAGACCACCACTACCACCAAATAAGTCAAGAGCGATACCACCATCATAATAAGGACCTATCATATTAAAAATAGATTCTTTCACTTTATCTGTCGTTGGACGTGTTGTATTACCAGGTACCGCTTTAAGTGGGTGCCCTTTACATTTTCCTGAAACTACTCTCATCTGTTGTCACTACCTTTATTTCAATCTATCGAGCGATTACTGTAAATGCATCTCAAGTCGGTAACCGCTACCAAACCATACAATTCTTCACTAATTCGTTACTTAACCTATAGAGAACTTTAGTTAAAATAACCGTTCGCTATTTCTTGCATGTTCATCTCACTATTTGCGAACAAAACCCCTCTATGTACATCAGTTCCACTTTACCTTTTTTATCCTATCATAAAATAAAAAAAAGAAAAATAAAAAGCCTAACATAAATTTTAATTTCATTATGTATATCTTCATTTTAGATTGGACATAAATAAATATAACAACATCATTTTCGATGTTGTTGCCAACCGCGGAGAAGACTTACGTTTCCCCATAAGTTCTTCCTCCGGTTTCTCCTCTCCCTTTGCCTTCTTACTAGTAGTACATACTAGTATTAGAAGGGCCCTGCTTTGCAGGGTTTTTTTATTTGTCTACTTTTCATTTAAAAAGTGAGGTGGTACAGTAAAAGAAAGAGGAGGAAAAAAATATGATTCAACGCTTTATAGAACTCGGAGAAGGCTACTCTGACTTATATGAATTACTTGAAATTGCCAAAACAAACCAAGAACGTGTAACACATATGTTACAATTCGAAACTGTAAAAACCGAAAAAAAAGTGTGTTCACTTGTTGTAATACTAAAACCGACAACTACTGGTGATTTCCAACCATTATACATATGTCGTGAAGGCATTCCTGTACTTGAAAATAAAAAAAGTAAACGTGTCGTTTTATTTGAAGAAATGGCGGAACAAATAGGGAAAAAAGTTACTCCCTTTACTGTAAAACCATCAACAACTTTCCCTGAAAAAGAACTATTTTTTAATCATCTAATTGGTATTTTACGAATGAACAATTTCATTCCTCCAATGAAATAACACGTTATTTCAAGTAAAAAAATCCCCTGCTAAATTTAGCAGGGGATTTTTTTACTTAGCTATAATCGTATTCTTTTGCCCGATCAGGACGCGAATTTTCGAATTCCGTTTTTAAAAATGGGCGATACGACTGTTCTACTTTTTTTACAAAAGGAAGTTTATTCAATTTTTGCATCATATGCTCAATTTGTTCCATATCACAATATACAACGGCATATTTCAAACGTTTTGATATGTAATGAATGTTACCATATTTCCTTAAAATCTTGGCATGTTTCAATGAATGTAAATAAACAATCATACTTTGTCGTTGCCCGAACATAATCTTCTCCATCTTCTCCTTTTAAAAACTTATATTCTTATATTTTATGAAAACCAATCAAAAATTTATGACATTAAAGGACAAACTCTGTATACGTTTTCTTCTATATTCTAAAAAACAGGGTAAATTACCCTGTTTTTTTACAACCACAACCGCCTCCGGTACCACACCCACCGCCACAGCCACCCGCATCAAAAAACGGATTTCCTGTTGGAACTTTAACGGAAGAAGACACCTCAGAACCAATTGCTACACTAACTTCATCTAATAACTTTTGTAAAGCAGTTTCTGCTCTTTTAAAGGTTGCAACCTTATCATGCATATCTACAGAACGCTTTAATTCCCTCATTTTCGTCGAAACGAAAGTATAATCAGGATGATATTTACCAAAACGTTGCACTTCTTCGTATCGCTCTTTCATCGTTGTAAATTGCTGAATTAGCGTCTGGACTTCTATATCTTCTTGTAAATCCTTATAATACTTACGGTAATCTTCTGCTATATCTGAACAGATGATCGCTTTTGCAAGCTGCTCTGCCTTATCTAAAATCAATACGCTTTCCAGCGTCGCTACAATCATGAGAGACACCTCCGAGTATTCATCATAACACATTTGGAACAGAACTACTAATTGAAGTGTCTCACCTAAAAGAAAGATATAATTCTAACTACTTTTCATACAATCCCCTTGCACTCTTATACAATAATATGCTCCGCAATATTATATTTAAGAACATCCCATTTCCCGCTATTCTCTTTCACGTAGCTAATACATGCGTTTTTTAACGGCGTTTTAAATGTAATTTCATCTGGTGCAATTGCGTGTAAAATAGCTTTTATTGCATGTGAATGCGCAACAATGATAATACGTTTATCTCCATGTGCTGCTGCAACCTCTTGTAAAGCCGTAAAACAGCGCTCTACAATTTCTTCATCCTGCTCCATTCCTTCTATATTACCTTCTGCAATTAACTCTCTAACGGCCGCAACTGGTTTCCCAGAAGCTTCCCCAAAATTACGTTCCATAAATCGCTCATCTAATAAAATAGATGGTAATCCAATAGCCCCAGCAATTTCCTTAGCTGTTTCTTGCGCTCTAATTAACGGACTACTTATAATTATATCCCACGATTCCGCTTGCAGGGTAGCTGCACTTTGACTCGCTTGCTTCTTCCCAACTTCGTTAAGTGGAATATCTTCGCGCCCTTGAATAATCTCTTGAAAGTTCCAATCAGTTTGTCCATGTCGTACTAAACAAATTTCCGTCATGCTGCAACTCCTTTTTTAAATAATCCGATTCTATTGTAACAAAAGTTTTGCATAACGGACATAGTTTTCCCTTCCAATTACGTCGTATTTTGCTGCTTCATATACTGGAACATATCAATCATAATTGAAGCAACAGCCAATTGATTTTGAAATTTTTCCACTTTATCTGGTATCGTTTTTTTGAAATGCTGCATGGCAGCTAACTCAAAAGCTTCTTTTTCTTCTGGGTTACGCGTCAATTTCCGGTACCAGTATGGCTGTTCCCGAATATAGCGAGCTAAATCCTCATCAGCTTTTATAAACTCCATAAGCTCTGCTCTCATTCTCTTTCCCCCTAATCCTTTTGAAAGAAAAAAGGATTATTTTCAGAAGTACTTTGTTCTTGCTGCGCACGGTTCCCTTGAAATTGTTGGATAACTTGTTGCACACTACCAATCGCACTCGTTACATTTGCTAAATGATGTTGCATTTGTTCTACGTCTAGCTTTTTAAAGAAAGAAAGCATTTGCCCCATCACATCAGCAGTTTTTTCCTCTTCTGTTCGATTTTCTTTTTCTTCTTTATTTTCTTTTACCGAAGAAAAAGCAGGTGCTCCATCAGGTCTATACGCTATCCATATTTGATCTTCTTCACCAAGTAAGTACCATTCTTCATAAAATTGCTGCCAAGTTTTTTGACCACTTCTAACCTCATGAACCATTTTAGGGTGATGGTTTACAAACTCTTTAAACTGTTGAACCGATGGATGTAACGGCCCTTTTGTTGTTGGCATAATCCTCACCTCTTCATGTATATCTACTATATTGTAAGAAAAAAAAGGCACATGGTTCGCCTATTTTTAGACGATTCATGCACCTTTTTATCTCCCTATTTGTGGACAGTAAGACTCCCACCTTAAACTTCTACGAATACGCAGAAGTTAGGCGGGAGTCTTACTGCCCGTTAAAGCCCGATTGGTGAAGACTAATAATCAGTGAAGGATGCCCCCACTGATTAAAGTTTCATTTTATTTTCGGATAAAGTTTTGAGTATAAAATTTATCATATACCCCAACACCTAATCCAGTAAATTGTTCATTTAATAAATTCTTTCTATGACCCTCACTATTTAACCAACCCTGTACCGCCGCAATTCCATCACTATGTTGCGCCGCTATATTCTCACCAGCAAGTTGAAAAGCCACTTGCCCACTTTGCAAGCGATCTCCTAACGTACCAAAAGTAGGTGAATCGTGTGAAAAATAATTATTATCCTTCATATCTTTACTATGGCCTAATGCAACATCTGCAGTTTGTTGGTCAAATGTTAACAACGGTAATTGATGACGACTTCGAATAATATTTGTTAAATCGAGAATTTGTTGCATATTTCCATTTTCTACTTGCTTCATTTTTTCTGGTGTCAGCGGCTGTTCCGCTATTAATTCACCTGAATAAACAAGTTGATATGGTCTTTGTCGTAATAACGTTTCATCATCCATATAACGAAGACCAACAAGCTCATGTGTAAAGTGATCAAAGTATAATTGTGCCCATCCATCTTCTACAGGTACTAGCGGTTGTTCCATTACTTCCGTATCAGATAACTCAAATTGATAACTATTCTTTCCTCTTTTTAATGAAATCTCATGTGAAAGTGGATTCTTTTTATATACCTCTTCATACTTTTCATTTATATGATAGGGAGCCACCTTAACTTGCTCACCAGCAACATACGCCGTTACAACTTTACGTTCAGCAACTCCAAATTGAACATACTGAGCTAAATCTTGATTATACACCCACCATTCATATCCATAAGCAGAAGGCTCTATTCGAGATGGTTCGCCCCACTTCGCTAATAAATTCTCAGAGTCCCCACCAATCATATTTAATACAGTGTCTGTGGATTCTTCATTTACTTGCTTCTTCTTTTTCACAATTTTATTTTCTTGCTTAGAGTGAGATGGAGTTAATATATATTGTGACACGAGTAACTTCCCGTATAAATCAACAGCTAAAATTAAAAATGTAATCATTACGATACGCAATAATTTCTTCAAACGATATACCTCCTGAACAAAGCATAAAATCGAGATATACACAAATCCTTTTTTTTCCTTTTTTGTGTGTACCGTACTCTTTTCACTATATCATATTTTCACGAAAAAAGTCTGGATTATCCCTTTTCTCGCAATACGAATTGCACTTTCTTATTATTCGTACTATTATAAAAATAGTGTACTAACATTAAAATAAGGAGGTATTCTATGCAATTTACAAATACAAACTTTAATGATGCAGTCGTTGATCTAACTCTTTTAACTGAGATTATGGAAAACAATCATTTTGTACTTGCTGGACAATGGGATTACGAACGCGTTACATATGATTATAAATTTGAAATATTAAAGGATATTTATTATTTACGTGTACAAGGATTTGCTGTTGAAGGTGACATCGGCGGCAGACACGCTCAAGTAAAACTATTGCCACCCTTATTAGGAAAACATTATTATCCTCATGGCGTTGAATATGGAGATGATGAGATTTTCCCAACGAATGTACTTCAAAAAAGCGAACAACTCCTACAAAATATTGAAAAAGAGTTGAAAGAATTTCAAATTATTGAGTAAATAGAACAAGCGCATCATATCGATGCGCTTGTTCTATTTCTCTTACCTAAGAATGAATCGTCTTTTTGACTGGATACCCATAAATGGATCCATCTTTTACTTTAATCTCATCTTCCCAAGGAACCTTATATTTACCTTCAGCTAAATCTTTTACAAACGTATACGGGTTTTCTTTCACCCCACCAGGAGTCGCTACATATCCCCTTGAACCTAAATTATATATATTATTTTCGAGACCCCATCCTAATCTAGCCTGATCTGCTAGCTCCGGATATACTTCGGCAGTAACAATCTCCCAAGGGTTTCGGTGTCCCTGCACTAAAGTAGTCCCATCAAAATTACATACTTGTCCTTCACCAAAGTAATAAAATACACCATCATAACCCGCTAAGTTCACTGACAATGTATACATTAAATTTTGCCATGCATTTGAACGATTAGTTAACATCCATTGTTCACTAACTTGTGTGCTATATCCGGAAATACGAATCAAGACATTTGCACCTTTATAGGCCGCTTCACGGGCTACTTCAGGGAACATACCATCATGACAAATACAAACAGCTAATTTACTTCCTCCAGGTCCATCACAAACAGGTAAGCCTAAATCTCCAGCTTTCCAAGGCTCGACTGGCACCCAAGGATTTAACTTACGATACTTCAAAATCATTTCACCCTGTGGATCAATAATAATTGCTGTATTATACGGTTCTCCACCATCAGGATTTCTTTCCATTATAGAAAAAACACCATATACTTCAGATTCTTTACATGCCTCAGCAAATAAGTCTGTTTCTGGTCCAGGAACTGTACATAAAAACTCTTCTGTAGTCCATTTTTTTGTATTGAGCCCCTGTGTACTATATTCGGGAAATACTATCAATTCTAATCCAGGATAACCTGATTTCGTTGAATGAATTGTTTTTATGATCTGTTTAATTTGTTTATCAATGTCTGCACGCGACTCTACTACCGGTACTGGATATTGAATTAACGCTGTTAAAAAACCACTAATCGGCTTTACCATGCTTCCACTACTACCCATTTAAATTCCCCCTTAAAATAGTTCATGTTTATTAAAGATAACAATATAAAGTGAAACTTTAATCAGTGGGGGTTTTGTCCATCCCCCACTGATTATTAGCCTACACCAATCGGGCTTTTACGGGGAGTTGATCTCCCGCCTAACTCCCTCGCAGTCGCCAAATTTCGAGGTGGGAGTCTTACTGCCCCTTAATGCGGGATAAATTTGTAATTCTCTAAAAAACTTGCACTACATATGGAATTATTACGTATTAAAGCTAGTAGTAAGTTTTATATCCACTTTAGTACATGCCTACACTAACTTAACATGAAAAGTTTGAAAATTCAATCTTTTATAATTAGCTAAAACCAAAGAAGAAAAAAGTGTATGGAATCCCACACACTTTTTTACTTGGTCTGTAAATACGGCGGCAATTGTTGCAACTGCTCTTTATCCTTTTCACGCTCTCTACGTGCCCATTTAAAGAACACATAACCGATAATCGTACCGTACACTATTTCCTGGACAATTTTCATAATGATACCGCCTGTTTGTTGGTCTTCTACTACCGGCATCCAATGTAAAAATTCTGGTCCAGTTATATTTAAATCTGATAAAGTCCCCGCCGGTACACAGAGCTCCATTGCCTTCATCCAAGCGGCCGGATCTGTATATGTTGCAAATAATGGTGCAGTCGCAAAAATTATTAACGCACAAGCTGGCGTTAATAAAATACCATTAGCAAACATATAACCAAGCTTCTTAATATCACTTAAAGTTTGATATTCTGGTAGCGGATTTAACATCGGCCACCACATCATCATTGCTGCAAAAAACAATATAGCAAGGCAAATAGGATGCGCTATTTGACTTTGTTTTACTGTATCAAAAACAACTGGAAAATGATAAAAGGAAAACAGACCGTTAAATACCAACAACGCAATAAGTGGCTTTCCAAAAACCTTTAGCACAATTTGAACGAACTTAAAAGAAGTAATATATTGATATAACCATACGGGTATACCAAGCAGTAATAACGGAGGCACCGCAATATACATTACTGCCATCTCAAGCATATGTGCACTAAATATAATATGACCAATTAAATCAATAGGTCCTCCCTTTACAAAATACAAAAGAACAATCCCGGTCGTAAAATAAAAAATTTGCTTCTTACTTACCTTCGTCGCATTTTCAAATCGCGTTCTATATGGTCCAATAACTAAAAAATAACTAATAAGAATCGAGATCATAAATAATAAAAAAATCGGACTCCATAAAGCTTGAAAACCAAATACCCATAAGTTTTCCATTTCCACACCTACCTTTTCAAAATCCTTATATTTCATATACAAAGAGGGCTATGATAAATCAGAGCCCCCTACTATCACTGTTTAAATCCACACAATTGTCATAAAGGCTAATATTGTTAATAAACCAATTAACAATCCAGAGTATAAGAAGAAACTCGCCGCTTCATGCCCTTTATGACTCATATGCATGAAATAATATAACTGAAATATAACTTGAATGACTGCTAACAATAATATAAATGGAACCGAAAAAATCGGGCTAAATGTTTTCGGATATGCCACCGCTGCAAATGCAACTAATGTTAAAAAAATCATTAGTGAAAATGTAACAACTTGGTGCTTCATTTCCTCTGCACTTTTTCTCTTCCGATAAACAAGATCCACCTTAGGATTATTCGTTTGCTTAACCGCCATTGTTTATCCCACCATTCCCATCAAATATACTACAGTGAAAATAAACACCCAAACTACGTCAATAAAGTGCCAATAAATTGATGCAACATAAAACTTTGGTGCGTTGTATAAATTCAAGCCTCTCTTCGCGTTTCTAAAGATTAATGTTAAAATCCAACATAATCCAAACAACACGTGGAGCCCGTGTGTACCAACAAGAGCATAAAATGCAGAACCAAACGCACTACTTCTCATTGTATGCTTAAATTCATGCGTATAATGATAAAACTCATATATTTCAAACCCCAAAAATCCTAAGCCAAGCAACACTGTTATAAGTAACCAAAGTTGCATTTTCTTAAAGTTAAAATTTTTCATATGATACATTGCGTATACACTCGTTAAACTACTTGTTAACAAAAGCATCGTCATAATGAAAACGAGTGGCATTTGAAACATCTCTTGAGATGTTGGTCCACCATTTGTAGAGTTCTTTAACGCTAAATATGTGCCAAATAAGGAAGCGAACAACACTGTTTCGCCTCCAAGAAATAACCAAAAACCAACAAACTTATTTTTCCCCTCAAGGGTTGCTTTTTCAGGCTCTGCTGGAAATGTTTCATTCGTTAATTTCTCATCTACATGCATTACGCCTTGCCCCCCTTATCATCTAAATCTTCCTTATGAATATGATATCCATGATCATCAATTACTGAACGAAGGAACATTGTACCAAACGTAATGATTAAACCGATAATCGCTACTAATAACCAAAATTTATCTTTGCCACCCTGCATATACATCGCACCAAAAGCAGCTATAAATAGACCTAGAGAAATAATAAACGGTGAAAATGAAGAATTTGGCATATGGATATCACCGACCGGTTCCGCTGCTGTCATCTCTTTATTACCCTCACGCTTTTCAATCCAAAACGGATCTAATCCACGAACAAATGGTAACTGTTTGAAATTATATTCCGGTGTAGGTGCTGGCATTGTCCACTCTAATGTACGTCCATCCCACGGATCACGACCAGCCTTCTCTTTTGATACCGTTGTTTTTATTACATTGAATAAAAGAACAATCGTTCCAAGAGCCATAAACACTGCTCCAATAGAACTAATCATATTCCCCATTTCCAATCCTTGCCCCTCTAGATATGTGTAGTAACGACGCGGCATACCGATTAGACCTAGGAAATGCTGAATAAAGAACGTTAAATGGAAACCGATAAAGAATAACCAAAATGTTATCTTTCCTAACGTTTCATTTAATACTTTATTAAACATAAGTGGCCAATAATAATGCGCACCTGCAAGTAAACCAAATACAACACCACCAACAATTACATAATGAAAGTGTGCTACTACGAAATAATTATCATGAAACTGATAATCAGCTGGTGCAGAAGCAAGCATAACACCTGTAACTCCACCCATAACGAAGGATGGAATAAAAGCTACCGCCCACATCATTGGTGTTGTAAACCTAATACTTCCACCCCACATTGTAAAGAGCCAGTTAAATATTTTAATACCCGTTGGAACTGCAATCGCCATTGTTGCAACCGAGAAGATAGCATTTGCAACAGGCCCAAGACCAACAGTAAACATATGATGCGCCCATACCATAAATCCTAAAAACCCTATTAATACTGTCGCGAACACCATAGAAGAATAACCGAATAATCGTTTTTTCGAAAATGTGGCGAAGATTTCTGAGAATATTCCGAAAGCTGGGAGTATAAGAATGTATACTTCCGGATGACCGAAGATCCAGAATAAATGCTCCCATATAATCGTGTTCCCACCTAGTGCCGGATTAAAGAAACTTGTGCCAAATAAACGATCTAACATTAAAAGTCCTAATCCTACAGTTAATGGTGGAAATGCAAATAAAATAAGTGAAGATGTTACAAATGTTGTCCATGTAAACATCGGCATGCGCATGTACGTCATCCCTGGCGCGCGCATATTAATAATTGTAACAAGGAAGTTAATACCTCCAATTAATGTACCAATACCTGATATTTGCAAGCCGAGTACATAAAAATCAACACCATGTCCTTTAGAGGCTAAAGCTAAAGATGCATATGATGTCCACCCTGCATCAGGCGCTCCTCCTAAAAACCAACTTAAATTTAAAAATAATCCACCAAAGAAAAATAACCAAAATCCGAGCGAATTCAAAAACGGGAACGCCACATCACGTGCTCCAATTTGAAGTGGTACAGCGGCGTTCATAAATGCAAACACGAGTGGCATAGCTGCGAGGAAAATCATTGTTGTACCGTGCATCGTTAATACTTGATTATAAGCATCCCCAACAAGAAAAGCATTGTTAGGAATCGCTAACTGCAGGCGAATAAATAGTGCTTCTATTCCACCTATTACAAAAAACAATCCACCTGCAATTAAATAGAGAATGGCAATCTTTTTATGGTCTACTGTCGTTAAATAATCCCATATGACAGCACCCATCCCCTGTTTTTTTGCTACAGAACTCACGTTTTCAACCTCCCCTTCGCAAATGATCCCTCTTTATTTTTCAATCTTTAACGTTTGTAAATATGCATTTAATGCATTAATTTGATCATCCGTTAAGTTGCCATATTTACCAGTCATTTTATTACCTGGTTTCATATTTTCAGGATCTTTGAGCCATTTTTTTAAGTTCTCTTCATTATTTTCGGCAATACCAGCAACCATATCGCGATCTGCAAAGTTTGCTAAGTTCGGTGCGATACGAGCAGAAGGTGGTCTACTATCATTTGATCCAACTGCATGACAACCAATACAGCTTTTATTAAATATTTCTTGACCCTCTTGCGCCTTTGTAGAAGCTACTTCTTTTTTTCCATCAATCTTCTTCATGTCAGCAAGCCACTTTTTGTACTCGCTTTCATCCAGAGCTTTCACTTTGAACTGCATTAAAGAATGTGATGGGCCACAAAATTCTGTACAAAAACCATTATAAGTGCCCGATTTATCTGCCTTTAACCACATTTTGTTTACATTATCTGTATTTGTATCCATTTTCCCAGCTAAAGATGGAACCCAAAACGAATGTTTAATATCGGCACCCTTCAAATTCAAATACACTTTCTTACCTGTGGGGATAACTAAATCTTGAGAAGTTACTATTTTTTCTGATTTATAAGAAAATTCCCACCAATAAAGATTCGCTGTTACATCAACAACGATAGTATCTTTATCAATATTCTTTTTCTCCATCGCACTTACATCAGCAAGCTTGAATGTATATGTAACAGTCGGAACAGCCAAGATTAACAAAAGAATAATCGGAATGACTGTCCATATAATTTCTAGTTTGTGATTTCCTTCAACTTGCTCTGGAATATAATCTTCCTCACCCTTTTTTTGTCGGAAACGCACAATTACATATAAGAAAATAATAGTAACTACAAGTACTACTCCTACCATGATTGCACTCGCTAGTAAGAGCAAATCATATTGCATTTTTGCTACTTCCCCTTGCGGAATTAAAGTAGACTGAAAAGCTTTACCGCATCCCCCTAACAGTAAAGCCAGCAGTGAAACGAACGAAAGCAGTCGCCACTGTTTCTTCATACAAACAACCCCCACTTTCTTTGTGAATTAGATTGTACTTTATAGTTAAGTAAAGTAAATCTCAACGTAAAGAAATCCAATCATGTCGTTGTCTTAGAAGAATGTAACTACAATCATTGACACAAATAAGATTGTTAAGTAATTCAAGGAATAAACAAACATTTTTACGGACCATTTGATGTCATCTTGCTTACGGAAGCCATAAAGCCCTAATGCGATCCATCCGATGTTAAGCAATGTTGCAATTACCATGAATGTTATTCCAAGCCCACTCATATAAAATGGTAGTGGTAATAAACATACTGTCCAAATCATAATCTGACGTTTCGTAATATCAAATCCCTGTACAACAGGAAGCATTGGGATTCCTGCATTTCGATATTCATCAACACGCTTCATCGCTAATGCGAGGAAATGTGGGATTTGCCAAATAAACATAATTAAAAATAACATCCAAGCAATTGGATGATTTAAAGACGGATCAATTGCCGCCCATCCAATTAAAGGTGGAACTGCTCCTGATATACTACCTACAACAGTATTTAACGTATATTTTCTCTTCGTCCATAACGTATATAAAACAACATATGTGAAGGCACCAATAAATGAGATTAACACTGCCATCGGTGTAGTAAGTAATAAAAATGCAAAGCCAAGAAGTAAAATTACAAGTCCAAATGCAAGTGCAAAGCCAGGTTTATATTTACCTGTTACCGTTGGACGGTTTTTTGTTCTTTCCATTAATGGATCGATATCTCGGTCAATGTAGTTATTTAAACAACATACCCCTGCCATAATTAATGCAGAACCAACGATTGTGAAAAATAGCTTATCTAGATTGTCCATAACACTCAATCCATTAAAATGTAAAGCCAACCAAAATCCTGTAAATACAGTAAGTGTATTTGAGTTTACAATCCCCATTTTAACGAGCGCTGATAAATCTTGTAACCGAGTTGTTTCCGGTACAATTGAAACAGCTGACTCATCATGCAGCTCACTTGTTGCATGGTTCATCACTTTAACCCCCTCTTAAACCTATCATCTTTCTAAGCATATATTTCATGTGAAATATTCCGCTTCTATATAGCAATATTATTACAGTAGAAATATTGTTAACCCATTCTACTACTAATCTACGCCCATACTCCAATATATTAAATCACATTTCCCGAACATTTTGTGAAGAAAACATGAACTTTTTGTGTCGAACGTTAAAAAACTTTATTCTAATTTATCCTTATCATAACATGATGTTATCTTCTATAATAAACTATTTTGTCATATTTAGCATGTATTCTCCCCATTTCTTTTCAAAATAGCCCGAATTCCTCCTAAAATATGTATTTTAAATCCCATTTTTTTCTTTATAATACGTACGTTGTCCTCACCCTCCATTTCTTTGCTATTTTATTATTTTTTATATATCATAGGACTGTAGCACGTTTTATTCTATACATAATGGAATGAAAATATTTCGCAATAACTTCATAGCAGAAAGATGGTGAAAGAGATTGCAACGCTTTATTAAATGGTTAGCAGTCATTACAAGTCTCGATTTATTAGTAGTTTTACTAGGAGGCGCTTTAGTTACAAAAACGGGTTCAGGCCAAGGATGCGGCAAATCATGGCCTCTTTGTAACGGTGAATTTGTTCCATCTAATTTATCAATGGAGACTATTATTGAGCTAAGTCACCGCTTAACATCTGGATCAGCAGGAATCCTTGTTACTCTTCTTTGTATCTTGTCCTGGAAATATTATAAACATGTGCGCGAAACAAAGACGTTAGCAATTTTATCCTTCGTATTTTTAGTTGCACAAGCATTAATGGGGGCGGCGGCGGTTGTTTGGGGTCAAATGCCTGCTGTATTAGCTATTCATTTCGGTATTTCCTTAATTTCATTTGCTTCTGTCATCTTGTTAACGTGTCTTATTTTTGAAATTGATCAGAAATTTGATGCACGTTCACTTATTATGGACAAAAAAATGAAATTTCATATTTATGGTGTAACAATTTACAGTTATATCGTTGTCTACACAGGAGCTTTAGTACGTCACGAACGAGCTACCTTAGCCTGTCCAGACTTCCCTTTATGTAGCAAAAATAGACCTATGCCAACTCAACTACATGAGTGGGTTCAAATGGGGCATAGAGTTGCAGCGATGTTAATTTTCGCTTGGATACTATATGCGATGATTATCGCTATTCGCCATTACAAGCAGCAGCGTGTAGTATACTGGGGATGGATTATTTCATTTATCCTTGTTACACTTCAAGCTATAGTAGGGATTTTGGTCGTATTTACAAATGCTAGTTTAGCAATGGCATTATTACATTCGCTCTTCATTTCTTGCCTGTTTGCTGTACTATGCTATTTAGTTATGATAGGTACAAGAAGTACAGTCAATGCAAAAGAAACTGAATCAACTTCTAAGCAAACAAAATAAAGTAAAACTATAATACCTTGCCAATTCGGCAAGGTATTATTTACACACAAAAAAGAGCTGCTTTCGCACAGCTCTTTTTCTTTATTTTAATGATCTAATTCAATGAGTAAATCTCCCGTTTGAATTGCATCCCCATCATTTACATATACTTTTTTCACTTTACCACTAAATGGCGCTTGAACCGTCGTTTCCATTTTCATAGCTTCTGTAATTGCCATGGAATCACCTTTTTTCACTTCATCGCCTTCTTTTACAACTACTTTAATAACAGTTCCCGGCATCGTTGCGCTAATATGATTTGGATTTTCACGATTCCCCTTCACACGCTGTGCAACAGTTGATTTCACGCTTTCATCTTTCACTACGATTTCACGCGGTTGTCCATTAAACTCCAGGTAAAGCACACGATTTCCATCTGGCTGTGGCTCCCCAATGGAAACTAGTTTAACCATCAATGTTTTACCTTGCTCGATTTCCACATCAATTTCTTCACCAAGTCTCATACCATAGAAGAATGTCGGTGTATCAAGCACAGATACATTTCCATAAATCCCGGCAACTTTTTCGTAGTCCATAAATACTTTTGGATACAATGCATATGCGACTACATCAAAAATTGTTACTTCGCGTCCAAGTTTGTGGAATAACTCTTCTTTTAAAGCATCGAAATCTACTGGTTCTAATAATTCACCCGGTCTTACTGTTAATGGCTCTTTCCCTTTTAAAATAATTTTTTGTAATTCTTTCGGGAAACCACCATATGGTTGTCCTAAATCTCCAGAGAACATTTCAACAACAGATCCTGGGAAGTCCATAGCATGTCCACGTTCTAAAATATCTTGTTCTGTTAGGTGATTTTGAACCATAAATAATGCCATATCACCGACAACTTTAGATGATGGTGTTACTTTTACAATATCGCCAAACATATCATTAACACGGCGATACATCACTTTAACTTCATCAAAGCGATCTCCTAAGCCAACTGCTTTTGCTTGTTGTTGAAGATTACTATACTGTCCACCCGGCATTTCATGCATATATACCTCTGTGTGAGGAGCATTCATACCACTTTCAAATGGAGCATAGTATTTACGTACATCTTCCCAATAATGAGATAGTTTTTCTAATGAGTCTATATTAACATCTGGCTGTCTTTCGTTTCCACCCAACGCATAGTATAGTGTATTCGCACTTGGTTGTGACGTTTGACCAGCCATTGAACTCACCGCTACATCGACAATATCAACACCTGCTTCAATTGCCTTTGTATACGTTAAAATACCATTTCCGCTCGTATCGTGTGTATGCAGGTGAATTGGAATCGACACCGTCTCTTTTAATGCTGAAACTAAATCATATGCTGCGTTTGGCTTTAGTAAGCCCGCCATATCTTTAATTCCTAAAATGTGAGCTCCTGATGCTTCCAACTCTTTTGCTAAGTTTTTATAATAATTTAAATCGTATTTACTACGTAACGGGTCATGAATATCTCCTGTGTAACACATTGTCGCTTCTGCAATTTTACCAGTATCTCGTACAGCATCAATTGCAACTCTCATGCCTTCTACCCAGTTTAAGCTATCAAAAATACGGAACACATCAATTCCAGCTTGAGCAGAACATTCCACAAATTTTTGAATTAAATTATCTGGATAGTTTTTGTAACCTACTGCGTTTGAAGAGCGAAGTAACATTTGGAATAAAACGTTTGGCATTTTTTCACGAAGATCTAGTAATCGTTCCCATGGATCTTCTTTCAAGAAACGATATGCAACATCAAACGTTGCACCGCCCCACATTTCCGCTGAGAATAAGTTTGGTAACATTCTCGCTGTCGGCTCTGCAATGTGATGTAAATCTTTTGTACGAACACGAGTTGCAAGTAATGACTGATGTGCATCACGGAATGTTGTATCAGTTAAAAGTACACGCTTTTGATCTTGTACCCACTTTACTAATCCATCCGCTCCACGCTCATCCAAAATTTGTTTCGTTCCATTTTGCATTGGCTCTGAGTGTATCACATTTGGTATACGAGCATCTGGGAAAATTGGTTTCTCTTTTTTCCCTACTCCTGGGAAGCCATTTACTGTTACTGTACCAATATAATTTAACATTTTTGTTCCGCGGTCTTTACGTTTCGGGAACAAGAATAGTTCAGGTGACGCGTCAATAAATGAAGTATCATACTCTCCCGATAAGAAGTTTCTATGTTTTACTACATTCTCTAAGAATGGAATATTTGTTTTAATACCACGAATACGGAATTCTTTTAAGTTACGTTCCATTTTTGCAGCGGCTTGTTCAAAAGTAAGTGCCCAAGTAGTAACTTTTACAAGTAAAGAATCGTAGTACGGTGTAATAACTGCACCTTGGAAACTATTACCTGTATCAAGACGAACACCAAAACCACCGCCTGATCGGTACGCCATAATTTTCCCTGTATCCGGCATGAAATTATTTAGTGGGTCTTCAGTCGTTACACGAGATTGGATTGCAAATCCATGCACAACCACTTCCTCTTGCTTAGGAACACCTACCATTTTGCTATGTAATGCATGTCCATCAGCTATTAAAATTTGCGATTGAACGATATCCACTCCTGTAATCATCTCTGTAATCGTATGTTCAACTTGAACACGTGGGTTTACTTCAATGAAGTAAAACTCATCACCTTTTACAAGGAATTCTACCGTTCCAGCATTTAAATAATTTACATTTTTCGTTAACTTTACTGCAGCATCACAAATACGCTGACGCAAATCATCTGAAAGCGACACGCTCGGTGCAATTTCAACTACTTTTTGATGGCGTCGTTGTACAGAGCAATCACGCTCATACAAATGAACAACATTACCTTCTTCATCTGCTAAAATTTGTACTTCTATATGTTTAGGTTTTTCAACGAATTTTTCAACGTACACTTCATCATTACCAAAGGCTGCTTTTGCTTCTGATTTCGCGCGATTATACGATTCTCTTAATTCTTCACTAGCACGTACAATACGCATACCGCGACCGCCGCCACCAAGGGATGCTTTAATAATAATCGGGTAATCATACTTTTCAGCAAACTCTTCAACTTCTTCTATTGAATTTACTGGACCATCACTACCAGGAATAATTGGAATTTGTGCTAGCTGCGCTTGTGTTCTTGCTTTAACTTTATCTCCAAACATGTCTAAATGCTTACTTTTTGGACCGATAAAGATAATCTCTTCTTCTTCACAACGTTTTGCAAATTGAATATTCTCTGACAAGAAACCATATCCAGGGTGGATTGCATCTACATGATTACTTTTCGCAATCTCAATAATGCCTTCAATATCTAGATAAGCATCAATTGGCTTTTTCCCTTCCCCAACTAAATAGGACTCATCGGCTTTATAGCGATGATAAGAACCGCTATCCTCTTTAGAATAGATCGCAACTGTGTTTAGTCCAAGTTCTGAACATGCTCGGAACACACGAATTGCTATCTCTCCACGGTTAGCTACCAATACTTTTTGAATACGTTGCAGCTTTGTCATGATTTTCCCCCTCTATTTTCCTACCACTCTAGAGATAAAATACATACACACTCTACAGAGCGTGAAGTTCTTCACTTTCTACATTATATTATACTTAGAAAGCTTCACTTTATTTTTATCCATCATACCTTATTTTTCAACAAATGATAAGTTTTCTGTTCAATTTGTTTCACAAAAATAGTATAGCATACCTCTTCCTTTTCTAACAACAATATTGTATATCACATTTACTTAAATGTAATATACTTTTTGTTTCAAGAGAATTAATATTGTATCACATTTAAAACCTAAAAAAATAAAAAACACATTGAACTCTAGAGCTCAATGCGTTTTTTATTTTACAACAACAAGATGCGGTCCACCTTGTTCTATTTCATTAGTCAATTCGTTTTGTTGTTTCTCTTGTCGTTTTACATAACTAGCAATATTTAACAGTATACCCATTGCAAGTAAATTAGCCAATAAAGAACTACCACCATAACTTACAAACGGTAATGGTACCCCTGTAAGCGGTATTAACCCAGACATACCACCAACATTTATAAAAGTTTGAACTCCAAACAAACTTGCAATTCCAATTGCTATTAAACTTCCAAACGGATCTTTGCACTTTTGTGCAATCCTAAATGCTCGAACAATAATAAGTAACAAACAGATTAAAATGACAGCTACACCTATAAAACCAAGCTCCTCAGATATAATTGCCATAATAAAATCTGTTTGCGGCTCTGGTAAGTATCCATATTTTTGGACACTGTTCCCTAACCCTCGACCATTTAACCCTCCTGAAGCAATTCCAATAAAAGAATTTATTAATTGGAACCCATCATTTTGAGGATCGTTAAATGGATCAAGAAAAACTGAAAACCGTGCCTTTTGGTATGGATTTAATGCATAATTACCGAGAATATATAGTGCCGGAACCCATACTATAGAAGTTAAAACAATTCGTTTAATCCATAAATTAATCCGCACTCCCGAACAAAGAAACATAATTCCTACTGTTCCTGCAATTAACAAATCGGTACCTAAATCATTTTGCTTTAAAATTAAAACCATGATTAAACCAACACCAAAAAGTACCGGTCCCGATCCTTTCAAAACAGGCGTATTCGTTTCTTGCCTTTTCGCAAAAAAATGAGCCAATACGAGGATAACAGTTATCTTCACAAATTCTGCAGGCTGTATTCCAAATATCCATCCATTTGCGCCGTTTACTGTCTTAGTGAAAAATGCAGCTGCCGCTAATAATGCAATGCTAATACCATAACTCCCTAATAAAAAAATTCGTTTCCTCCACACTTTATATGGGATAGTAGCGATAATTATTAATATGATTGTCCCAGCAGCCAAAGTCATTAATTGTCTTTTAAAAAAGAAATTTGCTGGTTTATCAAACCTCGAAATCGCAACAATGGAACTAGAACTATATACCATTATAACTCCCAGCACACATAAGATAACAAGAGGAAGTAATAAGGAATAATCCATCGATTTCCATACTTTTTTCATTTCATTTCCTCTTTCTGTTTCAATTTAATTATTGTTGTATTCCATATGTATATAGGTTCTTCCTTCTTTATTATACAAATAAAAAGCCCAAACTATTTCAGTTTGAGCCCCCTTATTTGAACCCGTTATTGTTGTTTGTTTGTAAATGCTTCATGAAGTGCAGACAACTCACGTTCGAGCTCTCCTAACATTGCTTTCCCTTGTTCTTCTCCAATAAGACCAAGGCGAACCGCAAAATCGACCTCGCGGGATAGTCCAAACATTTGTGTGTCTAAAACTTCTTCATATAATGGACATTGCGGCATTGTAAGATTGTCCATTTGTACCTTAATAAGTCTTAAAATCTTCTCTGCATCCGCTTGTAGAAGGGCTAGTGCCTTTTCCTGATGATTTGATACTGTCTCAGACGCCAAATTGATTCCCTCCGTTTCCGTCCTACTCTCTCATATCTATTAATATTAGCGATAGTTTTAATAAATTGCAATAGAAACATTTTTTGTGACAACAGTGCCTAATACTATTATACTGAAAAGTGGGAGTATAACACAAATGGGGGAACAACAATGAGCGAAATTTTATTTATTAATGGAAAAGTTCGTTTTCCAATCACTATCGATCCAACTGTATGGATTTTCGATGATCGAAAAATAGATTTGACAACTTACTTTGATGAAACTAGAGAAGACTCATCCGAATTAGAAACATACTTAAAGCATACTTCAGAGCATTGGGATCGCGAAATCCGTGATGGTGCTGCCTTCCCGCCAATACAACAAAGTGTAAAGAAATATAAAAAAGAACAGCTTATTAACGGGACATTTGGCATACCACTTCATCCATTTCTAAAAAATGCTGAAATTTTAGAAGATGCTACTCAAGTCGAAATTGAAACAACAGACAATACAATTACACTTCCGTTAGAAACAGCCCATAAAGCTATTCTCGGTTTTTCAAAAGAAGGTAAACCATTACGAGAAGACGGGCCTGTTCATCTATATTTCCATGATGGATCTAATAGACAAAATCCGATTCGTAACATCCGTAAATTTACAATCATTTAAATTGTATAATTAAAAGGCAAAAAAGGAGTGAGCTTAAGCTCACTCCTTTTTATAATAAATCCGCTGCTAGTTGTGCTAAATTAGAACGCTCTCCTTTAACAAACTTTACATGACCACTAATACGTTGTTCTTTAAACTTCTCTACGACATATGTTAAACCGTTATTATATTCATCTAAATACGGATGATCAATTTGCTGAGGATCCCCCATTAATACAATCTTACTTTTTTCGCCTACCCTTGTTAATATCGTCTTCACTTCATGCTTCGTTAAATTTTGTGCCTCGTCAATTATAATGAACTGGTCTGGAATACTTCTCCCGCGTATATAGGTAAGCGCTTCTACTTCAATCGAACCCATCCCAGCTAAAATAGCATCTAGCTCCCCAGGCTTTTTCGTGTTGAATAAATACTCTAGATTATCAAAAATCGGCTGCATCCACGGTCTTAATTTTTCCTCTTTCTCTCCTGGTAAATAACCTATATCTTTTCCTACCGGTACAATTGGTCTCGCGACAAGTAGTTTTTTATATAAACCTAAATCTTCCGTTTGCATTAGTCCCGAAGCTAATGCAAGTAACGTTTTTCCTGTACCGGCTTTTCCGGTTAACGTTACAAGTGGAATATCTTCCCGAAGTAGCAATTCTAATCCCATAATTTGCTGCACGTTTCGTGGGCGTATCCCCCACACTTGTTCATTGTGAAAAATAAGTTTTTTTACCTTCTTACCTAAATGATCCACAATCCCAAGTGCAGAACTAGAACCCCCTAGTGCATCTTTCATTACAACAAACTGATTTGGATAAAAAGGATGATTTGCGATTTCAGATAAAGGTAGTTCACCTTTTTCATAAAAATAATCTAACTGTTCTTTTGATATATACCCTTCTAAAAATCCTGAATATATATTTTCCACTTCGATTACTCGGTCACTTAAATAATCTTCGGCCTGCAATCCGATTGCATCAGCTTTTACCCTTACGAGTACATCTTTACTTACTAAAATAACTGATTTCCCGTCCTCTTTTTCTTGTTCTTCTAAAGAGAGGTTTTTCGCTACCGCTAAAATTCGATTATCATTTGTTTTTTCTACAAAAATATCTTGCAGTTGAACAAATGAGCGATGATTTAATTCAATACGAAATGTACCGCCGTTTTCTAACGGAATACTTTCATGCAGCTTTCCTATTTCGCGAAATTTGTCGATTAACTTAGATACATAGCGAGCATTTCGTCCTACTTCATCCATATAACGTTTTTTCGAATCAACCTCTTCTAATACAACTGCTGGAATCACTACTTCATTTGTTGCAAATGAAAAAATAGATAAAGGATCCTGCAAAAGTACATTCGTATCTAACACATAAATTTTATCCAACCTGTTACCCCCTGACTCCACTTTTAAATTTGTAGAACAAGGGTTTCATCCATAAAATATGGACGAACCATTGTTATAATTATATGTACCGTAAAAACGAGGTAGAATCGAAATTCATAGAAATTAAACCTTTTCTTTATTTTTTATTCATTTCTATTCAATATATTACTTTTTATTATAATTTTTCACATTAAATCACAATACTCACTTGTAAAAGTTTATGAACGATGTTCCTATTCATCTTCTTTATAATTCTTTCATTCCTACTAATACTTGGTTATCAAGCTTTTTAGCAGCTCGAAGATCATATGTTTTTTCATATGTTGGTTCAGTAGCAAGTTTCGCACCATAAAACATAACATCACGAACTTCTTGTACATTCACTTCTACTACCGTTAATTTTAGAGGAATCCCTTCCATTCTATCTGTTAAAATTTCACTTTCACCACTTATGGAAAATACGGATTCATTCGCCATTATAGTCAATACAACCCCTGCACTATGCCGTATATTCCCCACAATACGTGAGCGTTGATCTACCGCAAATCGAATACTAGTTTCACTCACTGCATATACCCAAGAAATAGCACTTACGTTAGGAATTTGTTTTTCGAAATCTGTTGTTGCTATCATAACGATACACTCTTTACGCAAAGATTGTACTAAATCACCTGTCAATGTAGGCTCAACTACATTCGCCATATTTCCACCTCCAAATATTATTTATATATCCTTATCATAACCTATTTTTCGAATTGCGAAAATATTATTTTTTCCCGCTATTATTCAAAAACATTATACTTCCATGATATACTTATACTGATAGAATTCGTATTGAGGTGACGAAATGAGAGTCAAATGTATGATTTGTGATAAAAAAGATATGTTAGATGACGAAAATCCTATGGCAAAAAAACTGCGTAATCGCCCTATTCATACATATATGTGCATGGAATGTACGGAACGAATTGCAGAGCGTACTACGGAACGCCATGCGAGTGGTAATTTCCGATTATATCGTGATAAAAAAGTAGAAGACGATTGGTAAACCGGAAATAAGTCCTTAATCATATAGATAAGGACTTATTTGTATTTTTCTGGTTCACGATTCATCTGATCCAAAAAACAATCAATGGCTTCTACCGGAAATCTTGCACACCTTATTTCTCCATCAATTTCATATGTAATCAAATACATTTCCTCGTTCTTTTCAACTTCTACATTTCGTAATTTATGCTCTTCATATATCATATTTTGAAATAATACATACGTTTCTTGTGCAGCTCTATCATCTGGACGTGCTTCCGCAACCGTTTTAATTGTTAACCAATTATATAATGCATCTTGTACTGAGCGCATGAAAACCCCTCCTTTTTTCACCCTGTTTTTTGTTGTTTAGCTTGACGTAAACGCAGTCTATAAATTCCAAGTACAATTGCCGCTACAACGAGTCCCTCTCCAACGGGTAAAAAAACTGCAAAAAAAGTTAATACCGTGCATCCAATTGCTAAAGAAATATATATCACTATATTTTTTAGTACCGATAGCTTCCTTGCAAATCCTAAATTATATACAAGTGCACTTAATAAAATTATTGTTCCATAAAGCAACCACATCCCTAACTCTGGATTTTCATCAACTTTACAAAGTTTCGCGAAAAATGACATTCTTTCTAACACTATCTTTCACCCCTTCTCATGAAACAAATTCTCTTTATGTACTTAATACAAGAGTAACTCGCAAAAAAAATACTGTCCACAAAAAAAGAGTAAATATTCTAAAAAAATAAACAAAAAAACAAAAAAACAAAAAAACAGCTACCTTTATAAAAGGTAGCTGTTTTATTATTTTATGCTTCAACAGATTTCTTTTTCTTAGCAGCTCTTTCGCGCTCACTCTTATCAAGAATCTTTTTACGTAGACGAATTGATTCTGGAGTTACTTCACAGAACTCATCATCGTTTAAGTACTCTAATGACTCTTCTAAAGTCATTAAGCGTGGTTTTTTCATTGATGAAGTTTGATCTTTCGTCGCAGAACGAATGTTAGTTTGTTGTTTCATTTTTACAACGTTAACTGTTAAATCATTCTCACGTGTATGTTCTCCAACGATCATACCAGCATATACTTCTGTACCTGGTTCAACGAAGATTACACCGCGATCTTCAACTTGCATAATACCATATTGTGATGCTTTTCCTGTGTCAAGTGAAACTAGAACACCTTGGCGACGTCCACCCACTTGTCCAGCATGTACTGGTTGGTAGCAATCAAATGTATGGTTTAAAATACCGTAACCACGAGTTAATGTTAGGAATTCTGTTGTGTAACCAATTAAACCACGTGCCGGAACCATGAAAGTAAGGCGAACTTGACCATTTCCGTTATTCACCATATCTAACATTTCACCTTTACGTGCGCCCATTGATTCCATAATAGAACCAGTGTATTCTTCAGGCACATCGATTTGTACGCGCTCTACAGGCTCGCTTCTTACGCCATCAACATCTTTAATAATTACTTCTGGCTTAGATACTTGTAGTTCATAACCTTCACGACGCATGTTTTCAATTAAGATAGATAAATGTAACTCTCCGCGTCCAGATACGATCCATGCATCAGGAGAATCTGTATTATCTACACGTAAACTTACATCTGTCTCTAATTGTGAACGAAGACGCTCTTCAATTTTACGAGAAGTAATGAATTTACCTTCACGACCTGCAAACGGGCTATTATTTACAAGGAATGTCATTTGTAGTGTTGGCTCATCAATACGTAATAATGGTAAAGCCTCTTCATGCTCAACCGGACATACCGTTTCACCTACGTTAATGTCTTCCATACCTGAAACAGCTACTAAATCTCCAGCTTTTGCTTCTTCAATTTCTTGACGTTTTAATCCAATGTAACCAAATAATTTAGTTACACGGAATTGTTTTACACTTCCGTCAACTTTCATTAATGCAACTTGTTGTCCTACTTTCATTGTACCACGGAATATGCGTCCAACTCCGATACGACCAACATAGTCATTGTAATCAAGAAGTGCTACTTGGAATTGAAGTGGCTCTTCGCTGTTATCAATTGGTGCTGGAATATGTTCAATAATTGTGTCAAACAATGATTTCATATTCTCTTCTTGATTTGCTGGATTTGAATCTAAGCTTGCTGTTCCGTTCATTGCTGATGCAAATACAACTGGGAACTCTAATTGATCTTCGTTTGCACCAAGTTCGATGAATAAGTCGACTACTTCATCAACTACTTCATCAGGGCGAGCGAAGTCACGGTCAATTTTGTTTACAACAACGATTGGAGTTAAGTTTTGCTCAAGAGCTTTCTTTAAAACAAATCGTGTTTGTGGCATACAACCTTCATATGCATCAACAACAAGTAGAACACCATCAACCATTTTCATGATACGTTCTACTTCTCCACCGAAGTCAGCGTGACCAGGTGTATCTAAAATGTTAATTCTTTTATCTTCATAGTGAATCGCAGTATTCTTCGCTAAAATTGTAATACCACGTTCTCTTTCTAGATCATTTGAGTCCATTGCGCGTTCTTCAATATGTTCATTCGCACGGAACGTCCCCGCTTGACGTAATAACTGGTCAACAAGTGTTGTTTTACCATGGTCAACGTGGGCAATAATTGCTATATTTCGTAAATCTTGTCGTTTTTTCAACATGTCCAACTCCTAATGTCTTTTTAATCCTTCTCTATTATAAGAGCGAAGGGGATACAATGGCAATCAAAATAAAATCAAGAATGAAAATATAGTTGTATTCTTACTTTTGTGAAAGTAAAATAAGATTGGAGGGTGAAGAAATGGAACACATTCAATATCGCTTTTTATTAACAGCAATTATCGGTGTTATCTTCTTAATTGGTATCGGAATTATGGTTGCTGAAAATAGTCCCATCGGCATTATTATTTGCATTATCGGCACATTTGTTACAGTTGGATACGGTTTTGTAACAAAAAGAAAAATGCGTAAATCGCAATAACATTAAAAAGTAAGAAGCTTCTTTATGCCTCTTACTTTTTTTCATTATTGCGATACAAATGGTAATAATTCTTCGTATACTCCTGGTTTTGCAACTAACACACTGCTTTTCTCTACAATAGAAAGAGGCGTTCCCAAGAACGTTGTCACTTTACCGCCAACTTCTTCTACAATAATCTGTCCCCCGCCAAAGTCCCATGGTGATAAGCGCGGTGTCACATATGCATCTAATCTTCCGGTTGCAACATATACCATTTCTAACGCTGCACAACCATATGACCTCGTACCTCTCGCCTTCTTAACGAGCATCATCATTTTTTCCATATTAAGCAATGGATTATCAGTAAGCCATATCGCATTCAAAGCTATAACTCCATGCTCTACCGTTCCTTTTTCCAACATGGGAATAGCTAAATCATTGCAAAAAGCCCCTTCTCCCTTTACCGCATGATATAGTTCGTCATGAACTGGATCATAAATAAGACCAATCTTTCCGATACCGTTCTCATAAATCCCGATTGAGATTGCGAAATTTCTTTTTTGATGAACAAAGTTCATCGTGCCGTCAATTGGATCAATTAACCAAACAACCCCATTAGAAGAGGTAATCTCATCTCCGTAGCCTTCTTCTCCTAAAATATTATGATGTGGGAATGTTTCTTTAATTTTCCCAATTAAAAACTGCTCCGTTTCTCGATCCATATTTGTTACTAGATCAGCTGCATTTGACTTTGTTTCTATAATAAGTGTTTTTTTCAGTGACGCCATTAAATGTTCTCCAGCTTCTCGAATCCACTGTTTCGCGTGTGTATCGATGTCTTTCCATACTTCTTGCATGTTTAAACACTCCGATCTATACTGTTCACAGAAAAAACGAACCCTTTATAAGGTTCGCACCAACTAATTATTTATACATATACTATTATTACGCTTCTAAACGGATCATTTCAAGTCTTAACACTTCTAATTTTTGTACGCACTCTTCTTTTTTCTGTTTGTCGTTATCCATCATCGCATCATATAAAGTTGCTAATTCATAATCTAGCTCCAAACGTAGCACCGGAATTCTCTTTTCAGCATCTGTTCTCTTTAACGCATTAATCACCTGTCTCATTTTTTTGCCTCCTCCCAATATTCGTCTGCCCTCGGACTAGAATTGATTCAATTTTCTGATTTTTTGTTTTATACTATACTATGTTGGATAAATCATCTATGCAACAAAATTATATTTTTTTATTTAAATTTTTTTGTGCTGTTTTTTTTATGAATAGTACAAGCTATGCTAAAATTAAAACAAAATAGGAGTTGGAGGAACAATCATGACACTACAAACATTCACATCAACTGATTTTGAAGTCTTTACTGTTGATGGTCTTGAAGAACGAATGAGCGCAATTAAAACGAATATTCATCCTAAGCTAGAAGCTTTAGGGGAACAATTTGCAGAATATTTATCACAACAAACTGATGAAAACTTTTTCTACCATGTAGCAAAACATGCACGCCGCAAAGTCAATCCACCAAACGATACTTGGGTTGCTTTTTCAACAAATAAACGTGGATATAAAATGTTACCACACTTTCAAATTGGTTTATGGGGTACTCACGCCTTCATATACTTTGGTTTAATCTATGAGTGTCCACAAAAAGTGGAGACGGCTCACGCCTTCTTAGAACATTTAAATGATTTAAAAACAAATATTCCAAATGACTTCGTTTGGTCCATTGACCATACTAAACCAGGTGTAAAACTACATAAAACGCTTGAAACGGAAGACTTACAAAAGATGATTGAACGTTTAGCTACTGTGAAAAAAGCAGAGTTATTAGTCGGTATTCATATATCACCAGAGGAGTTTTCAGCAATGACCAACGAACAATTCCTTGCTAAGATTGAATCTACGATGCAACCACTCCTTCCTTTATATGCACTTTGTAATCGATAGTAGAAAACGGACAATTTATATTGTCCGTTTTTAGTTGTTATCACATTATAGCACTTCATATTTTATTTTTCAAAATATTTTTACATTTTAACAATCTTTTTTTCTGCTACTTCCTTTGCTTTTTGAATCGTACGATATATAGAATATCCACTTACTTCTTGAAATTCTTTATCAATTTTTTTCTCCGCTGCCTTCGATGGCACAATCTCTTTAAAACGACGATATGATTCCATCAAATCTTCTCTCAAAACTCCTTTTTCATATACCTTTTCAATCGCTTCATAAAACTTTACAACTGCTACCATTTCTTCATTTGACCAATTGTAATCAAGTGGATATTGATATTCCATTTTTGCACCTCATTCAGTATTCTTTCTTTTTCCATTATGCTACCTTTAAGACAACCTTTTATTCTTCACTATAGCCACTCTGCATTATACACCATTTATCCATTTCAATGGAATTGTCTTCCTCTTTGCAGTATTTAAAATATAACTATTAAACATACTCACCTTGAAAATGCGATTTTTCTATACATCTATAATTATTGGTGATATAATGCTTTTGTTTTATAGAGAATAAAGTGAGACTACCATCCCCAAAAAGGCTTTTGCGAATGGCAGAAAAACAAGTCACGTTCTAAAAGTTTGCCATCTTAATTTGCTTTTAGAATGAGATGAAATCATATAAAACAAACTCTAATAAATATTACGAAGAAGAAGGGGTGTATAGATTGTCCCAATACGAAACACCATTGTTTACCGCTTTAGTTGAGCACAGTAAGCGAAATCCAGTTCAATTCCATATTCCTGGTCATAAAAAAGGACAGGGCATGGATCCTACATTTCGCGAGTTTATTGGGCATAATGCATTAGCAATTGATTTAATTAATATTGCGCCGCTCGATGATTTACATCATCCAAAGGGTATGATTAAAGAAGCACAGGATTTAGCAGCCGCTGCTTTCGGTGCAGATCATACGTTCTTTTCTATTCAAGGTACAAGTGGTGCAATTATGACAATGGTGATGAGCGTTTGCGGTCCTGGGGATAAAATCCTTGTGCCACGGAATGTGCATAAATCAGTAATGTCCGCTATTATTTTCTCAGGTGCAAAACCAATTTTCATGCATCCTGAGATTGATCCGAAGCTCGGTATTTCACATGGAATCACAATTCAATCTGTCAAAAAAGCTCTTGAAGAGCACTCAGATGCGAAAGGCTTACTTGTTATAAATCCGACATATTTTGGGTTTGCTGCAGACTTAGAGCAAATTGTAGAATTAGCTCATTCTTACGATATTCCTGTACTTGTTGATGAAGCTCACGGTGTTCATATCCATTTTCATGATGAACTGCCGATATCAGCTATGCAAGCGGGTGCAGATATGGCAGCAACAAGTGTTCACAAATTAGGAGGGTCTTTAACCCAAAGCTCTATTCTTAATGTAAAAGAGGGTCTTGTTAACGTAAAACATGTTCAATCCATTATTAGCATGCTTACGACTACATCAACTTCTTACATTTTGTTAGCATCTCTTGATGTTGCCAGAAAACGTCTTGCTACCGAAGGAACAGCTCTCATAGAACAAACAATACAATTAGCTGAGCATGTTCGTGATGCTATTAATGCTATTGAGCATCTTTATTGTCCCGGAAAAGAAATGCTAGGAACAGATGCTACTTTTAACTATGATCCTACAAAGATAATTGTATCTGTAAAAGATTTAGGTATTACAGGCCATCAGGCTGAAGTATGGCTTAGAGAACATTACAACATTGAAGTAGAACTCTCTGATTTATATAACATACTTTGTCTTATCACATTTGGAGATACAGAAAGTGAAACAGATACACTTATCACAGCATTACAAGATTTAGCAGCAACATATAGAAATAGAGCAGACAAAGGTGTGCAAGTACAAGTAGAAATACCAGAAATACCTGTGCTAGCACTTTCTCCTAGAGATGCTTTTTATTCAGAAACAGAAGTCATTCCATTTGAAAACGCAGCAGGTCGTATTATAGCTGATTTTGTTATGGTTTATCCGCCAGGGATTCCAATCTTTACTCCGGGGGAAATTATTACACAAGATAACTTAGAGTATATTCTTAAAAATTTAGAAGCTGGGTTACCTGTACAAGGTCCTGAAGATATGACATTACAAACATTACGTGTTATTAAAGAGTACAAGCCTATCAGTTGATAGGCTTTTCTTTCACCTTTTTTCTCTTTTTTTCATACGATACTAAAGAATTTGACATTCCCACCCTAATGGGGCAAGCTGACTAACATCAGTGGGATTCTTGCTACCTAAGGCGAAATCCATTTCTGGTATCGCTGACGTGCAAGATTGCGGTGTGCCATCACCACTCTCACAACAGATCGTATAGGTTCGTGAGCTACGGTACTATACCATACCGTACAGATTCGTGTTCAGGTGTTTTAGCGTCTTGTTCTTGACGACACATATCATTTTACCGATAGCTTGAATTCGGCTATCGAACTCCCTATGCTATCTTTATTCAAAGAACACATTGGCGTTTTAAAGACTTGTACTTGTCTGTAGTTAAAGTCTACCAAAATATAAAGTGAAACTTTAATCAGTGGGGTTTTGTTCATCCCCACTGATTATTAGCCTTCACCAATCGGGCGTTTACGGGCAGCAGGGCTCCAGCCGAATTTTGAGGCGGAATTCTTACTGCCCGCAAATAGCGGGATAAATGTTTTTCTATGAAAAAGCGATACTTTCATCCTATGTCTAAAGGCGGACTAAAGTCCAATATAGACTTTCCCGTATCGCGAAATCTGTAACGTATAGGTGGGGATACCATTATGATTGTGATAGGCCGTTCTATTGTACACCCTTATATCACAAATGAATATGAGCCATTTGCAGCTGAAAAACAACAGATTTTATCCATAATGGCGGGAAATCAAGAAGTTTATTCCTTCCGAACAGCCGATGAACTCAGCTTTGATCTTAATTTACGAGTTAATATTATTACTTCCGCGCTAGAACTTTTTCAAAGTGGATTTCAGTTTCGTACGTTTCAACAATCTTTTTGCAACCCTCAGTTTTGGGAAAGAACATCACTTGGCGGATTTCAACTACTCCCAAACATAGCCCCTTCTATTGCCATCCAAGATATTTTTAAAAACGGAAAACTATATGGAACTGAATGTGCCACCGCAATGATTATCATTTTTTACAAAGCATTACTATCATTATATGAGGAAAAAACTTTCAACCGTCTATTCGCAAACCTCTTACTTTATACATGGGACTACGATCGCGACTTAAAGCTCATAACAAAAACGAGTGGCGATATCGTTCCAGGTGACCTCGTTTACTTTAAAAACCCACAAGTTAATCCAGCTACGATTGAGTGGCAAGGAGAAAATACAATCTATCTAGGAAACTTCTTTTTTTACGGACATGGCGTAGGCGTAAAAACGAAAGAGGAAATTATTTATTCATTAAATGAACGAAGGATTCCTTATGCTTTTATTTCAGCTTATTTAACCGATTTTATTACTCGTATTGATAGCCGTATGATGAGCCAATATGCCCCTCCTAACACGCCACAAACATCAATAGGATTTATTCCTATTAGAGATGATGCAATTGTTGCAACAGTCGGACATACAACTACAATCTATTAAAAAAACGCCTACATGTGTAGGCGTTTTTTCTTAATTATTAAGCTTTTGTATGTTCTTTATGGTCACATTCGCAATGAGATCCACATTTCCCATAAAGTACTGTTGATTTTTCATCTTCAAAATGTGCGATTGTTCCTTCACAAACTTGGCATACGATTGTTCCCATCTTCATTTCCCCCTGATTTTTAAGAATAATCTACTTATATATGATTAAGCTTTCGCATTGTCTCTACTAGCACAGTCACAATTGGAACCACATTTCCCATAAAGTACTGTCGTTTTCTCATCCTCAAAATGTCCGATTGTTCCTTCGCAAACTTGACATACGATTGTTCCCATTTTTCATTTCCCCCTAAGTTTATGGTCCTAAAAACTTTTAGCTGTCAATTTCCTATCAATTATTGGGCTTTTGTATGTTCTGTGTGATCACATCCGCAAGATCCACATTTCCCGTAAAGTACCGTTACTTTCTCATCCTCGAAGTGTGCAATTGTACCTTCACAATCTTGACATACGATTGTTCCCATTTTTCATTTCCCCCTAAGTTTATAATCCCAAAAACTTTTGTAACCGCTTAACTTTCTGTCTTTATTTTAATATGTTATACTTTTTACGTCAATAGGTTTTTAGTATAACACATTAAATATTTTAAAATTAAATTAGTATGCGATATTAACACAAAAAAACAGCCATATCTCATACGTACGACTGTTTCTTGTTAATTATTCTTCATACTCCGCATGCAAAGAAGTAGACGGAACAAGAAATTTAAAAAACTGAGCTAACTCCTCCGCCTCCTCTTCCGATCCTAACTTAAAAGTGTCCTGTATATATGGAACATTTTCTACATCATCTCTCCCAAGCAAAGTAGATCTCCCTGTTTGCATACAAACAATAAGTGGCTTTCCAAAAAACATATTTGTATAAATAACTCCAAAATCATAACGTGTATCATGCGTCATAAATCCTAAAAATCGTACCTTCACACTTTCATGCTCATCATACAATTTTTCAAACATGAGTTTCCACCTTTCTAAATAACACTTCCTACTCATTAATATATTAAACAAAAAAAGTAATACTCCTTTTAATTGTCAAAAAATTCAGTAGGATGTAGAATGATATTATTCTACTAAGTTAAGGGGGAATTTGTATGCAACACGCCTTTATCACACTTGTACCTAAATCCAATCAACAATCTGTTTCAATAGAAGATGTTAAACACCTTTTTCATAACTATAAAACCGTTACTTCCAAGACTGGTGATCAAATTAATTATGCTTATACAAATACAGCTTTTCCTTATGAAATATTAGATACATCAGCAACAACATTAAAACTCCAATCGAGTCACGATCGATATGATTCTATTTATGTTGGGATTGGAATAGAAAAGGAACAATCTTTTATTCAGGTTTCTTTGCCTACTACAGCAACATTTGGTGATAAAGGAAAAGCAAATGAATTTAGCCGTTTTCTAGCGAAGAAATTAGAAGGAGAGTTACAACTATTTAATGGAAGAACAATGTATTTCTATAAACGTTAATTTAAAAAATAGAGAATATGATTAAAAAAAGTATGCAATTTGAACACGTAAGGAATAACGCCTGCTTTCTTACGTGTAATACAAAACATGCAATCACATATGCCAAATAAAGAAATACAAAAAAGAGAATTACTTTATAATGAAACTTATCACCATTCGATAATGTTAATACAATGGAAAAACTACTCCATAATAGAAAATGATAAAATATAACATGTAATATTCTCATGGAACCTTCTCCTTTGACATGCTCTATTTTATTAATATATGGGATTAAGTTTGAATCAATTACATATTATATAACGGCATATATGCTAACGGTTCATTTAAAGTATTATATATTCATTCGACAAGTACATATAAAGACCTTGCAAGTCATTTCATGAAAATAAAAATACCCCATCTCTTTAAATAAGAGATGGGGTATTTACATTACTTAAATTATTTTACAATGTGAATTGGCATTCCAAGAGCAACTTCAGCTGCTTCCATTGTGATCTCACCTAATGTTGGGTGAGCATGGATTGTTTGAGCGATATCTTCAGCTGTCATTCCAGCTTCGATAGCTAAACCAATCTCAGAGATAATATCAGAAGCACCTGCACCTGCAACTTGTGCACCTACAAGAAGACCATCTTCTTTACGCGTTACAAGTTGTAAGAAACCGTCAGTGCTGTTTAATGATAACGCACGACCGTTTGCAGCGAATGGGAACTTAGATACAGCTACTGTCATTCCTGCTTCTTCAGCTTGTTTCTTAGTGTAACCAACAGATGCTAATTCTGGATCAGTGAAGCATACTGCAGGAATTCCGATGTAATCGATTGCTGATGCATGGCCACTAATTACTTCAACAGCTACTTTACCTTCGTAAGAAGCTTTGTGAGCTAATGGTGGTCCAGGAACGATATCACCGATTGCATAGATGTTTGAAATATTTGTACGGCATTGCTCATCAATTTCGATAATGCCACGGTCAGTCATTTTAATTCCAACTTGCTCAAGACCGATTTCTTGAGTGTTTGGACGACGACCTACAGTTACTAATACGTAATCTGCTTCTACAGTTTGGATTTCACCGTTAACTTCAAAGCTAACTTTTACGCCAGTTTCTGTTTCTTCAACGCCTTTAGCCATAGCTTTTGTATGGATATTTACGTTACCTTTTTTCTGTAGAGCACGTTTAACAACAGAGCTCATAGCTTTTTCGAAACCAGCTAAGATTTCGTCGCCAGCTTCTACTACAGTAACTTCTGTACCGAAGTTAGCATATGCAGTACCTAATTCCATACCGATGTAACCGCCGCCGATTACAACAAGTTTTTTAGGAATTTCAGGTAAGCTTAAAGCGCCTGTAGAGTTGATAACACGTTTAGAGTATTTGAATCCTGGAATTTCGATTGGTGTAGAACCAGTTGCAAGAACAGCATTTTTAAACGTATAAGTTTGTGCTGCATCTTCAGTCATTACGCGTAATGTGTTAGCATCTACGAAGTAAGCTTCACCGCGAATGATTTCAACTTTGTTACCTTTAAGAAGGCCTTCAACACCGCCAGTTAATTTCTTAACTACGCCGTTTTTCCATTCTTGAACTTTTGTAAAGTCAACTTTTACGTTCTCTGCAGTGATACCCATATCATCAGAATGCATTGCATTCTCATAACGATGACCTGCATTGATTAACGCTTTTGAAGGAATACATCCAACGTTTAAGCATACGCCACCAAGGTTAGATTTTTCAATAATCGCTACCTTTTGACCTAATTGTGCTGCACGAATTGCCGCAACGTATCCACCAGGACCTGCACCAACAACGACTGTATCTAATTCAATTGGGAAATCTCCTACTACCATTGTTATTACGCCTCCATTACTAATAATTGTGGGTCATTCAATAGACGTTTAATTTGGTTTAATGCTTTTTGAGCAGTTGCGCCGTCAATTAAACGATGGTCAAAGCTTAGAGATAATGCTAATACTGGAGCTGCAACGATTTCACCGTTTTTCACAACTGGTTTCTCAGCGATACGGCCGATACCAAGGATTGCTACTTCTGGGTGATTGATAACTGGAGTGAACCATTGTCCACCTGCAGAACCAATGTTTGTAATTGTGCAAGAAGCACCTTTCATTTCAGTTGGAGCTAAACGACCATCACGTGCTTTACCAGCAAGTTCATTGATCTCGTTAGAGATAGTAAAGATAGATTTACGATCTGTATCTTTAACAACTGGTACTAATAGACCTTTGTCTGTATCAGCTGCGATACCGATGTTGAAGTAATGTTTATGAACGATTTCTTGAGAAGCATCGTCTAAAGCAGTATTCAACATTGGGAATTCACGTAATGCAGATGTTAAAGCTTTTACAACGTATGGAAGGTAAGTTAATTTAATACCTTTGTCAGCTGCAACAGCTTTGAACTTCTTACGGTGAGCAACAAGTTCTGTTACATCTACTTCATCCATTAATGTTACGTGAGGAGCTGTATGCTTAGAGTTAACCATTGCTTTCGCAATCGCTTTACGGATACCACTCATTTTCTCACGAGTTTCTGGATATTCACCAGCTGGGATTGGTTGTGCTTTTGGTGCTTCTTCTTTCGCTGCTGCTGGCGTAGCTTCTACTGCTGCTGGAGCCTCAGTTGCTGCTACAGTTTGTCCACCATTTGCAAATGCCTCGATGTCAGTTTTCACAACACGGCCGTTCTTACCAGAACCAGCTACTTTATGAATATCTACACCTTTTTCACGAGCATATTTACGAACAGATGGCATAGCGATTACACGCTCATTTACTACTTCTGCAGTTGCTGCTGGAGTAGTTTCCGCTGCTGGAGCTTCTACTGCTGCTTCTTCAGCTTTTGGAGCTTCATCATGATCGTCACCTTTAAATTTAAGGTTTTCGTATCCAGGAGCATCAAATTTAATTAATGTATCTCCTACAATTGCAACTGTTCCTTCTTCTACAAGTACTTCAAGTACTTTACCTTTAACAGGAGAAGGGATTTCTACTACTGCTTTATCATTTTGTACTTCAAGAAGTACATCGTCTTCATTTACTTCATCGCCTGGTTTAATAAACCATTTTACGATTTCACCTTCGTGGATACCTTCACCGATATCTGGTAGTTTAAATTCAAATGCCACGGAATTCAGCCCCCTGATTCATTTCATTATTATGGAATATGTACAAAAGAAACCAGCATGTGCTGATTTCTTTTGCACATGAAAAACTAAAAATTAGAAGTTCATTACTTTGTTAACAGCTTCAACAATATCTTTATGGTTTGGTAACCATACGCTCTCAGCTTGAGAGAATGGGAATACTGTATCAGCAGCTGCAACACGTACAACTGGAGCTTCTAAGTTTAAGATTGCACGGTCGTTAATTTCCGCTACAACGTTAGCTGCAATACCAGCTTGTTTTTGAGCTTCTTGAACTACAACTACGCGGCCTGTTTTTTCAACAGAAGCGATGATTGTTTCGATATCTAATGGTTGAACTGTACGTAAGTCAACAACCTCTAAAGAGATACCTTCTTTTTCAAGTTCTTCAGCAGCTTTTAATGCAGCATGAACCATAGCACCATAAGCGATAACAGATACATCTGTACCTTCACGTTTGATGTCAGCTTTGCCTAAATCAATTGTGTAATCACCTTCTGGTACATCTTGACGGAATGAACGGTACAATTTCATATGCTCTAAGTAGATAACTGGATCGTTGTCACGAATCGCAGAGATTAAAAGACCTTTTGCATCGTATGGAGTAGATGGAATAACGACTTTTAGACCAGGTTGTTGTGCCACTAATCCTTCTAAGCTATCAGCATGTAGTTCAGGAGTATGAACACCACCACCGAATGGAGAACGAATTGTTACTGGAGCAGTCCAACGTCCACCAGAACGGTAACGCATACGAGCTAATTGACCAGAAACTGAATCCATTACTTCATAAATGAAACCGAAGAATTGGATTTCTGGAACTGGACGGAAGCCTTCAAGTGCAAGTCCAACTGCAAGTCCACCAATACCAGACTCTGCAAGTGGAGTATCCATTACACGATCTTCACCGAATTCAGCTTGTAAACCTTCAGTAGCACGGAATACTCCGCCGTTTACACCAACGTCTTCACCAAACACAAGTACGTTAGGATCATTTTTCATTTCAACGCGTAAAGCATCAGTGATTGCTTGAATCATTGTCATTTGAGCCATGGCTTACTTCGACTCCTTTTCTTTGTAAATTTCATATTGTTCAGCTAAGTTGTAAGGCATTTTTTCGTACATGATTTCCATTAAATCAGTAACTTTTTGTTTTGGAGCTTGGTCAGCCTTAGCAATTGCTTGTTTGATATCTTCTTTTGCTTCTTCGATAACTTTCTCTTCAACTTCTTGAGACCATAGGCCTTTGTTTTCTAAGAATGCACGGAAGCGTACGATTGGATCTTTTTGTTCCCATTCGTTTTCGATATCTTTTGTACGGTAACGAGTTGGGTCATCACCAGCCATTGTATGTGGACCATAACGGAATGTTAAAGTCTCGATTAAAGTAGGACCTTCGCCATTTACTGCGCGCTCACGAGCGAAAGCAGTTGCTGCGTATACAGCTAATGGATCCATACCGTCTACTTGAATTCCGTAAATACCTGCTGCTACTGCTTTTTGTGCTACAGTTTTAGCTGCAGATTGCTTTTCTACTGGAGTAGAGATTGCATAACGGTTGTTTTGTACAACGAAGATTGCTGGAGCTTTGAATGCACCCGCAAAGTTCATACCTTCGTAGAAGTCACCTTGTGAAGCACCACCGTCACCAGTGTAAGTAATTGCAACAGATTTTTTACCACGTAATTTCATACCTAACGCAACACCAGCAGTTTGGATGATTTGCGCACCGATAATGATTTGTGGAGCAAGTGCATTTACATTCTCAGGCATTTGGTTACCCATGAAATGTCCACGAGAGAATAAGAATGCTTGGTATAATGGTAGACCGTGCCACACTAATTGTGGAACGTCACGATATCCTGGTAAGATGAAATCTTCTGCTTCAAGTGCGAAATGACTTGCTAATTGAGAAGCCTCTTGTCCAGCAGTTGGTGCGTAGAAACCTAAACGTCCTTGACGGTTTAAAGAAATAGAACGTTGATCTAGTACGCGAGTATACACCATACGGCGCATTAATTCTTTTAATTGATCATCAGATAATTCAGGCATAGCTGCTTCATTCACAACTTCGCCTTTTTCATTTAAAATTTGTAATGTTTCAAATTGAGCTGCGATAGCTTTCATTTGCTCATCAACATTAAATAGGGTCTTTTTTGTTTTAGTACCCATTCCGTTCACCTCTTCCTCTCTTGAACCATATTCTGAAACGCTTTCACTATCTATTAGCTAGACTGAAAGCGCAACAATGTAAACCAACAAATTTGTTTGTCGGTTGAGAATAAATTTGTGTACCTAACAATCTGTACTAATGTTTTTTCAAAAACATATTAATACAATCTTGATCACGTTTTTTAGTTTACAACTATTCTAATTACGATGTCAATTACTTTGAATACGTTTTTTTATAAATAATATGCCGGTTTCCTCTACACAAACGTGTTTTTATTTTTCACATCTGTATTAGTAAGCAATAACCTGCTGTTATATTATTCCCTTTTTAACTTATTTTTTCTCTTAGAATAATATGTAAACGATTTAATTCTCCTTAGTTTTTCTCTCTTCTCAAGAAAATTATACAAACACTTCTTCCTTTTATAGGTAAATACCTATACATTTCTGATCATTCCTCCATACATTATAGTAACCGCAGTATTAGCGGGAAATGATAAAGGAGGTCATCTCATGTACGGATACTCATATTGCTATCCAACAACTTGTTCATATCCTTCCTACGGTTATGGCGGTTCTTGTGGCGGATCTGGAAGCGGCTTCGCCTTAATCGTTGTGTTGTTTATCCTTTTAATTATCGTTGGCGCTGCTTGCATTCGCTAATTAATGTAAAATGAAACAACTATGGAAAGAAACAGACGGCTTTGCCGTCTTTTCTTTTTATTACATAACTTATCTGTAGAAGATTTGTTTCCAAGTAGCTCTTCCTTACTTGCCGATGACTTTTTTTATCTCCTTTGGTAGACTAAAGGAGAAAGGAGAGATTACATATGCTTACAATGAATGAGGTAATTCGTGAAGGAAATCCTATTTTGCGCGACGTCGCAGAAGAGGTCTCCTTACCTGCTAGCGAGGAAGATACAAATACTCTTAAAGAAATGATTGAATTTGTAATAAATAGCCAGGACCCTGAAATGGCTGAAAAATATAATTTACGCCCCGGAATCGGATTAGCGGCTCCGCAAATCGGTATTTCAAAGAAAATGATTGCGGTTCATGTAACTGATACGAACGATACGTTATATAGCTACGCATTATTTAACCCAAAAATCATTAGTCATTCTGTTGAACGTACATATTTACAAAATGGTGAAGGCTGTCTATCTGTAGACCGTGAAGTACCTGGTTATGTCCCTCGTTACACAAGAATTACAGTAAAGGCAACAACGATTAACGGTGAAGACGTAAAACTGCGATTAAAAGGTTTACCAGCAATTGTATTCCAACATGAAATCGACCATTTAAACGGTGTTATGTTCTATGACCATATTAATAAAGACAATCCATTTGTGGCTCCCGATGATTCAAAACCTCTCGAGCGATAATAGTAAAAAGGCGGAAGTTAACCTTCCGCCTTTTTATTATATGAAATGGGTTCCACACTTACTTATAACAAGCCAGCCCACTTTAATCCGTGATAAATACCGTCTTCATTAACATCTTTTGTCACATAATTAGCAAGTTTTTTCAAATCCTCATGACCATTCCCCATCACAATGCCCGTTCCTACTGCTTCAATCATTTCTAAATCATTTAATCCGTCCCCAAATGCATATACTTGTTCACGATTAAATCCTATTTTCTCAATAAACTTCTCAATCCCTTTTGCCTTAGAACCACCATTAGGAATAATATCCATTGAATATGCATGCCAGCGTATAAAATGAAAATCTGGATAATGATGAATAAACTTTTCTTCTTCGTTTACTTCACAAAAAAGAAGCGTTTGATAAATATCGCGTTTCTCATAAAAATCAGGTTCATATGCCGGATGCTCGAATTGTAAGCTTCCAAAACCTTCTTTTACATATTCATGATATTCCACTGACGCTCTCATTTCTTGATGGTCAAGATATACAAGTGGATATCCTTCTTGTTTTGCAAACTGAGTAAACTTATGTAGAGCATCCGGATGTAATGGATTATTAAATAATACCTCATCCTCAAATACAACATACTGCCCGTTAAAACTAACATAATTATGTATATTGAGTTCCTCACGAATATCTTCAAACATAAATGGCGCACGCCCTGTCGCAATCGCTACATGCACACCTTTTTCTTGTAAATCTCTTACTGCATCTCTTGTAGATTGCGGAATTTTCTTATCATGATCTAATAATGTTCCATCAATATCAAAAAAGACAATTTTATCATTCATTTGTCAAAATCCTTTCTGGCACTCTATATTCCTATTTTGATTATCACTTTTCAAATTTCAAAAAAAAGTATAACATATTAAACATCTGTGAAGAAAGCGTTCACTTTCTGACCTTATTTATGAAATGTGCATATACTATTAGTGAAAAAATGTGAATACTTGTTCGGATGAATTTTCTTTTCTATTCTTCCTCATACTATATCTATAACTAACGGCTACTAATCGTTACTACAAGATAACTTACACTATACTAAAAAGAACAAGATTCACTATTCACTTCTAATCTTCTTTCTTGTATGAGAGACGGAGTTATCATTAGTAATATGCATGTTTAAAATAAGGAAAGGAAGGAGTAATCATGCTGAAGAAGCTGAAGAAAAAGCTCAAGCGTTATTTAAACGATTTAGTCCGTAAGAAGACAATCGCTTAAATTGTGCCCATTTCGGGCTTTTTCTTCATTCTCATTCGAAAAAACATGAAAATCATGACTGTTTGCTTTATAATAAGTAACAGATAATGCAAAACATAGACAAGGAGAGGTTTTCCCAATGATTTTTAAAGTATTTTATCAAGAAAAATTAACTGAGGTCCCAGTACGTGAAAATACAAAAGTTTTATATTTAGAGGCTACGTCTCAAAAGGATGTTCGTAAAAAATTAAATAAGTTCGCATATAATATCGAGTTCGTTCAGTCTGTTACTGGTGCTCATCTTGAATATGAAAAACAAAACGCTGATTTAATATTAGCGGAGATCGTATAGTCATATGAAATTCCTAAAAAATGATCAAGCTGCCGTTTTTGCCCTCGGTGGTCTTGGTGAAATCGGTAAAAATACATATGCTGTTCAATTTCAAGATGAAATTATTATAATTGATGCTGGAATTAAATTTCCAGAAGACGAACTCCTAGGGATCGATTATGTAATACCAGATTACACTTATTTTGTGCGAAACGAAGATAAAATTAAAGGGTTATTCATTACACATGGTCACGAAGATCATATCGGTGGAATTCCCTATCTATTACGTCAAGTAAACATTCCAATTTACGGCGGAAAATTAGCAATTGCCCTAATAAAAAACAAATTAGAAGAGCACGGATTACTTCGTAAAGCAAAACTTTATGAAATTCAAGAAGATGATGTTATTAAATTTAAAAAGACATCTGTTTCCTTCTTCCGTACAACTCACAGTATTCCGGATTCATACGGAGTTGTTGTGAAAACACCTCAAGGACAAGTCGTTCATACAGGTGATTTCAAATTTGATTTCACACCAGTAGGTGAGCCAGCAGATTTAACAAAAATGGCCGAAATCGGAAAAGACGGTGTACTTTGTCTCTTATCTGATAGTACAAACAGTGAAGTGCCAAACTTTACGATGTCTGAGCGCCGCGTTGGTGATAGTATTCAAGATATATTCCGCAAAGTAGACGGTCGTATTATATTCGCAACCTTTGCATCGAATATCCATCGCTTACAACAAGTTGTTGAGGCTGCTGTTGAAAACAATCGTAAAGTAGCTGTATTCGGTCGAAGTATGGAAGCGGCTATTGAAATCGGACAAAACCTTGGTTATATCCGGTGTCCAAAGGATACATTCATAGACACAGCTCAGCTAAACCGCCTACCAGCTAATAAAGTTGTTATGTTATGTACAGGTAGTCAAGGGGAGCCGATGGCAGCACTTTCACGTATTGCCAATGGTACACATCGTCAAATTCAAATTATCCCTGGCGATACAGTTGTTTTCTCTTCTTCACCAATCCCAGGCAATACAATTAGTGTAAGTCGTACAATTAACATGTTGTACCGCGCTGGTGCTGATGTAATCCATGGTAAACTCTCAAATATTCATACGAGTGGACACGGTGGACAAGAAGAACAAAAGTTAATGCTACGTCTTATTAAGCCGAAATATTTCATGCCAATTCATGGTGAATATCGTATGCAACGTATGCATATGAAATTAGCGAATGATTGTGGTATTCCAGAAGAAAATTGTTTCATTATGGATAATGGAGATGTTCTTGCTTTACGTTCTGATGAAGCAAGTGTAGCTGGGAAAATCCCATCTGGCTCTGTCTATATCGATGGAAATGGTATTGGAGATATCGGTAATATCGTATTACGTGATCGTCGCATTCTTTCTGAAGAAGGACTTGTTATTGTAGTTGTAAGCATTGATATGAAAGAATTTAAAGTTGCAGCAGGACCTGATATCATCTCGCGTGGTTTCGTTTATATGCGTGAAAGCAGCGATTTAATCAACGATGCTCAAACATTAATTACAACACATTTAGAAAAAGTAATGGAGCGAAAAACAACACAATGGTCTGAAATTAAAAATGAGATTACAGACACATTAGCACCATTCCTATACGAAAAAACGAAACGTCGTCCAATGATTTTACCAATCATTATGGAAATATAAGAAAAAGGACAATGCCTCCTCGGCATTGTCCTTTTCTCTTATCTTAAAAAATGCTTAAAACGATCTACTTCATCGTCATGACCAATTACAATTAATATATCTCCCGCCTGAACGTTTTCTGTAGCTCGAGGAGATACGATAACTTCTTTTCCACGTTTAATTGCTACAATGTTCAAACCAAACTTCGCACGAATATCTAATTCAATTAAAGAGTGCCCATCAATTTTTTTATTTGCGATAATCTCTACAATACTATGCTCATCTGAAAGCTCTAGGTAATCTAACACATTACTTGATGCGATATTATTAGCAATCCTTTTTCCCATATCTCGTTCTGGATGCACAATATGATCTGCCCCTATTTTACTTAACACTTTTTCATGATAGTCATTTTGAGCTTTTACAGTAATATTTTTCACACCTAATTCTTTCAAAATTAACGTTGTTAAAATACTTGAATTCAAATTATCTCCAATAGCAACGACTACATGATCAAAATTACGAATACCAAGACTTTTTAATACCATCTCATCTGTTGAATCTGCAATTACAGCATGCGAAGCTATATTTGCAAACTCATTAATTTTATCCTCATCTGAGTCAATTGCCATTACTTCCATACCTAATTGAGCTAATTCACGGCAAATACTTCCACCAAAACGGCCAAGCCCAATAACAGCAAATTCTTTCTCTTTTTCGCCCACAGGAATTCCTCCAATAACATCAAATACTATGTACTTTTATTGTAACATACTTTAAATTCGCTACAAAAACCTGTATATACTTCTTATTTTTGTTTTTGCATATAAAAATACTGTTGTAAATAAAACGCGATACCGAAAATTAACATACCAAATACAAATATATTTCCAAATGAACTAAATGTTTCAAAAACGAACAATAGCGTTTCTTGTCCGAAAAAAGCAAATAAAAGTTGTGTAAATGCGAATAACAGTGCCAATATGTAATGATGTTGATGGAATAAATAATGTGTTGCGCCTAAAAAAGCTACAAGCGAAACAATGAAGATCCACCAAGTTTCTAAAAACAATTGCCAATTAGTAAATTGATATCCATTTACTAATATCGCAATAATTCCTATAACTGCCATCGTCGGCACACTCCATAATAATGCACGCCCTCTAAAGAAGTGCGCACCTTTTGCATCTCCTTTTTCATTTGCGATGTATGTTAGCACGACAGTACTTATATACAAAACAGAGAGGATTGTTAAAACAATGATAAGCCAAAAATGTAATTGATAATATTCATGTTCTATATTCGTCACAATTGCAGCTAACATACATGGAATAAACATCCCTGTCCAACCATCTATTTTTCTTTCGTTCCAAAACACCGTATTACCAATCCGAATTCCTAATAGCATAAAAATAATGATACCTAGTACAAATAACGTAGTCTTATTCCCTACTAAACTCGTTGAGAAAGCAATTAATCCAATAAATAAAAAAAGAACAAATCCATTCATAATTTCTAGTACAGGTGACAAATATCTTTTCACCCATTTGTATGTTTCTTCATATTCACTATTATTTGCTAAACGATAGGCGTAAAAACTTATCCCAAAATAAACCGCCGCAATAATAACATATGCATATAAGACGAAACATAAAATCGCACTGCTAATTTGCACGTAATTCCCCACCCTTTTTTCTATGTATCACATTGATTTTACACACTTTTCATACTAAAAGTAAACATATATAGGGTAGTTAAATAATTATCTTCCCTATTAGCAATAATTAATAATGAGCAGTGGCTAAAAACCCCCTGCTCATTATTAAGACGTCAAATTTAACTTTACTCATTTGTATGAAGATGTCTAACACTAACGAATACGAAAGATGTTTTCGTCTCTGAACTAAGAAGTCCCCACTCTAAACTATTGCACAATTAGCGAGTAAGTTCACTTTCTATTTCCCTTCCACTTCACATATTGATTTAAAAATAAAATTGCTTTCTCAATAACCTCTTCGTCTGGTTTTAATTTCGCATGATGTAAACCATATTCTGAATTTACTCCAAGCCAAAACATAAATCCAGGTATCTCTCGAAGCATATAACCAAAGTCTTCACCTGTCATTGCCTCCGTACACGTAATTACGTCCATAGTCGTTTGTTCACGTGTAAATTGCATAAACTCTCTCGTTAGCTCCTCATGGTTATACACTTGATGATACATCGCTCCGTAGTCAATAACAGCTTCACATTGAAAAGAAGCTTCTATTCCCGCAACAATTGCCTCAATTCGGCTTTTAACACGTTTCATTGATTCCACTGATAGCGTTCGAATTGTTCCTTCTAAACGAGACTTTTCTGCGATAATGTTTTGAACTGTACCGCCTGTAATTTTCCCAATTGTAATTACCGCACTGTCAAGAGGGTTCACATTACGACTAATAACTGATTGAAGTTGTGTAACGAGATGACTCGCTGCAACAATCATATCATTTGCTGTATGCGGATATGCAGCATGTCCACCTTTTCCTTTTAAATCAACGTATAGCTCTGATGTATTCGCAAATAATAAACCTTCTTTTGTCGCAATTGTTCCCACAGAGTATTCAGGCGCAATATGAAGTCCAAGAATCATATTCGGCTTCCATTCTTTTAACTCATCGCTTTCTAACATAGGAAGTGCACCACCTGGACCTTCTTCAGCTGGTTGGAATATAAACACAAGATCATCATCTATTCTTTCGCTTACAGCCGCTGTTAGAAGTCCTAAACCGATTGTTGCATGCAAATCATGTCCACATGCATGCATCATTCCTTCATGGACAGAAGAAAATTCATATCCAGTTTCCTCTGTAATTGGTAGGCCGTCTATATCTGCACGATAACCTATTATTTTTTCTGGATTTTTTCCATTTACTTTAACAATTACACCTGTTTTCCATGTTTTCACTTCCAAATATTCATTAGGAAGCGTTCCTATATAATCTAAAATATACTGTTGTGTTTTCCACTCTTTAAATCCGATCTCCGGAATTTTATGTAAATCTCTACGAACTTGGACAAATTTGCTTACTGTCATTTTTGCACCTCTATCTATAAAAAGCGTAAGAGCACATTCATGCTCTTACGCTTTTTATTTTTTATTTCTCTGGGTTTAATTGACGAAGCTCTTGTTTAATTTCAGTTTTTGCTTTTGTCTTCTCATCAATTTCTTTAATTACACGTGCCGGAGTCCCCGCAACAACTGTATATGGAGGTACATCTTCTGTTACAACAGCTCCTGCTGCTACAACTGCACCTTTACCTACTGTAACGCCTTCTAGAACAACTACATTTGCACCAATTACAACATCATCTTCAACGATAACTGGTTTTGCAGAAGGTGGCTCAATAACACCGGCAAGTACAGCACCTGCACCTACGTGACAGTTCTTACCAACTGTTGCACGTCCACCAAGCACTGCATTCATGTCGATCATAGTACCTTCACCAATTACAGCACCGATGTTAATTGTTGCATTCATCATGATAACAGCGTTGTCACCAATTTCTACATGGTCACGAATAATCGCGCCTGGCTCAATACGAGCTTTAATACCTTTTAAATCAAGCATTGGAATTGCAGAATTACGACGGTCATTCTCAACTACATAGTCAATAATGTGCTTGTTATTTTCATCAAGAATTGTCTTAATTTCAGACCATTCTCCGAATAATACACCAGATTTTTTATTTACAAATGCTTGTACTGTTTCAGGGAATGTTACCTCTTTTAAATCCCCTTTTATGTATACCTTTACAGGAGTTTTCTTTTCACTGTTTTGAATAAACGAAATAATTTCGTTAGCGTCCATCATTTTCATTCTTGTTGCCTCCTAAATCCATTTATAATGTTACTCTACCAAACGATAGAGCCAGTAGCAAGACAATAATCTTATTTTCCCATTTGAATTTCTTCTATAATTTCTAAAAATGCTTGTACTTGCTTCAACTGCCTTGCCGAGTCACTCGTCAATAACCATGTTTCTCTCGTTAATTGAACAGGTGTTTTATACATATTTTCCTGCACTTCTTTTAAAACAGTCGAAGGTAAAAGAGCATAACCTATTCCATTTAAAACAAGCTGTTTGCACGTTTCAATTTGGTCAACTACAATCGTTCGCTTAGGTGGATTTGAAAATAATCCATACCACCAATTTTGTATTTGTCCATAGTAGGTCGAATCACTTTTAAATTGAATAAATGGTCTATTTGTCTCTTTTAACATCGAAATATCTTTTATTTCTTTATCGACTAAATATAATTCATCTTCAAATAATTGTTGTTTCTGCCCTTTGTATTCTTGTGATCCTCTCAGTATAGCAACATGAACGTCTCCTTCATAAAATTGCTTTTGCACTTCACTACTCCAGCCAGTAAACAGAGATATCTTCACAGAAGGATACTTATGCACAAATTTTTTCAAAACAGGTGGAAGCCAATATTGCCCAATGACTGATGCAACAGCTATTTTTAACGTACCGTATGTTTCGGTTCTAAAAAGAGCCAGTTCACTTTTAATACCCTCTTCCCGTTGTAACATTTCTTTTGCATAATTTGCAACTTTTTCCCCTTCAGGTGTAATTGTTAATCCTTTTTGTGAACGAATAAAAAATTTCATTCCCCATTGTTTCTCCATAGATTGTAATCGTTGACTAAGCGCAGGTTGGGAAACAAATAAACGTTCCGCCGCTTTTCTCATATTTGATTCCTGAGCTAACACAACCATCATTTGAAAATCATCAATTTGCAACTTTCTCCCTCTTTCCTTAGCTTCCATACACCTAATTTTAATAAGCATTTCATCCTTAATTTAATTGCATACTTTTATACATTAGAACGGTTTGTTAGTTCAAACTTTTCTTATGCTTTATGTCTTTTTAAATATAATACATACACAACTGATATGCACGAAAAAAAGTGACTTCGCCTTTTCTGTGAAGTCACTTTCCCTACGTTATCGATTATGCTGTCTCACTTTTTTATTCAACAATTTTAAAATAGCCCGCCGTGTTAAAATACCCTCGAAGTAACCTTCTTCATTGACAGCGCAAATAAAAGGATGATCAATTGTCATTTCTAAAGCTTTTGCAAAAGAATCTTCTAACATAAGAACTGGAATCTCTTCCTTCATCACTTGTTCCACTTTCATATTCTCAAGTCTTTCAAACTCAATGCGCTCTAATCCTAAAATACCATCTAAAATCATAGCAGTACTAATTAACCCATGTAGTTTATACATAGGGTCTAAAACAGGAATCGCCGAATATCCAGATTTCACAAGAACGAGTAAAGCATGTTCTAGACCATTCCCTATTTGCACATGTGCTACTTTATCTGATGAAATCATTAAATCCTTCACAAGAATTTGTTGAAACTCGTCTTTCGGAATACTAATCATGTTACATCCCCCATTTTCCCTTTTTCCTGCTAATATTCTCCGATCCTATTCACATTTTATGATAGCGTTTTCATATTATTATTTTGTCCTGACATTCTTCTAATAAAAATACATAACTATTTTAGCATATAACACAAAAAAAAGACTACCATTCCGGTAGTGCTTAATACCCTTTATTTTTTAATCGGTAAAACAATCTTGTGATTTTTTTATATTGCGTCACATCTGTCTGTTTTAAACCATTCTCAATGTCTGTAAGCTCCACCGCTAAAATTTCGCTCGCGTAATTTTGCTGAAACAGAATATCCAACAATAAATTTTCTTCTTCTCTTGTTAAAACAAATTCCTTTTCCATATGCTCCTCTCCTTGCACTCGCATCATCACTCTCATTATATAAATTTTTCAGTCTATTTAACAGATGTAATATTCAGTTTTTGTTAGAAATACTTAACGACTGCGAATATAGACATCATTTCACATTATTTTGTATATCTGTTTGCGTAACTAAATGCCGCATAAGCATCTGGTTTAATTTTTGCTGTTAATCCCATTGCTTGAATTTTCATCGTCATATCTAAAATAAATTCTTTTGTTAAACCATCATTCCCGATATCTAAATGAATTTCCATTATGAATCCTGCTCCATCTTGAGCGTATGGGTGCAATAAATCCCATATCGATTGTATATGATTGGGAGTAAATAGATAGGCGATTTCTTGACTAAACTGTGTTTCTAAATATATTTTCTCTCGCAACGTTGCTGGCTTATTTTTCACTGATTTATGATGCAAACATCCCCATGCTCCTTTTCCAACACGATGAATATGTATCGCTGTAATAAACCTCGTATCCTTTTGATGCGCTTGTGAGTCTGTCCCAATAGATAATCGATATAAATTTCGCGGATCCTTTTCAATGAAACTACAAATACGGTTAAATACCATATCAAAATTCAAATGTCTCTCTGAAACATTATAAAATGTATACTCACCGTCCACATAGTCACGTCCTTTCAATTAGACAGACTTTTCGTATTCTCATTGTATGGGACAAAAACAAAAATTATAACTTACTACCCTTTATTCGTTTCAATATTTCGAATTACATAATTACAAAACCTACATGTATAAATTACATTTTGATTAGACTGGGCGGTTAATACGTGATTAATTTCAGCATGACTGTGACAATTAGGACAAATAACAATCGGTAAGCGTTCCATCCTTTGCACCTCCTATTAATATTTACTATCATTGTAGGAAAAATAAAAAATTCCTATACATATACATTTGTAAAAACTCTTTTATTTAATCGCGACTTAAATTACAACTTCTACTACCTATATAGCCCATTAATTAATATAACTAAAAAAGGTACCGCCATTTGGCAGTACCTTTTTTATATGTATCAAGAAATGATATCGTAAATCTCAATTGCAACCATATCGATGTTATCGAATTGATACACTTGAGGTTTTTCACCTTGTTGATACACTTCTAACTCATACATTTCACTTTTATCGAAAAATTTCACGCTACATTTGCGCTCACCGTTCACTTCAAAATAGCGTTGTGCTACTTCACCGCTTTCAGCTTGTTCTTGTAGACTAACAAGTCGAGTTAAAATTCCTTGGAGTAGAGACATGAAATCTCTCCTTTCTCTGATCTTCCTACCAATAGGTTTTACAGCTATACTCATTCTATCCGTCATAACAGAAAAAACGTTCCACAATCTAGGATAAAGGTTCTTGGCAAGAAACTCAACTAAAATTTGTCGAAATAAGAAGTAAAAAGATGAAAGAGCATCTTTTTACTTCTTTATTGCGCTTTTTATACTGGCAGAATATAATAAACAACAGAAAAAGGGAGGAATTACAATGAAAAAAATTGAGGTTTATACACAACCTGATTGTCCACCTTGTACCATTGTAAAAGAATTTTTAAAACATAATAACGTTGTATATGAAGAATTTGACATAAAAAAAGACGCTGCTGCACGCAATCGTCTTTTATATGACTATGAATCCTATTCAACTCCAACAGTTGTAATTGACGAAGAAGTTGTGGCAGGTTTTCAAATTGAAAAATTACAACAGCTACTCGGTATAGAATAGGAATAGGCGACACCTATTCCTATTCTCATAATTGTTGTAACCTTTTTATTTCAGTCAACAGTTCCTGACTTTCATGATACCCTGCTAATTTCCATTTTCCATTATCCTTTTGCAATGTCACAATTTGATATTGTCCACTCTTTGTCCGCTCATAGACATATAAATTTTTATGTTCTTCATCATAAGACATTTTTGTTTCTGAATTAAAAGAAAACGGAGCTTCTTTTGCTGGAAGTAAATATTCACCACTTTGTTTTTCATTTCTACTGTTTTCATCTGTAAAAACTTGAAGGAAATTATTTGTAAAATATGGTGATAACGTCTCTATCATCTTATTCATAGGTATTTGCTTCCCGCGGATTGAAAATTGCGTCTCATAACCTTTTTGTATCGTTGTAAACACTTCTTTCCGATCCACCTTCACTTCTTCTTTTCCTAAAACAGTTGTGACACTATAGCCAACTAGAAAGGCAACACATATAAATAGAACAAACCATATTCCATATTTCTTCATTTTTTCACCTTCCTTTTAAAAGAGCTTGTCTTTGTAGTATTCATTGTAACAATGATTATGCAAAGAAAGGGATCATTTCGTTCGTAAAATCTTTACAACGATAGACAGCATTTTCATCATCATTTTCACTATTACCAATTTATGATAAAAACAAACAAAAAAATACACGAATCTCTTCGTGCATTAAAATAAAACATCTTCTTCATATAAATATTCGTACGATAAATCTATAAATAAAAAGTTTTCATCATCAATCGGGAATGAAAATGTTCGTACCATTTCACCAGTTTCGATATCAGCATATAAATCTGAAAGTCTTGCCTTATTCTCAAAACGCATTTTCATTATATTTTCTAGAAAATACGGGCGCCAGCTCCAGTTCTTCATATAATACTCTGGCATAATGATCCATCCACCATCTTTTTTCATAACATTACCCGATTGTTGAAAACCATCTTCATTACAAATAAATATCCGAAAACTATATTGTGATATGCTTTGGCTAAATTGTAATAACCAATCATTTATATCTTCATTCTTTTTTTGTTTTGACAGAACATCACCAATTCGATCACGTAACATCTCTGTTAAATTATAAATTTTTTGCAACTTCTTCTTCTCATGCAGAATAAATTGATGACATTCATTACCAAGTCGCTCTTTTAAAACATTCGTTTCAATAAAATCAGGTAAACATTCTTTCAAATAATTACCTTGATAATATCTACCACCGTTTTTCCAAGCATATTGTAGTTGATAAAAAGCATCAATTTCTTCATATAACAATGTCGCACCAATTCTTCTAGCAAGTAAAGATAAGGAATATAAAATATCTTGATAAGATTGTAAAAGTGCAGTTTGCCTTAAATTTGTTAAATCTACTTTTAAAATATCCGGTGCTAACACGCTAATACGCTCTAAATTACTTGTACCCGTTCCGACTTTATTAATCGAAATTTGAATACCATATGTACGATAATACATGAGTAAATGATTAAATTGTTCTATATCTTCTTTACATTCATGTTCTGTTATTTCCAGAACAATGCGTTGTAAGTTCAAACCTTGTTCTTCATACATCAGCAAAAGTTGAAGTAAACTTTCATCTTCATCATTCATTAATACATTAGCATTCCGATGTATAAATAATAATAATTTTTGATCCGTTTCTAAATACCTATTTAACGCTTTTTCTACGATGATGTTATCCGCTTCAAGTTGGAACTCACTCGGAATAGAATCATCATGGAAGAAAGATGCTAAACTTTGTATGCCCTCTTCTGTTTGAATACGTCCTACAACTTCATATCCAATTACTGTATGCTCATCAGCACTAAAAATAGCTTGATAATAAGGAAGGACTTTATCCAAGTTACTCATTACATCTAATGCATCTATCAACGTGCTTCCCTCCCTTTACTTTTCAAAAATTATAACACGATATTTACGGAAAAATAATAAAAAATCCCTTCAGTTTTCCTGAAGGGATTAGAGGGGTAAAATGCTAAGGGGAATTAGCAATTCTACTATGAAGAAAAAAGAGGTCTTAAATATAACGTATATATCCCCTCTTGTAAACACATTTCTTTTAAGTGTCACAATTTCGTCATATTTTACCACAAAGAAATGAATAAATCATTCGTTTTTTCATCCCTTTTAAAATGGATATTGATGCAAATGCTGGCCACCATCCATTGTCATACAAGTTCCATTTATGTATGCAGCTTCATCTGAACATAAATAATAAGCTAGACCCGCAATTTCTTCTGGTGTACCCATTCTACCAAGTGGAACACTTTGCAATGTACGCTTAGCCATTTCTTCTGAAATCCATAATTTATCGGCACCACCTGTACGTTCAATTGGTCCTGGTGCGATAGCGTTAACTCGTATTCCATATTTACGTCCCCATTCAACAGCAAGAGTTTTTGTCATCGCTAATACACCAGCTTTAGCTGCTGCCGAATGGATAACCCCTGGGCCTGCATCCCATGCATATGTTGCCACCATGTTAATAATATTTCCTTTTATACCTTTTTCAATCCAATATTTCCCAATAGCCTGACTACAATAAAATGTACCATTTAATACAATATTAATTACCGAATTCCAGCCATTCACAGATAAGTCCTCTGCTGGACAAATAAAGTTTCCAGCTGCATTATTTATTAAAATATCAATTCTTCCAAACTTCTCATCAATATGTTCAATCATTTTTTGAATATCATCAGTATTTCGTACATCCATTTGTACAGATAATACTTGCCCTGGAAACTGTTCAATTTCTAACTTTGCTTCTTCTAGCTTTTCTTTTGTACGCCCTGTAATAACAACACGTGCCCCTTCTTTCGCAAAACGAATCGCCATCCCTTTTCCCATTCCACTTGATCCACCTGTTATAATAACTACCTTCTCTTTCACATACATCCCCTCCAAAAAAATGAATACACATTCATTTTATCACTTTATTTGATAGAAATCTTTATGTTTTTCAATTTTTCTGATATTTTAACGTAAAGGGGTTTCTTTTCGTTCATTTTTTTCGTAATCTATACTACTTTTTTAGTATTTAAAATATATTTTAAAAAAACTGAAGGGAGATTTGAGTAACCTGTATATGAAGAAAATTACAAGAAGAAATTTTTTGAAATCTGGAATACGCACTTGTCTATATTCATTTATAACCGCAAGTATCGGCTATTATTATGCTAAATATATAGAGCCCTATTTGCTTTCTTTTACGCAACACACACTTAAATCACCGCTCATACCAAAAGGTTTTCATGGTATGAAGATCCTTCAATTTAGCGATTTACATCTAGGATACTATTTCTCTCTCCAACATTTATCTCAAATCGTTTCCAAGATTAATGCTGAAAAGCCAGATATTGTCCTTTTTACTGGTGATCTCATTGATGATTACCAAACATATACCGAGGCTTCTTTTGTTGCATCCATTTTAAAGAATATACAGGCACCCTTCGGTAAATTTTCTATTTATGGTAACCACGACCATGGCGGATATGGAACTGAATACTATGATCACATCATGCGCGAATCTGGATTTGAACTTTTGCAAAATAGCGAAAAGCGAATTCGTTTACTGGATAATAGTGAAATTTCTATTTTCGGACTCGATGATATGCTACTGGGTAAACCAAAAATAGCGGAAACTTTACAACATGCAAAACAAAATATTTATACAATTGTTCTCGTTCACGAACCAGATATCGCGCCACAAATCGCTACATATCCAATCAATCTTCAACTTTCTGGTCATAGCCATGGCGGACAAGTACAAATTCCTTTTTTAGGTGCTATTATTACCCCGTCGCTTGCAAAAGAATACATTGAAGGTTTCTATAACATTCAAGGTTTGACTCTCTATGTCAATCGAGGTATTGGAAGAACACGTGTCCCATTCCGCTTTATGTCAAAACCTGAAATTACACTCTTCATCCTACAACATTCGTAACAATTCGCCTATTTCCTTACATATCCTTCCTTGTACGCGCTCATCCACGCTTGGTCCACCATATGATAAAAATGAGTCCAGTAAAGGAGGTTTGTTCATGTATCCATATTATCAACCGATCCCAGTTCGTTCAGCACCTTTTGGCCCAGCAGGCGACTCACGCTTCTTTCCATTTTTCGGTGTTCCATTTCTAGCTGGAATTGCTGGAGGATTGCTAGGCGGAGCATTAGCTTTCGGGCCTAGACCGTTTTATCCGCCTTATCCACCGCCTTTCCCACCACCAGCACCTTTTCCTTGTTACGGAGGGCCTTGTCAACAACCATACTATTATTAATTTAAACCAACCATTCTTCTAACGTTTTTCTCTCAACGAACCGACTCATCACACGCCTATAATAAAAACTATTCTCTCTACTCATCCTTCCATTTTGAGAATATATGAGTAGAGAAAAAAAGTAAAAACCTCTTAAATTCAATAAGAGGTTTTTACTTTTTTCACACTATTCAGCGTCTGTATTTTGATACGCCATCTTAAATAAATTCACTTGGCTATCAATTTCTTCTATACTACTATTAATTATATAATAATAGTCACCATCTTTATTTTGTTCACGTGTTTTCACATTATCAGCTAAAACCAGCTGTAAAATTGCCTTTATTCTCGCTTTCATTTCAATATCTAAAATTGGGAAAGATATTTCTACTCGTTTTTCCATATTTCGCGTCATCAAATCAGCTGAAGATAAATATATTTTTTCATCTCCATTATGATGGAAATAATAAATACGACTATGTTCTAAATATCTTCCAACAACACTAACTACACGGATATTTTCACTTACATTCGGAATCCCAGGTCTTAAACAACATGTCCCTCTAACGATGAGCTCTACCCTTACCCCAGCTTGTGATGCTTCATACATTTTTTTTATTAACGGTTTATCTGTTAACGAATTCATTTTAGCGATAATATATCCATTTCCATATTGTCTATGATAACGGATTTCCTCATCTATTAACTCCATAAACTGCTCTCTTATATCAAACGGAGCAACAGATAAATGATGAAAATGCGGTTTTTTTGTATAACCACTCAAATAATTAAAGAAATTTGTTGCATCTACACCAAAGTCTTTTCGCGATGTAATATATCCAAAATCGGTATACAACTTCGCTGTTGCATCATTATAATTTCCGGTTCCAAGATGTACAAACCTTTCAATTTTTCCGTTTCTTCTTCTTACAACTAACGTAATTTTACTATGCGTTTTCAAGTGACTTACTCCGTAAATAACGTGACATCCGGCCTGTTCCAATTCTTTAGCCCAATGAACATTATTCTCTTCATCAAACCTTGCCTTTAACTCAACCAATACCGTCACTTGTTTCCCTTTTTCAGCTGCTACCTTCAGCGCCTGAATTATTGGAGAATCTCCACTTACACGATATAATGTTTGTTTGATCGCAAGTACATTCGAGTCATCTGCCGCATCACGGACAAAATCAACGACTGGCTGAAACGACTCAAAGGGATGGTGTAATAAAATATCATGTTCTATCGCTTTTTCAAATACATCTTCCTCATCACCTAAATCTTGAGGAGGTTGAGGAATAAGAGCCGGATATACTAGATGTTCATATAAAGGCGCTAATTTTTTATATAAGGAGAATAAACATGTTAAATCTAACGGTCCATCCATCATGTACACATCTTCATCTTTTACTTCTAACACATCATACAATAACGCTAACACTCTTTCATCAATGTGTTCTTTACCAACTTCTAAACGAACGGCAGCTCCCCACTTACGCTTTTTCAATTCTTTTTCAATTACTTTTAATAAATCGCGTGCACCTTCTTCATGGATCGTTAAATCCGCATTACGTGTAATACGGAAACGAGTAACAGGTGATACGTTATATCCTGTGAATAGTTTATGAGTAAAACCACTAATTACATCTTCTAATAAAATAAATTTATGTTTTTGCCCTTCACTCGGTAAAAATATGAAACGCTCCAGTAATGAAGGCACTTGTACAATTCCTAACTTCGTACGATTTTCTTCCTCAGCCTGTTGCTCATCATATAAAATAGTAGCTAAATTCAAACTTTTATTTAATAACATTGGAAATGGACGATACGCATCAATAGATACAGGGGTTAAAACCGGAAATATTTGTTCATCAAAATACTCCTCGATAAATTCCCTTTGCTCTTTCGTCAAATCATGGAATGTTAAACGCTCAATCCCCTCTAGTTCAAGCGCTGGCAATACATAATTTTTAAACGTTTCATACTGCACAGTCATCAACTCATGCGATTTTATCGCAATCTTATTTAACTGTTTCTTTGGTGTTAAACCTGCTTTATTTTCTGGCTGATTAAATCCCGCACTTACTTGATCTTTCAAACCTGCTACGCGCACCATAAAAAATTCATCTAAATTCGAACTAAAAATACTAATAAACTTTAGTCTTTCTAATAGTGGATTATTTTCATCTTGCGCTTCTTGTAGTACACGTTCATTAAATGCTAGCCAGCTTAATTCACGATTATTATAATACGCTGTATCATTTAAATTTACTAAATTCCCCTTTAGTAATTCCATTCGCTTCACACTTCCCTTTGAAACTTTTTTAATATAATTTAATTACTTTTATTTTATCAAATTACAATATTCCAAAGTGTTAATTTTTTGTAAAGACATCCGTACAACCTAACATTTCAATTCGAATACTAAGTTAATATTCGTTTTTAATACTCTTTCAAGTTGTTTTTTTTGTTTTTCCGCTTGAACTTTTTCCGCCAATGCCGATTCTTCACATAAAATCCTGAATGTTAAACCTTCTTTACTTTCCGTTATATATATTGTTTCAACAAGCGATCTTTGTCGTATATTTAAAGCAGCCGAAAATTGTAATACAGCCCCTAATAATCGAATTTTCTTTTGTTCACTTTTATCAAACCATCCTTCAAACAGTGCCAAATGTTGTTTAAATAACATTTTTGATTTATAAGAAGCTATAAGCGCTAATCTAACTCGATCTTTATGCATCATACCATCAATTGTTTTGTTCGCTAGTAAGTAAAATGTATGTAAGCGGCTCGCTTCTTCATCTATATATTTTCCAATATTAAATACTTTCGCTGCTTGATGGAATATTCTCCAGTCTTTCGCTGACATAGAAATAAGTCCAGCTCCTTCAAGTTGTTTGCAGATTAATGTCCCTTGTTTAATAAGTTGAATGACAAATCCCATGTCTAATTCGTATTCATATGACAATAAATGCAAACTCTCTTCTACTACGTTCGGATAATATGAGATCCCCAAATCTTTCGTTAATTCTTCATAGAAAACACCTTCTCTTAATCCTTTTTTACTCAATACAAAAGCCGATGCCTCTATAACGTTAACAAGCATATGAAATACTTCGACCGCTGGGATAATTGTGTCTGCTCGATCTTTTGCTAACCCTTCTAATTTTTGAAGGTCTATGAATGATAATTGTTTTAATTCATCTTTTACATTTTTAATATCGTCTTCTTTCATTTTGTATAAGTGTAATCCAGCTATAGGATAACAAATTAAATTTTGGTGGATTTTCGCCATGTTCCTCGCACTACCCCCAATTGCGATAAGAGGCAATTTTTTATCAATTAACCATGGTAGCGTTCGGAATTGATACCATAAATACCTTCTAATCTCATCTAACTCCTCTGTAGTAGGAATATCATCTTGAATAAATTGTTGCTTTAAAGAAAGTGCTCCAAAAGGAAAGCTATAGTATTCTAAAATTTCTCTATTTCGAAAGTATGTAACTTCTGTACTCCCCCCACCAATATCAACTGTAATTCCTTCTGAAAATGAAGTGGAATTCATAACTGCTAAATAACCGTAACGTGCTTCTTCATATTCTGATAAAACTCTAAGAGTAAAATCTGTTTGCCCTTCAACAAGTTTTTTAATTTCCTCTTGATTCTCAGCCTGTCTAATTGTTGCCGTTGCAACACAAAGTACATGATGCAGCTTATGGAATCGTGTACTTTCTTGAAATTGAAATAATGTTTGTAATAATACTTCTATTCCTTCTTCACTTAATACACCATTTACTAAATAATTTCTTAACCTAGCGACCACTTTCGTATTTTCAATCTCTTTATAAAAACCCCCGCTTTGTTTTTCATAAATAACTAAGCGCATTGTATTAGAACCAATGTCTATAATGGCATATTGTAGTTTTAATATTTCTTTCAAACTTCTCACTCTTTCATTATCAAATTTCTGAAACATATTCTATCACTATTATACAAAATAGTTGTTTTTTATAACAATATTGCTTTAATATTGAAAATATATACAATTACTTTTTGCATATAATAAAAACCCATTTTATTTATGCTATAATAAGGAAAAATTGAAAGGAGATTCAATATGAAACCTTCACAACCCCAATCTCAATTACATAATCAACATTCTATTAATAGACTAGCTCAATCTATTTTCGTTGTGAATCGTCATGCTAAAGCTGCAACTAACCCTAAGTACTTATATTGGTTAAAAAAGACTGCTTTAGAACGCTTAATTACTGAAAAAAAGGCTATCAAAGAAGGATTACATTTTTCTAGAAATCCACGTTTTAGTCAACAACAATCCGATGTTCTTATACGTTTAGGTGATTATTTTTTCCATATCCCTCCTACGAAAGATGATTTTCGCACCCTACCGCATCTTGGTCACCTTGAATCCTCCTATCGAAATCCGAAAACAACCTTATCTTTAACAATAGCAAAAAAAACACTTCAAGATTATATTGGTCCTGAAGCATTAAAACAAGAAAAAAAATTAAGCGAAGCAGTTCCATGGTATAGCCGTACCTATACAAAAAAATAAAACAGTTTGGCCCATATTAGGCCAAACTGTTTTATTTTTTATCTTCCTTAATTTTAATATTCGCTTGTTTATAGAATGCAACTTTTTCTGTATTATATGATTTCGTATATTCATTAAACTTATCTTTTTCTGTCTCAATATCTTTATATGCTTGGTTTACTAACTTTACTTTCTCGCTAATATCTTTTAATTTTGTACCTTTATCTTGTAGCATTGTATATAATTCTTTTTCTTGCTTTAAAGATTTATTATAGCTATCGTACATCTTTTGGAATGAATCATGTCGTTTCTCATAAGTACTCTTTACTTTATCCGCCTGGTCTTTTAATTTATTATCTTCAATTTTCTTCACATGCTTATCAGCTGACTTCACTTCTTCTTGCGCTTTATTTAACGCCTCTTTTTCTTTAATAATAACTTTTTCTCGCTCAGCTGTATTTTTCACCGCTTGATCAAGCTTATCCTTAACAGCCTGATTATTATCTTTTCCTTCTTGGACAATTTGATTATATAATACTTGCCCCTCTTTCTCTAATGACTCTAATTTTTTCGCATCTTCAAACATTGTTTTTTCTTGCTTGGCAGCATTTTCAAATGCAACATATAGCTCCTCTTCTGGTTTTGGGCCGAAACAACCAGCTAGTAAAGTCATTGATAATGCAGTTACAATTGCTAATTTATTATATTTCAACATCTTTTCCTCCTATTAATAAACGACCATCGTGCCAAAAATCCCATGAAAAACATGTAACTTCTTTATCTATTTCACGCTCGCATCTTTTTTACGAAGATCATCAATAATTATTTATACTGCTTGTACAATTTTCGCACTTGAAATTATGTAATGTCTTAAAACATAAAGGTATTTACCTTAATCTTACCTACTGCAAGAAACACTATAATGTTTCACCTGATAAAAGATGATCGTTGACCTCTCACGTCTATCATTCCCTTTCTCACTTTCTATCAAATAACCTCTTTGTCCATTTTACATATTGCAAAGGGGACCTCGCAACTCTTACAAAGATTCTTTTAATTTCTTAAAAAGGAAAAGTGTAGAGCATGTTTTCCTCTACACTTTTAAACTGAAAACATTGTGCAAAATGCATTGACACATCCACACACAATTATATGCTGATTTCATATATTTTTAAAGACTTTTGTTACAAAAAAAAGTTTTCTTGTAACAAAAGACAAAAAAATGTTACAAAAAATTCTTTATATCATACTTCTTCAAATCAAAGTTTCATTCATAACTTTGCAAGTTTCTATAATTATACAATTGATTTTGTGCCTTTCTAAACAAATCTTCAAAAGTTTTCCCTTCTATAGGATAACTTGCAGCCCCAAATAATAGTGTGACACTTAATAAATCATTCGCTATTTCATTTTGAATATTTTTGATCAATCGACTTGTTATTGTTGACTTTTCATAGCCATTATCAACAGCTACGATAACATATTTATTTTCATCCCACCTCGTAACTACATCACCTTTTCGAACTGTCTTTACAATTGTACGTTCTACTCTTTGGACTAGCTCATCTAACTTTTTTTCTTGCACTGTGTCTTTTAATACATCCCATTCTTTTACGGAAAGAATATACACTGTAATATTACGAGAATCTCTTTCTGATAAAGCAGCTACTTTTCCAAAAAAATCAACGACAAAATCGTTATTTGTCATTCCTCCTATTTCAATATTTACACGCGTATTCGTTCTTTTATCGTACCAATGTCCAAAATAATAGCTTAGTATCATTTGCAATATATAAATAATAAAGACGGTTAAAAATGATCGCGAATCTAGCTTAGCAATTACATCCTGAAGTGCAATCCATTCTGTAACCGCAACTGTGTTCCCAAGTAATAATCCACTAATTTTCCCTTTATGTTTCATACTCTCCCCCTTTTATACCAATATATGTTTCTATAACAATAATGTTTTTCTATAAAATAAAAAATGTACATATTTAATGTACATTTCTACTTAAGCTTGTATACCTTTTCTATTTTATTTCATATATATACTATATATCGTTTTAGGAAGGAGTGACCTATATGCCTCAAAAAGAAAATCTATTAGATATTATGCGCTTACTAGCTGGCTTTTTGTTATCATTAAAATTACTATTTAACTCTTTCGGAATAAACTTCATTACAAACGATCAAATTGACGCTATAGTAAATGTTATTTCATTTCTATTCATTCTATATTTTGGATACAAAAATAACTATATTGGAAAAAAGGGAGTGGAACAAAAGAAATTACTCAAGAAGCACAATCTTCATTAAAGAAGGAACCTTTCGCACAGGTTCCTTCTTATCATTTTCTCACAACCACTTCATTTGTTTGTAGCGGTCCATATGATACACCTTTATATTGAAATGTATATGTAGCCTGAAATAATGAATTGGGAGGAGCTTTATCTTTATTTGCTTTTATTTGACAAATTAATTCTACCTTTTCATTCGGTGATAAATTATCGATTCGCCACCTTACAAGCTGAAATAAAAACTCACTTATTCCCTTATCTGCTTTTAAAGAGTTTGGGATATACGCGAAATAATCACGAATCATATGACTTACAACTACTCGCGAAATCATTTCAACGCCTTTATTTTCAACTTCAAGTCGAATAATTAGTATGTCATTAACATCATAGATCATCTCATACGAAAATTTTTCTTTATACATACTACGGATTTGCAATGTGACTGCTACATCGGATGCTTCCCTGCCCTTTTTAGAACCATCAATCCACAAAACCGGCTGTAACGGTATAGAATACCTTCCTTGATCCGAAATTCGTTTCCATATTTTCATAATATATTCACCTCATTCCAGATATATCATCTATACAACTGTATTCTGCCTCTCGATGCAATAAACTACACTTAGAAAAAATATTTAGCTTGTTACAAACCATATTAAATTTTTCTTTTCCTTTTATCCTATTCGACAATATAAAGAAAAAACCATTTTTAATAGGTTGACACAGGTTATACTTTATTAAATATTTTTTTACAATTTCCTTCCTTGACTACATAACAAAATAAAGTCTTACCTCTCTCTTTTGGTCAATATAATAAAGTGAAACTTTAATCAGTGGGGTGTCCATCCCCCACTGATTATTATCTTTCACCAATCGAGCTTTAACGGGCAGTTAAAGCGGGATAAAATAATTTGGCGATAGAAAACATTTGCCTTTTAGTCAAATTTGACTATAATATAATCTATGATTTCCATTCTTTATATCATGTAGGCTCAATTTTTATAAATAAAGAGGAAATGAAACAAACTACACACAAAGATTTTTCATGCACTGCATCTAAAAACTTAAGTTAGTGTAATTTTTATTAAAGGAGGGCTACTTTTGGAAGCACAACTATCAAAAAACGAAGCAAGTAAAACAAAATTTGTTGTTGCTGGTTTACTACTTGGTATTCTCATGGCAGCAATGGATAACACAATAGTCGCAACTGCGATGGCAACAATCGTTGGAGACTTAGGAGGGTTCGACAAATTCGTTTGGGTCACATCTGCATATATGGTAGCAACAATGGCCGGTATGCCTATTTTCGGTAAGCTATCTGATATGTACGGACGGAAACGCTTTTTTATTGGTGGACTAATTCTTTTCTTATTCGGTTCTGCACTTTGCGGGACAGCAACAAGTATTGAACAACTAAGTATTTATAGAGCCATTCAAGGAATTGGCGGTGGCGCTCTGATGCCTATCGCATTTACAATTATGTATGATATATTCCCACCTGAAAAACGAGGGAAAATGACAGGTCTATTTGGTGCTGTTTTCGGAACATCCAGTGTTTTCGGGCCTTTATTAGGTGCTTACATTACAGATTATATAAGCTGGCACTGGGTCTTCTATATTAATATTCCATTAGGACTTATTTCCTTCTTCTTCATTACTAAATACTACAACGAGTCTCTAGAATACCGAAAACAAAAAATTGACTGGGCTGGTGCTATTACACTTGTCGTTAGTATCGTTTGCTTAATGTTTGCCCTGGAACTTGGCGGTAAAGAATATGCATGGGACTCTAATATGATTATTGGTTTATTTTCAACTGTTGTTACTACGCTTATTATCTTCTTCTTCGTAGAAAGAAACGCAACAGAGCCTATTATTTCTTTCCATTTATTTAAAAAACCTTTATTTGCAGCTAGCCAAGGTGTTGCCTTTTTCTATGGTGCCGCTTTTATCATCTGTACAGTTTATATTCCAATCTTCGTTCAAGGTGTTCTCGGTGGTTCAGCCTCAAATGCTGGATTGATTTTGACACCTATGATGGTAGGATCTGTAATCGGAAGTCAAGCTGGCGGACAATTAGCTTCACGAACAAGTTATCGTAACATCATGATAGCATCCGGAGTGTTCTTCGTTCTTGGTATTTATTTACTAAGTACTTTAACAATGGAAACACCTCGTACACTTGTAACAACGTTTATGGTGCTTGCTGGACTTGGAGTTGGATTCTCCTTCTCAGTTTTAAGTATGGCATCTATCCACAAACTAGAAATGAGAGATCGCGGTTCTGCTACATCAACGAACTCATTCTTCCGTTCACTTGGAATGACCCTTGGTGTAACGATTTTCGGTACAATTCAAAATCATGTTTTCACTGATAAATTAAAAGCAGTCTTCCCACCTGAACTAGCAAAAATGGCTCCTAAAGGTGGAGACACAAGCTTTTTATTATCACCAAATGCCGCTGACAAACTACCTCCTGAAGTACTGAGTGGTATTAAGGATGCTCTTGCAACATCTATTGCCAATACATTTTTCTGGGCACTTATCCCAGCTGTACTAAGTATAATTTGTATTTTATTTATGGGAAATGAACGTCTTTTAACAGGTCCGAAAACGAAGCAAAAACAAAAACAAGTAAGCTAATACAGAAAAATGAAACGGTATATCCCTTTATGAAAGAGGATATACCGTTTATAATATATATAAAGTTTCTATATACAGGAGTTGAGACAGCATGAGCATGAAGTTAGTCATTCTCGGCTTGTTACTCGAAGGAGATAAGCATCCATATGAAGTTCAACATATAATGAAAGAACGACAAATGGATTGTTATATTAAATATGCCAAAGGATCGCTATACTATGCCTTCGAGCAATTAGAAAAACAAGGTGCGATTAGCGTTACCCATATTGTTCGAGATACGAATAGACCAGATAAAAAAATCTTCCATATAACAGGAGAAGGAAAAGCCCTTTTCCACACTTTATTATTAAAACAATTTGAAGCGAAAAATCAAATATATAAACCTATTTATTCTGCGCTCTCTTTCGCTCACTTTAGCGACGAACAAGAACTAGTTCCTATTTTGGAAAAAAAGAGAGATGATACAATGCTATATTTACATACAATGCAAACGATATACGATCATAACAAACAACTAGTCCCTCGTGCTCAACTATATATTCTACAAAGCGTAATTGAGCATATTAACGTTGAGTTACGTTGGCTAAACACACTCTTACAAGATGCTGCTGTAGGTCGTCTTTCAGAAATAGGTGTAGATAATGATTAAGTTTTTCTAGAAGAGGTGCCTCCTCTTCTAGAAAAACTTAACACTATAATTATTCCTCGCAACTCAAAATACCCTCATTTTAATAATAAATAAACACCAAAAAACTTAATCTTCCGAATAAAAAGAAATAAAAACTTTAGAATTTTCTTATTTTAAAACAGTGGACAAAATTCCGAAAATTGTGTTAGAATTTGTTTCAATATCATATCGCTTGTTAAATTCCTTTCAAAAGGAAAATAGGTACACGAATATTTCACTTCGTGTTTAAAAGGGAAGTTTGGTGAAACTCCAACACGGTCCCGCCACTGTAAATGCTGAGATTTCTTTTTTGTGCCACTGTGAAAACGGGAAGGTGAAAGAAATTATATGAAGCATAAGTCAGGATACCTGCCTATTTTAACAACACTGATAGACTCACGGATGATGATGAGGTGTTAAGAACAAAAAGGAAGGCTTATTTTTCTATGCCTTTATGCTTTTTGTTATAGGTATTTCCGAGTAAACGGAAATGCTTACTTTCAATTAGGGAGGAATTTAAAATGGCAATTCAAACAAGTAACTTAGGTTATCCACGTATCGGACTACAACGAGAGTGGAAAAAAACATTGGAAGCTTTTTGGTCCAATAAAATTGATGAAGAACAATTTTTAACGACAATGAAAGAAATTCGCCTTCAACACGTCAAAGTACAGCAAGAAAAGGGAATTGAATTAATTCCAGTTGGCGATTTTACATATTATGACCACGTTCTGGATACGGCCTACATGTTAGGATTCATCCCTTCACGTTTTTCAGAGTTTACCTCTTACCTTGATGTATATTTTGCAATGGCACGCGGCTCTAAAGATCACGTTGCTTCTGAAATGACAAAATGGTTTAACACAAACTATCATTACATTGTTCCTGAATATGAAGAAGGATTACAAATCTCTTTAAAAGACAATCGTCCTCTTCGTTTATATGAAGAAGCGAAAAAAGAGTTAGGCGTTGATGGAAAACCAGTTATTTTAGGCCCTTATACATTCCTAAAACTAGCAAAAGGTTATAACGAAGAGCAATTTGCCACTATTTTAAAAGAGCTAGTTGCACCTTATGTACAACTATTCTCTGAATTACACGCAGCTGGAGCACAAATTATTCAAGTTGACGAACCAATCTTCGCATCTTTAACAAAAGATGAAATTAATCAAGCGAAAGAACTTTACGAAGCTATTCATAAAGAGGTTCCAAATGCTAATCTTCTTCTACAAACATATTTTGATAGTGTAGAAGAGAACTATGAAGAAATTATTACATTCCCTGTTTCCGGTATTGGATTAGACTTTGTTCATGGCAAAGAAGGTAATGTAAATGCTATTTCAAAATACGGATTCCCAGCTGATAAAATTTTAGCTATCGGTTGTATAGATGGCCGTAACATTTGGAGAGCTGATCTTGATGATGTACTTTCTTTATTTACAACATTACAAAATCAAATCACAGCAAAAGGTTTAATTGTTCAACCTTCTTGTAGCTTATTGCATACTCCAATTGATAAAACGGAAGAAACGCACTTAACAAGTGAATTATTTGATGCACTTGCATTTGCTAATCAAAAATTAGAAGAACTAGTCCTTATCCATTCTGCTCTTACTAAAGGTGTAGAAAGCATCAGTAGCGATTTAACAACATATCGTAATGCACATCATGCAATCCGCTCATCAGCTGCACGTAATCGTGAAGATGTAAAAGTGGCACGTACATCACTTAAAGAAGATGATTTCTCACGTCCTCTTCCATTTGAAAAACGATATGAACTACAGCAAGTAGCTTTAAAATTACCGTTGTTACCAACAACAACTATTGGTAGCTTCCCGCAAACATCTGAAGTTCGTCAAACACGTAAACAGTGGCGTAACGGCGATATTACAAATGAACAATATAATCAATTCATTGAAAAAGAAACTGCAAAGTGGATTCGTTACCAAGAAGATATTGGTCTTGATGTACTAGTACATGGTGAATTCGAAAGAACTGACATGGTGGAATATTTTGGAGAAAGACTTGCTGGTTTCTCCTTTACTAAAAACGGATGGGTACAATCATACGGTTCTCGTTGCGTAAAACCACCTGTTATTTATGGTGATGTTGCCTTTATAAGTGGAATGACTATTAAAGAAACTGTATATGCACAAAGCTTAACAGAGAAAGTAGTAAAAGGTATGCTAACTGGACCTGTCACTATTTTAAATTGGTCATTCGTTCGAAATGATATTTCAAGAAAAGAAGTTTCATATCAAATTGCATTAGCACTTCGTCATGAAATTGAATTACTTGAATCTTCCGGAATTAGAGTAATCCAAGTCGATGAACCTGCACTTCGTGAAGGTATGCCGTTAAAAGAAAAAGATTGGGATGCATACATTACATGGGCAGTTCAATCATTCCTTTTAGCAACATCTTCTGTAGAAAATGAAACACAAATTCATACTCATATGTGTTATAGTAACTTCGAAGATATTGTAGATGCAATTCGAGCGTTAGACGCAGATGTTATTTCTATCGAAACATCAAGAAGTCATGGAGAATTTATTAATACATTAAAGCATACAACATATGAAAAAGGAATTGGTCTAGGGGTATATGATATTCATAGCCCACGTGTCCCAAGTAAAGATGAAATGTTCACAATCGTAGAACAATCTTTACAAGTATGTGACCCTAAATATTTCTGGATTAATCCAGACTGTGGTTTAAAAACACGAAGAACTGAGGAAGTTATACCTGCTTTAGAGCACATGGTTCAGGCAGCAAAAGACGCTCGTTCTCTCCTAAAAACAAACGCATAATAAAAAACGTGTTATCCTTCAAAAAGGATAACACGTTTTTTTATTCTACACTCTCAAAATAGAAGTCGTATTGTACTTTATACAATTCATCGTCTGATGGCTCTTCAAGAGGAGTTGCCTGCAAGACTATCATATATTCCCCGTTCGGAATAGGAATATGATATTTATTAGAAAGAATACTTGTTATATATACTTCTTCATTCTTCACTGTGAAAGGAACTGATATCGTTCTAACCACTTCTTCTTTCTCAATATGATTTCCACAAGTAACTTCCACTTCACAAGTATAGTCAGAGATTGCTTCAAAAATAATAGCTCCATCCACCTCAGCATAGCCTCTTTCAAAATCTTCAGGAGTCCAATCTACATAAGGCTGCTGACCATCATAGTTCATTATCATTAATTGCGAATATGAAATTGTTAATTCCATAACTATCCCTCTCCTCCACTATGAAATGTATGCCAATTACTATTTCACTTCAAATTTCACACGCGTACCATCTGGATATTTGTCTAGCTTATTCCCTACCCAAGAACCTGCACCGCGGTTATCTGCTGGACTTATATATTCAATATGAGCTCCTTTTCCGCCTTCCTTACACATCGCCATCGGCCATTCATCACGATCATAACCTTTCTTCGTCGGATATGGCGCTAACGATAATTTCCTTCTATCCGCTGCACCATTACGATCAATTGTACACATTTCCGAATGTCCTTCTTTTATAGCATCCGTTATATGTTTCCCGGTCTCTGGATATCGTTCTTTCGGGAACTCTAGAATTTGATCATACGTAGTTGTTTTTTTAGTACTTGTCTCCTCTGGCACAAGTACTTCATATACCGCTACCAAAAGAGAAAGAATTGCAATAATTGAAATGATAATACCTTTAAATTGCTTCATGTGTACCTCCGTGTTCCTACCAATTTCTTTTCCTCAGTTATTATAACAAACTTCTTCTATGTATGTTTTCAGACATTATTTTAGCTCTTCCTCTCCATTCCGCCAAAAACATTCATTTTTCTTCATCTTTTCACTAATGCTGTAGAAAACTAATAACCTTCCGACATTCTTTTTCAAAGGAAGTCCTCATAAAAGGTTGAAATGATATATACGATACTTTTTGGGGAGGAACTATCATGGAAGCTATTTATAAAACGAAAGATGTTACAAATAAAACAGGTATCCCAAAACATATAGTCCGAAAATATAGCCAACTCTTAGAGGAACACGGTTATATCATTTCAAAAACAGCTGATGCTCGTATTTATAAATTGGATGATTTAAAACTATTGAAATCTATACATGAAAGAGCTGCTACATTACAAGAGGACATTTCAGAAACAATACCTATTATTTTAAAAGAAAAAGAAGCCCCACCTGTACCTGTTATTCAAGATAAACAAGAAGTGCAACCAAAAGAAGATGGGCGTAACTTTGAGGAGTTCATGCTAAAACTTGAAATGCTTGCTCAATTAAATGAAGCAATTATTCATCAAAACTCTACTCTCATTACACAAAATCGTTTAAAAGACGAGAAATTAGATGAACTAATGCAACAAGTTTATGTAAAAGAAGGCTCACAAGAAAAAATGTTACAAGATCTAGTTGTTCACGCCGCTCAAACAGATGCACTCCAAAAAGAAAAGATGGACTTATTAATGAATCATATGTATAAGCGAGAATCCAAACAAGAAGAAAAAATGAATAAACTTGTCAATCAAATTTACAATAAAGACAGCAACCGTGATACACAACTTATGCAAGTTATTCGTGAAATTCAAGAAACAAAAAGATTAGTCGCCGCCTCAAAAGAGCAAAGCTTCTTTCAATCATTTAAAAGTTTATTCGTTCGAACAAAACAAGAAAAAATAAATGAATGAAATTTTGTAACTTTTTCTAATGCACGAAAAATAAAAAGTTACCTTCTATCGGTAACTTTTATTCCTTATATCGTACAGCTGGCAATATAATAATAGCTTCAGTTCCTTTTCCGCTTTCACTTTTATATTCCAATGTGCCATTATGCGCTTGTAAAATACTAAATGTTACCATAAGGCCTAATCCTGTTCCTTTTTCTTTTAAAGAATAATACGGTTGTCCAAGCCTTACTAACTGTTCTTTTGTCATTCCAACACCACTATCTTTAACTCTTATTATTATCAATTCATCTTTTTGAATAGCTGTTACTTTTAAATACCCTTTGTTTCCTTGAATTGCTTCAATACCGTTTTTAACAACATTCATAATAGCTTGCTTCAATTTCGTCTTATCGCCGATAGTATAAAGGCTCTCAGAAATCTCAACTTGCAAATAAACGCCCTGCATCGCTGCAAATGATGACATAAGAGTTGTCATTTCAATTAATTGTGCTGATAAACAAATATGTTCTTTTTTTTCAATTTGAGGCCTTGCTAAATTTAAATAATCTGAAATAATCTGTTCAGCACGATCCAGTTCAGCTAATACGAGACGCATATAATCTTTGTTTTTTACGTCTTCCGTACTCTCTAGCAATTGAATAAACCCTCGTACAACAGTGAGAGGGTTTCGAACTTCATGTGCAACACTTGCAGCTAACTCACTTACAATATTAAGTTTTTCTGATTTTTGCATTTCTGTACGCAATAATGCATTTTCGTTTAAATACTCAGTCAAATACACTTGAAATACCATTGTCATAACCATAATAAGTGATGCAAATATATACCCACTATATAGATTAGATATGTACGGTGTAAAACCTGTTTCTAAAAGGACATTCAACATCCCGACTACTAATGAAACAAGAACATAAAATGATGCAATCATAAAAGCTAATATTAGCTTCTTATCTCTTGAAAAAAGAGACCATTTCTTTGACAAAAATAATGGAATTATCGAAAGAAATATAACTTCTACCATAGGCAACCAACTAAGCCCCTTAAAAATCCATTCATATGCAACATAAATAATGGCAGGGATGAGCCCAACAATCCCACCATATAAAAAACCACTAACAATCGGGACTGGATGAAAATTGTATCCGCAAACGGAACCAAAACAAATAGAGTATGTCATGGAGAGAACGAGTGTAACGCTAGATAAAAACATAATAAAGTAGCGATTAGGCTTCGGAAGCATTCCTTGATAACGATTTAAACGAATCGCTTCATATAAAAATAGTGGTAAAATAATGATGGCAATTTGGATCATTAAATCACGAATCAGCTCCATAGCCTCTCATCCCCTATATGTATTTTGATATGATTATATCATTTTATAAGTCTATTTGTTTTAAAATTTTGATTTTTCTTAACATATTTGTTAATTATTTGTTAACAACTAATAATAAATGTTACAAATTTCCGAAATGATTGTAAACCCTGTACCAAATTTCCTTCGTGCAGTATACAATGAATACGGATTACAAAGAAAATAAAAAACACTTCACTAGACGGACAACTATCGCAAAATACAGCATATAATCCATACTATCTATGTTTACAAATAAGTGATCATTACTTTAGTAGGAGGAAGATAAATATGGCGGGTACTACGCTTGTTTTAAAAGAAGAAAATTTGGTTGTGCTAGAAAACGTTGAAAAATCCGTATACGAAGAATTGCAACATAAAGCAGGGGATGAAGACTGTACATGTGCTGTAAATGAATCCGTTGTCCATCTTGGCAAAGTATCTTCCGTACTTTGGAACGAAGATGAAATAGATTGGGAATACGGTTATTAAAAAGTCGCTTGCAGCGGCTTTTTTTGTGTTTATGCTTAAGTGAAACTTTAATTAACTCACACAGCTTATACTCTTATAGACATTTGAATCCTCACATAATTTCTTACTTCCACTGAATTTTAAGATACGATTCTTATCTTTCACAAATAGCGGGGGGAATTTTATAAACAAAGCGTAATAGTTGAAAATATGATAAAATGAACTTAATTTTCAAACGGAAGAAAGGGAGATACAATGGAACAATTCATTAATCCTAGAGTGAAGGACATCCAAATTTCTGGAATCCGTCAGTTCTCTAATATGATTCAAAACTATGATAATCTTATCTCTTTAACAATTGGGCAACCCGATTTCCCTACACCTTCTCTAGTAAAAGAAGCAGCTAAACGGGCCATTACAGAAAATTATACAAGCTATACACATAACGCTGGTTTACTAGAATTACGCGAAGCAGCTTGTAACTTTGTAAAGGATTGCTATGATTTACATTATTCACCTGAAAACGAAACCATTGTTACAATCGGTGCTAGTGAAGCGATTGATGTTACATTCCGAACTATTTTAGAACCAGGAACGGAAGTAATTTTGCCTGCTCCTATTTATCCTGGTTACGAGCCGATTATTCGACTATGCGGTGCAACTCCTATTTTTATAGATGTTCGTGAAACTGGATTTCGTTTAACAGCTGAAGCTCTGCGAAATGCAATTACAGAACGAACAAGATGCGTCGTTTTACCGTATCCTTCTAATCCAACTGGTGTTACCTTATCAAAAGAAGAATTAGAAGATATTGTATCTATCTTAAAAGATAAAAATATTTTCGTTCTTTCTGATGAAATTTATAGTGAACTTGTATATGAAGAAAAACACACATCTATCGCTCATTTCCCAGAAATGCGTGATAAGACGATTGTCATTAACGGCTTATCAAAATCACATTCTATGACCGGCTGGCGTATCGGACTTTTATTTGCTCCAGAATATTTAGCAAAACACATATTAAAAGTTCATCAATACAATGTTACATGTGCTACTTCAATCGCTCAGTATGCTGCAATCGAAGCTTTAACAGCTGCTAAAGATGCCCCGAAGATGATGCGCTATCAATACAAAAAACGCCGTGATTACGTGTATAATAGACTCATTCAAATGGGTTTAACGGTTGAGAAGCCAACAGGTGCATTTTATTTATTCCCATATGTTGGACATTTAACATCTTCATCATTTGATTTTGCACTTGATCTTGTAAAAGAAGCTGGGCTAGCCGTTGTTCCTGGAACCGCATTTTCCGAATACGGTGAAGGCTACCTTCGCCTTTCCTATGCTTATAGTATCGAAACTTTAAAAGAAGGCTGTGACCGTTTAGAAGCCTTTCTAAAGAAAAAAGCTAAGAGTTAAACTCTTAGCTTTTTGTTGCATAATAATCACAAGTTTGACGCTTCAATAATTTATGCGGAATAATAATGCATTTTGAAGTAGATTCAGAATGCTCCACCTTATCAACTAAAGCTTTTGCCGCTTCATACCCTAATTGATAAATATTCACATCAACTGTCGAAAGTGGTGGACTAGCAATTTCTGATAATAAAGCATTGTTAAAGCTTACAATCGAAACATCTTTCGGTACAACAAATCCTTTTTTAGAAAGCGCACTTAACACGCCAAGTCCAATTAAATCATCCGTTGCCATAATTGCCGTCGGTGGTTGCTTTAGTCCCATTAATTCCTCAACGGCCTGTTGACCACTCTCTCTTGAAAAATCAAAGTGTAAAATATACTCTTTCGGCAATAGAATATCTGCTAGTTTCAAAGCATCACTCATCCCCGCCAAACGATCTCTCGTTACAAGTAAATCTGATCCACCGCCGATGAATGCGATTTGTTTATGGCCTAATGAAATCAAATATTCCGCTACTTCTCTTGCAGCTGTATAATTGTCATTATCTACATATGTAATTTCATCTTTTCGATCATATGGTTTTCCAATTAAAACAAACGGGAAGTTTTGGTCATGCAAGTATTGAATAATCCGATCGTTCTCTCTTGAATATAAAAGAATAATACCACCGATTTGACGCCCTTGTACCATTTTTACAACACCATTAAAAATTTCATCTTCCGTTTCACCAGTCGACATATAAAGCGCATACCCTTCCACATGTGCAAATGAACTAATTCCTCTTATAACTTCTGGGAAAAACGGATTTTGAAAAGCTTTACTTGCAGAACTCGGCATAACAAGACCAAGTGTCTTCGTCGTTTGGTTCGCAAGGTTTCTTGCATTTAAATTTGGATGATACCCTAATTCACTCATTACTTTTCGAACACGGCGCTTTGTCTTTTCACTTATACTTGGATTATCAGCAATTACACGAGAAACAGTTGATGGTGCTACGTTCGCCTTCTTCGCCACATCTTTAATTGTAACTGTCATAAAAATCCCCTCCTTTCACTTCTCTGCCATTTTCATATATTTTATCTTGCACCCGTTGCAAGTCATAGGAGAAGTCATAAACTGTCATTTATTTATTCTATCTTGCAAAACTTATCATATTCTCCCTCTCCATGTATTGTAAGGGATATAGCTCTTTTTTCCTATACTATAATATACTATTTATTTCACTTCTTTTCATATGCGATGTCAAATCTCTTTTCATCTCTCTATAATTTTTTTATAGAGAGATGAAAAGAAAAATGGGACATAATGTCCCATTTCTCATCCTTTCGTACCTCCAGCTGTTAAACCAGAAATAAAGTATTTTTGTAGTGATAAGAATAAAATCGAAATCGGGATTGCAATTAATACTGAACCCGCTGCAAACGTCGTAAATTCATTACCAAATTTTTTCGCTACCATTTCATATAATCCAACTGCTAAAGTGTAATTTTCCGGCGTGCGTAAAATAATACTTGCTAAAATGAAATCTGTAAATGGACCGATGAAAGTGAATAATGCTACAACCGCTACGATTGGCTTTGCAAGCGGCATAATGATTTGCCAAAAAATACGGAAGTGTCCTGCTCCATCCATGCGGGCTGACTCATCCAACTCTTTCGGAATCGTATCAAAATACCCTTTCATAAGCCAAGTATTCATTGGAATTGCTCCACCTACATAAATTAAAATTAATGCAAGATGTGTATCAATTAATCCTGTTAACTGCGCTAATACATATAGTGCGATTAACGCTGCAAAGTTCGGAATCATTTGTAGAATTAAAAATGTTAATAAACCATTTTTTCTTCCGACAAAACGATATCTCGAAAATGCATAAGCAGTAAAGCTAATTGCTAACACCGAAAAAATCATCGTCATAACACTAACTTTTAACGTATTTTTATACCAAAGTAAGTAATTACTTGAATCAAGATCAAGTAGCTTACGATAATGATCTAACGTAGCATTTTTTGGAATAATGCTAGAACCAGACAAACTATCTCCTGGATTAAACGATGAACCAATAATCCATAGTAATGGATAGAAAATAATCGCACACATTATGAAGATAACCAAATAACTTAATGAAAGACGTAACATCTTTTGTCGTTTAATATTCATTTACATCATATCCTCTTCTTGGAATGATTTTGTTCTCTTAAATTGCCATAACGCAACTGTAATAACGATTAACGATAAAATCATTGTAAGAGCTGCTGCTTTTCCGTACTGCGCTGAAGTCATCGTTAACTTATAAATCCATGAAATTAAAATATCCGTTCCACCTGCATCTTGCCCCGCTACAGCAGGACCTCCGCCGTTAAATAGATAAATGATACTAAAGTTATTAAAGTTAAACGTATATTGTGTAATTAAAATTGGTGCTGTTGCGTATAAAACAAGTGGCAATGTAATTTTGCGGAACTGTTGCCAAGCAGTTGCTCCATCTACTGTAGCAGCTTCATATAATTCTCCTGGAATCGATTGCAATATACCTGTTGTCATTGCAAAGACGAATGGGAAACCGAGCCACGTTTGGATCATAATTAAAGCAATCTTCGCCCAAAACGGATCTGTCATCCAAGCAATCTTTTCAATCCCGAATAAAGCTAATACTTGATTATTAATTGCTCCAAATGTTTCATTAAACATACCCGAGAAGACAAGAATAGATACGAATGCTGGAACAGCCCACGGTAAAATGAAGATTGTTCGAATAATTGCCTTACCTTTAATACCAGGCTGATTTACGATAATTGCTAAGAAAATACCAAGTGCAACTTGTAATGTTGTTGCAACAAATGTCCAAATGACAGTCCAAGAAAATACACTTAAAAATGTCTCTCTCCACATTGGTAATGTGAAAATATCAATAAAGTTTTTAAAGCCCACCCAATCTACTAATTTAGCTGGAGGAGAGTGATATAAGTCATAATTCGTAAATCCAATTAAAATTACAAAAATGATTGGAAATACAACTACAAAGATAAGTAATAGAAATCCTGGTGAAACCATTAAATATGGAAAACCTTGATCTAATAAGTTACGGTATTGCTCTTTTACTGAGTTTAATGGTGTTCCTATATCACGTTTCTTCCCATTTTGGTATGCATCATATAAGTTAAATCCATATATTCCTAGTCCAAACACTATGACGATAAGTGCCAAAATTCCTTCTACTAATAGAAAGACAGAATGGTCACGTGGAACTTCTGTACCGAGTGTTACAATTCCCCATAATCCCATATTTAATAAATCAGCAAATGCTACAATAAATGAACCTGTTAATACTAGAAAAATAAGGCCTTTTACAAATTGTTTATTATACATTTGGCCTATGCCTGGAATGATTGATAACATGGTTGCCATTTTCCTATGTTTTGAACCTTTTAAGCCGTTTGCTGGTTCCATAGATGTTTGCATGTTCCTTCCCCCTTTTTTCTGGGAGAGAATTCGTGCCTCTTATAGTAGAGGCACGAATTTCACCTTATTTTTTCTTACTATGATTTGCCTCAATATTTCCTTTAATTTGTTTCACTGCACTATCAAGAGCGGATTTTGGTGCCTCTTTATCTGTAACAACTAACTGAAGCGCGTCTCCAGCTGGTTTCCATACTTCTTGCATTTCTGGAATATTCGGCATTGGAATTCCATTTTCTGATTGAGTTGCAACTGCTTTTGCAGCTTCATTATCTTTAATAATTGGATCTTCCATTACTGATTTTACTGGAGGAATCTCTTTTGTCTTCTCAAATCTAATTTTTGCGTTTTCTTCATTTGTTACCCACTCAGTGAATTTTGTAGCTAAATCATTTTGTTTAGAGAAGCTTGTTACATGCCATCCTTTTACCCCAACAAATGTTTTCATCGGTTGACCATTTGGTAATTTTGGCATTGGAGCAACACCATAATCAATTCCGTTCTTTTCCATCGCCTGGAACGCCCACGGTCCGTTCATAATAGATGCTGCTTTTCCTTCATTGAATAATCCATCAGCAGCAGGGCCACCAGACTCACCGATAATACCTTTCGGGAATAACTTTTCTTTGTACCATTTTTGAAGATATTCAGCCCCTTGTACTGCTCCGCTATTATTTAATCCAACATCACTTGCATTTGGCTTTCCGTCTTTCTCACCAAATACATATCCGCCCATACCTGCCATAAACGCGTTAGCAAAGTAGAAGTTATCTCCTAATGTTAAAAATCCGTACTTGCCATCCTTCGTAAAGTCTTTTGAGAAGTTAAATAGCTCGTCCATCGTTTCTGGAGCTTTTTGCATTAATTTTTTATTGTAAATAAAAATTGGTGTTTCAATTGCTTTTGGTAAACCATATAATTTCCCGTTGTATGTTTGTGCCTTTATTGATAAGTCAGTAAATTTACTCTTCACAGCATCATCTGCTTTTACTTCAGAAAGTAAGCCCTCTGTTACTGCATTTCCGATTTGATCGTGTGGCAATGTTACAACATCTGGTCCCGTCCCCGCTGGTCCATCAAGACGTAACTTTTTCACTTGATCTGTCATTTGCATTTCAACAACTTTAACTTTTACTTTATATTTTTCCTCAAAGCTTTTCACTGCTGGTTCTAAACCAACACCTTTTTTATCATCTTCCCAAACGAGAAGATCATAATCTTTCTTCTCTTTACTTGCTTCTTTTTTCCCTGAATCTTTCGGTCCACATGCAGATAACATACCGATTGACAATGCTGAAATCGTTAATAGTGATAATGCTTTCTTCATCCCAAAAAACCTCCCTAAATTGTCTATGTACTTCAGAAGTTGAAAACGTTTGCATTGAATGGTTTAATAGAAGCGCAAACAATATCTCAATCTATGAAAACGTTTGCGCTATTTGTCTATCATTATACATTCTTTTATTCATTTTGCAAATATTAATTTTCAAAATAATCTCCTCATACTCTTTATTCATTGACTTTACATAAAATGAATACTACTCTTATAAGCAATATTAAAGTTATGTTAAAGGAAATCGTTTGCAACATAATCTTTATTATTTCATTTTAGGTAACAATATATATAGAGATATTAAAGGGGGATTTTCTATATGCTTAAAGAAGCGATCTATCATAGGCCAAAAGATAATTATGCATACGCTTACAACGAAAAAACAATTCACATCCGAATACACACAAAAAGAGATGATGTTCACAGCGCCGCCCTCATCTACGGTGATCCGTATGAATGGCAAGATGGGAAATGGATTACTGCGAGTACACCTATGAAAAAAACCGGATCTACTGATTTATTTGATTATTGGTCGGTTTCAATCGAGCCGAAATTTAAACGCTTACGATATGGATTCGAATTAAAAAACGACGTAGACACTCTTATTTATACAGAAAGAGGATTTTTTTCTAACATTCCAAATGACGATGTCGGTAACTTTTTCTGCTTTCCATTCATTCATGCAAAAGACGTTTTCAGAGCACCATCCTGGATTAAAGACACAGTATGGTATCAAATTTTCCCGGAACGATTCGCTAACGGGGATAACACATTAAATCCGGCAAACACCCTCCCTTGGGGAAGTACCGAACCAACTCCAACTAATTTTTTCGGCGGAGATTTTGCTGGTATTATTCAAAACCTTGATTACCTTGTGAAGCTTGGAATTTCCGGAATATATTTCACTCCTATTTTCAAAGCTCATTCGAATCATAAATATGACACAATTGATTACATGGAAATCGATCCACAATTTGGGACGAAAGAAACTTTCAAAGAACTCGTTCAGGCGTGTCATAAACATGGTATAAAAGTAATGCTCGACGCTGTTTTTAATCATAGCGGGTACTTCTTTGATAAATTTCAAGACGTGCTGGAACAAGGTGAAAATTCCGCCTATAAAGATTGGTTCCATATTCATGAATTTCCAATTATAACCGAGCCACTTCCTAACTATGATACTTTCGCATTTACACCATATATGCCTAAATTAAATACGGCACATCCAGATGTAAAAGAATATTTACTTGAAGTAGGTCGTTATTGGGTAAGGGAATTCCATATAGATGGTTGGCGCCTTGATGTAGCAAATGAAGTCGATCACAGTTTTTGGAGAGAATTCCGAAGTGAAATAAAAGCATTGAATCCTGAAGTATATATTTTAGGCGAAATTTGGCACGATGCACTCCCATGGCTACAAGGTGATCAATTTGATGCTGTAATGAGCTATCCGGTTACAAACGCTCTACTTTCTTACTTTGCTAACGAGTCCATTAATTCAAGTGAATTTATGAAACAAATTACAGATTCTCTACATTCCTACTCTATGAATGTAAATGAAGCAGCATTTCATTTATTAGACAGTCATGACACACCTAGAATTTTAGCAACATGTAATGGGGATAAAAATAAGTTAAAGTTACTCTATGTATTTCACCTTTCTTTCATCGGTTCTCCTTGTATTTATTACGGCGATGAAATCGGTATGGATGGTGGAATGGACCCTGGCTGTCGCAAATGCATGATATGGGATGAAAAAGAACAGGATACTCTTTTATTTACACATATACAAACATTAATTTCATTACGGAAACAACATAAAGCATTTGGAGGAAACGGTATTTTTCAATTCATTGAGGCAAATGATGAACATAATTATATTTCTTATACAAAAACATATGAAGATGAAACTATCTTTTTCGTTTTAAATCCTACTAACAGTGAAGTTACAACTTCACTCCCTCTTCATATTACCAGGAAGAAAATAATTAACATTTATACAAACGAAGAATTTTCAGCGGAAGCAAGTGTATTACAAGTTACACTTCCACCGTATGGATTCTCTATTTTAAAATGGTAATAGTAAAAGCCTTATGCCAGGGTGGCATAAGGCTTTTCTTATTTCAATTTAAATACCATTGCTTCATACGGTCGTAATGTAATGTTTTCTATCAATACATTTTCTACATCATAATTGTGTATTAATAACTCTGCTTCACTATAAATAATGTCCTCAGGCAATTCAAATACACATTCCTCTGCAGTAAAGTTTGCAATCACCAGAAGCTTTTCTTCTCCATATGTTCTTACATAAGCAAAAATAGAAGGGTTATTTTCTAGTATTAAATCATATGTTCCATACACAACTATTTCATTGTTTTTACGTAACTCAATCAATTTTTTATAGTAATAAAAAATTGATTCTTCGTCTTGGATCGCCTGTTTCACATTAATCTCTTTGTAGTTAGGATTTACCGCAATCCAAGGCTCACCCGTTGTGAATCCAGCATGTTCTCTATCATCCCACTGCATCGGAGTTCTAGCATTATCTCGGCCCTTTATATATATAGACTGCATCACTTTATCTATATCTTCGCCGCGCTCTATAACTTTTTCTTTATACATATTTAGTGTTTCAATATCTCGGTATTCATCAATTGATTCAAACCGAACATTGGTCATTCCGATTTCTTCTCCTTGATAAATATATGGTGTCCCTTTCATCATATGAAGTACTGTCGCTAACATTTTCGCTGATTCAGTATGATAAGCTCCATCATTACCAAAACGAGATACAACGCGAGGCTGGTCATGGTTATTCCAATAAAGGCTATTCCATCCTGTTTGTTCTAATGCTTTTTGCCACTTTGTTAAATTTTGTTTCAAAGTAAGAAGTGAGCATGGTTTTACATCCCATTTCCCGCCTTCTCCGGAATCTAAATCCATATGTTCAAATTGGAATACCATTTGCAGTTCTTTTCTAGCTTCCCCTGTATACAATTTAGCCTCTTCTGTCGTTACACCAGGCATTTCCCCAACCGTCATAATGTCATACTGAGACAATACGTCTTCATTCATTTCATGCAAATACTTATGAATATTCGGACCGTTCATAAAATGTTTATGCCCTGAAACATATCCTTTTTCATCCGTTTCAACAGATGGTAGGCCATCTTCTTTAGAAATAAAATTAATAACATCCATACGGAACCCATCAATTCCTTTTTCTAACCAAAACTTCATCATGTCATAAACATCTTGTCTTACCTTTTCATTATCCCAGTTTAAATCTGGCTGTTTTTTAGAAAACAGATGCAAATAATATTCATCTGTCATTTCATCATATTGCCATGCAGAGCCACTAAATGCTGCTCCCCAGTTATTCGGCTCTTTCCCTTCATTTCCAGGACGCCATATATAATAGTCTCTATATTTATTATCTTTCGATTTACATGATTCAATAAACCAATTATGTTCATCTGAAGTATGATTAACAACTAAGTCCATCATAAGTTTCATATTACGTTTATGCATTTCATGTAATAGTTCATCCCAATCTTCCATTGTTCCGAACTCATTCATAATTTTACAATAATCACTTATATCGTAACCATTATCATCGTTTGGAGATTCATAGACTGGTGATAACCAAATTACATCAATACCTAATTCTTTTAAGTAATCTAGCTTCGCAAGAATACCACGAAGATCACCTATACCATCACCGTTACTATCCATAAAACTACGAGGATAAATTTGATATACTACACTTTCTTTCCACCATTGTTTTTCCATTATGCTACCCCATTTCATCTATACTATTGATTCTTTTTTCTTTTTTTAAGGCGCAAACGTTTTCATTACTGAATGATAACAGATTCTATCCAAATTTAAAATAGCGCTTACAATATTTATTTTCTTTTTCTAATAAAACATGTGGAACTTATTATATATTCATAGGAATAATGAAAACGTTTTATTTTTTTATAGTGTTTTTATTTCTTTTTTGAATCTATTCGTTTATAATAAATTCAAAGAAAACGTTTGCATAAACTTTCTAGGGGGAAATATCATGGCAGAACTTAAATTAGAAAATATTTATAAAATATATGATAATAACGTAACAGCCGTAACAGATTTTAATTTACACATTCAAGATAAAGAATTTATCGTATTCGTTGGTCCTTCTGGCTGCGGAAAATCTACAACACTACGAATGGTAGCTGGGCTTGAAGATATTTCAAAAGGAGAATTTTCAATTGATGGTAAGCTAATGAACGATGTTCCTCCAAAAGATCGAGATATCGCAATGGTCTTCCAAAACTACGCTCTTTATCCACATATGAGTGTGTATGATAATATGGCATTTGGATTAAAACTTCGAAAAATACCAAAAGATGAAATCGACCGTCGAGTGAAACATGCAGCTCAAATTTTAGGGCTTGAACAATATTTAGATAGAAAACCGAAAGCTTTATCAGGTGGACAACGTCAACGTGTTGCATTAGGTAGAGCAATTGTTCGAGACGCAAAAGTCTTCTTAATGGATGAACCATTATCAAACTTAGACGCTAAACTACGTGTTGCAATGCGATCAGAAATTTCTAAATTACACCACCGCCTTGGCACAACGACAATTTATGTAACACATGATCAAACTGAGGCAATGACAATGGCTTCACGCCTTGTTGTTATGAAAGACGGCAAAATCCAACAAATTGGAACTCCAAAAGAAGTATATGAAACACCTGAAAATATTTTCGTTGGTGGTTTTATCGGTTCACCCGCAATGAATTTCTTCCGTGGAAAATTAACTGAAACCGATTTCGTTATAGACAGTTCACTAAAGTTTAAAGTATCTGAAGGAAAAATGAAGTTATTACGCGAACAAGGCTATGTAAATAAAGAAATTGTTTTAGGTATTCGTCCAGAAGATATTCATGATGAACTATTATTTTTAGAAGCTTCACAATCTACTACTTTCACAACGAAAATTGAAGTTGCAGAGTTGTTAGGGGCTGAATCCATTTTATATATGAAACTTGGAGATCAAGATTTTGCAGCACGTGTTGATGCAAGACATGCATTTTCACCTGGAGATCAAATTAAACTAGCATTTGATATGAATAAAGCGCATTTCTTTGATAGTCAAACTGAACAACGTATTCGCTAAGTATACATGCAAATACAACACTTTCTTTTTTAGGTAGAAAAGAGAACCTAGCCATGCATAGAAACGGTCAGATCCTCTTCCTACCCCGTGCCAAATTAAAACAAAAAAATAGTGGGTACGAAATCACTTGTATTCTGTATAGTTGCTACTTATACGATAAGAAATTAGAATGGCTGAAAATACACACAAAAAAACCGTCCACATATTTTGAGGGCGGTTTTCATTATTATACGAGGGCTTCTACTGTATGAAATGATTGTCCTTTCGTGCCAATAATACCGAAAATCGGTAAGTCACTCAGCACCACTTCTTCTTGCTGTTTCATAAAAGATGACGTTAATTGTTTTATCTCTATCCAAACGTCATTAATACAAAGTACATTGGAATCGTTCTCTTGTTGGCGAGAAAAAATAGAATCTATTTTATATAAACCAGCATTTTGAAAAAGCATATCAATGCGACTAAATGCATTCAAAGTAATACTGATAACGCGTTGCCAATCTCCTTGCTTTCCCATATCATAGGATACAAAAAGTGCTTCTCCGCCTAGATTCGTAATTTCCTCCACTGTTGCTTGTCCACTTTCTTGATCAATGTCCGTCACAATTACTTTTGCGCCTTGTTTAGCCAACAAAAGAGCTGTATTACGTCCAATACCGATGCCACCGCCAGTTACGATAGCAACTTTCCCTGCAAGCTTCATTTTCATTACCCCTTCTATAAGTCTTACCGTCATTCAGTATACTCTTTTATTATATTAGTCCGCAAGCAGGAAAAGTTTACTCCACAACTTGTAAGCGATTACTTTTCTGTTTCTTTTTTTTTCTTACTATTATATTGATCGAAGGTTAAACCAATAAAAATAAGAATCCCCCAAAATATTAAGCTACCTCCAGTCATTCTAAATCCCCCTTTGTTATATAACGATATTATTTATATCCATTATACCATTCTCTTAATTTTCAATCTATTTAAAACGAAAATAGGATGTTTGAATTAGCTACAGCTTCTTTAAACATCCATCAATAATATGGAGGGTATTATATAGGAAATATCCGCCCTATATCAATTCCATTTATCTAATTTTCCAAAAAAAAGATAATGATGAAATTTTTCACGAAATTAAAAATAAGACTTTTTATATACAAACGATAAAAAGTCTTATTTCATTAGTAGCACGTATAATCTAAATATTAATTATACAAGACTCATCACTTTCGTCTTTGCAATTAAATCATGGAAGCCACAATTATCTTTGCGGAATAACATCATATATACATTGCATATTAATGGAACTCCAAGTAATAATATGCTTGGTAATAATAATACCAAAAATCGTATTATTAATGTTTGTAACGTTAGTTTTTCACTTGTTAACGAGATTATTTTTGTTCTTGTTACCTTTTTACCAAGTGTAGAACCGTTCCAAAGAAAAGGTAACACAATAAAATTTATAGCCATTAATACGAAAACAAGTGTAAGGTCATATCTATAGTCACCTAAACTTATATTAAAACGATTGAAAATAGCACTATAGTTTCCGGTAATAATAGCTACTACTGCACCGTACGTAACCGAGATTAAAAACATGTCAATAAGGGAAGCACCTATGCGATTCATTACAAGCGCTGGACGATGCATCTTTAACTTCATTTTGTGTCGACTCCTTCATATCCTTCTTTACCCGTCTCATCGTACCACTTCTAAAAAACATTGTAAACTGGCGTTTCGCTTACTTTTCTTGTACAATGTGTTACAACAGCACTGTAAAGGAGGTTCCCATATTGAAAAGATGGATAATCCTATTTGCCGCACTCTTATTAACAGGTTGTACAGGCAATACAAACCATTTGACCTATACAATTAACGATGAATATGAACTCATACATACTTCTGGAGATGCATTTGAACTTTTCCCATCGCAGGATGCTGTATATGCTACACAATACATCCCTGCAAAAATTACAGAAATTGCTTGGGACGATAAATACATTATCACAAAGCAAATTGAGGAAAAATCAGATCCAAATAATCCTGACGCAGCAATTACAAATAAAAAAAGTGAACATTATTGGATCATCGATGTAAAGCATAATAAACGATTTGGTCCTTATAATGAAAAACAATTTAACGAGCAAAAAGATGCTTTTAAAATTACAGTGCCTTTTCAAAGTGTAGATTCATATGTGAAAGAGCTAAAAAAACAGTCAGCATAACTTTTTATGCTGACTGTTTTTGCTTAAATTATTATAAAGACACTTTATTTAGAGAGTGAAATATTAAAAGTTTGCGGTTCTTTAACAGCTTCATTTGTGTCTCCTGCTGCTAAATCATCTGTCGTAAACTTAATATCCTTTACTTTTTCTTTTCCATCATCAAGTATTAAACCGATAATTCCTTCTCGTGTCTCACCAGGCCTATAATCTTCCCTTGAAACACTCTTTGTACCAACGAGCGTATCTTCATCATATAAAAAGTTTTGAGTCGCTACATTAAAATGTTGTTTGTCATTTATAGCAACATCATTCATAGAGAAAAATTGCATGTTCTTATCTCCACTATTCTCTACCTTATATGTAATTTCAACATACCGAATCGTATCGCTAATCTCTGTCCCACTTAACGATGCATATAATTCAGCATCTTCTTGACTCACTTTATCTCCCAATCTACGCTTTACTTCTTCAGGAGTTAATGCAGTATACACTTTCAATGTATTTTTTGCCTCTTTGCTCATTTGTGATAATGAGATAACTTTAACGTCTTGTACGTGAATTTTCATTGGGGCTACTTCAAATGTCTGATTCACAGAATGAATCTGTTCTAATTCAAATGTCCCCCACCCTTTTTCTTTCACTTTTTGTCCTACTTTTTTAAGCTCACGCCCACCATACTCTTTTGTTTCTGGAATAGATTCTTTCTTTTTAGGTTCTGCCTTCTTTTCTTCTTGCTGGAAGCAACCACTTAACATAAGAAGAAAACTGCATAAAACAAAAATACTTTTCCATGCTTTCATCATTTAATTTCTCCTAACACTATCATTCATTAATATAAATTAGTCCCTTGATTTGTAAACTATAGAAACAATAAGAAGTCCACAAAACGAACTTGTCAGTCCAGATACTATTATACCTCCTATTTGGAAAATATGAAAATAGGGGTCTAATAACGCGTGAACGATAAATATAATGATCGCCACAACGATAGATGAAGCCCAATATTTCTTTTTTTCCGAAGTTAAACTAGTATCTTGATCAGTTTCCCTCCTATATTTCCATAGTACATATATTAGTAATAGTAGACCAAAACACGTACTCCCATGCTGTAAAAATTTATAAATCGGAATACTATATACTTCTTGCTGTAACAGCGGTATTTTCATAACAAAATAGCCTGTCTTATGAGTAAAAGCATCCCAAACGACATGCGTCACCATACCGAATAAAGCAGAATAGCAAAATACAAAAAAGTCCTTCCAAGTATATAGCCCCCACTTCGCATCTACTACATATTTATAGTAATTAGCAAAAGGCTTAGGTAAATGTGTTATAAACGGTCCTTTTAAAATACGATGATATGCATATGCTAATAAAAAAACGAGTGGTAAATTCAAATAGAAGAAACCAGCCCATGTATGGCCAATAATACCGTATGGCCTAAAATATAAAAAATATTCAAAATCAGGTGCCATACTACCCAATATAAGAGCCGTCACCGAAATATAACTAGAATGTTTCTTAGCAAAAGGGAGAACAGCTGCTGGATGTGCAAATGTAAACGGCATATTTTAACTCCTTTTCATATTTCCAATAGAATACATATTATCATAACGATATGAACAATCTCTATGCAATATTTATTTTCACATTGGAATATGATAGTTTAAATGTTATAATCCACATGAAATATTCAGAAAATAGGAGGAGTTCACGTGTCGTTAACACTTGTATTTTTTCTTGTTCTGTCTACCTTGTTTTTAAGTACATACATCGGCTTCTTTCTATGGAAGCACTTGAAAATCATAAAATATATGCCTGCTCTCTTTGGCTTTATGAGCGTTCTTTTCATTTTCATATGGAAGAGAATGACTTTCAGCTGGGAAGGGCTTGGTTTTGGCGCACTTCAATATACAATATTACTAGCAAGTTGTATTACACTTGTATTCGCTGCTTTTTTAGAATCAAAATCCGTTATGAATTGAGGTTTATATATTGATTGACGTACCCTTTTTAAAAAATGTCACATTAAAAAAAGAAAATATCCCTAGCTTTTCCGCATATCCTTACTGTCTACCCGCTATTCGAACTTTGCAATCACTAGCTTTCCACCCAAATGTAACATTCATTATTGGAGAGAATGGGACAGGTAAATCAACATTACTCGAAGCAATTGCAATTGCTTTAGGTTTTAATGCAGAAGGTGGAACGAAGAATTTCCGTTTTAGCACAAACGATTCCCATTCATCTTTACATGAATATCTTCGAATTTCAAAAAGTTTCAATACACCAAACGACGGTTTCTTTCTTCGCGCTGAATCATTTTATAACGTTGCTTCTTATATTGATGAAATGGATGCTGATTTAGACGCACCCGGAAATCCAATTATTGACTCCTATGGTGGTACCTCACTACACAAACAATCACATGGTGAATCATTTTTCTCATTATTTATGAATCGTTTTTCAGGACAAGGTTTATACATTTTAGATGAGCCTGAGGCCGCTCTATCACCAATGAGGCAACTTTCTATGCTTATTCGAATGCACGAACTAGCGGAACAAGGTTCACAATTTGTTATCGCGACGCACTCTCCTATTTTAATGGCTTATCCTGAATCTACTATATACTCTTTAACTCAAGAAGGGATTCACGAATCGACATTAGAAGAAACAGAGCATTACCAAACGACGAAACTTTTCTTTGAAAATCGCGATCGATTATTTCATCACTTATTTGAGTCATAAAAAAGAGGCAGCAATCGCTGCCTCTTTTTTATAATGCTTCTATAAATAAAGCTACTCCAATACCGCCTCCAACGCATAGAGAGGCAATACCTTTCTCTAATCCACGTCTTTTTAATTCGTGAATTAAACTTACCGTAATACGAGCTCCTGTACAACCAATTGGATGTCCAAGTCCTACACCACTACCGTTTACATTCACTTTCTCACGGTCTAACCCTAACTCTTTCTCTACAGCTAGGTATTGTGCAGCGAAAGCTTCATTAATTTCAAGTAAATCTGCATCTTCTAATGACCAATCTACTTTTTCTAATCCTTTGCGAATTGCTGGTGCTGGTCCAATACCCATAATTTTCGGATCTACTCCCGCTACTGAATATCCAACAATTCGAGCTAACGGTTGTAAGCCTTTTTCTTTTGCTTTTTCTTCGCTCATTAATACTAGAACTGCACTTCCGTCATTAAGACCAGATGAGTTTCCTGCAGTTACTGATCCATCTTTACGGAAAGCTGGTTTTAATCCTGCTAATTTTTCAGCTGTAATATCTGCACGTGGATGTTCATCCTTTGCAAATACAACTTCTTTTCTACGTTCTTTTATTGTAATAGGAACAATTTGGTCGTCAAAGTATCCAGACTCCATCGCTTGCAGCGCTAATGTATGACTACGAAGCGCAACTTCATCTTGTTCCTCTCTTGTAATTTCATATTGTTCAACTAAATTTTCCGCTGTTTCACCCATCATAATATGGTGAATCGGATCTTCTAAAACTTCCCACACCGTATCACGAATTTCTCCGTGCTGTAGACGTTGTCCCCAGCGGTGTTGTTTTAATGCATAAGGGCTCGAGCTCATTGCTTCTACTCCACCTGCAACAACAATATCACTTACACCTAATTGGATTTGCATTGCAGCAGACATAATTGCTTGCATACCTGAAGAACATTGACGTTGAATTGTATAACCAGTAACTGTGTCAGGAAATCCTGCCGCTAATGCAGCTGTTCTTGCTGTATTTGCTTCATCAGTTCTTTGAATACAATGACCTAAAATTACTTCATCAACTTCATGTGGCTCTACTCCGCCTCTTTTTACAGCTTCCTGAAGTACAGGAACAGCTAATTCTACTGGTGTTATATTTTTTAGTGCTCCTCCGAAAGTTCCAATAGGTGAACGAACTGCAGCTGTAATGACAACATTATGCATTTTGTACTTGCCCCTCTCTTATGTACCCTAGTAAGTTTTTAGGTGAAATCCCATAAGTTGTATGTCTAAAATTATCATACTATAAACATACCAAAAAATCAAAATATTTAATATAATAAAAATAGAAGGAATTAACCTTCTATTCTGTCAATGCGTATAAGAATTTTTGTAATATCTTCTCTGTCGTTTCATTCAATTTTGGTAACTTATCTACTGGAAAATATTGAAGTTGTAACCCTTCATGATCGAGCTTTAATTCTCCGCTTACATGATGTGCCTGATACAGATGAATCACATTAAAAATTTCATCTCCATTTGGATAACGGAAATAAACTTCCTTGCCTGAAAGAACGCCAAGAAATTGCATAATTTTCGCGTTTAGTCCCGTCTCCTCGAATAATTCTCTACGAGCAGTTTCTTCTGTCGTTTCTCCCAGTTCCATTGCCCCACCAGGTACGCCCCAATCATATGTATCTGAACGATATTGAAGCAATACTTCTTGATTATCATTTAATATAATAATTGCTGATCCTACTAAAATAAGTGGTCTCGTACCAACTACTTTGCGTAACTCTTCAATATACCCCAATATGTAAACTCCCCTTTCCTCACCCTTCCTTATCATAACAAAATTCTCTTTCTTTTGTTGCTGTAATTTTCAATAAAAAAGGAAGCTTCCACTTCCTTTTTTTACCGTTATCCTGCTATTTGCGGGCGGTAAGACCCCTACCTCAAAATTCAGCGAAAGTAAAGAAGTTAGGTGGGGATCGGGCTGCCCATAAAAGCCCGATTGGTGAGGGCTGATAATCAGTGGGCGATGAACAAAACCCACACTGATTAAAGTTTCACTTTATTTCTTAAAGCTTTCGTATTTTACAACTTCAAAAGCTTCTTCAATTTCCTCATTATGATAATGGACATATGTAAAACGCCCTAATTCTACTAACCTAGCTATTTCTTGCAATGCTTTATGCTGATCATATGTTTCTTCAATTGTAATATGTACATAAAACTTCATTAATGGATGTTCATATAAAGGTTCTCCCACCTCTACATATACATCTTCAACCCCTTGCACAACTCTTACATAGCTCGCAAATTGATAAAGAGCTTCTCTGTCTGAAACGATTTTTAATGTATACATATATTCTCCCCCTTTTCTTTACTATATCAAAAAGCAGACCATACTACGTTATAGAACTATGAAATTTTTTCGACTTGTATTATATATATTCGTGCGATAAACAAGGCGTTTATCCATACATAGAATCTTTTCCCACATATATTATAGGAAGAATTTGTTCATTTGAGGTGTTCCTTATGGATTCATACGTTAATATATGTGTTTGCATTACTCCAGGCGCCGATATTTCTGACGACCGTATTGCAAAAGATTTAGCAGTTGCAGAATCAATTTGGCATCCCATTACATTTCAAATTAAAGAAGTGATTGTACTAAACGAGCTTTTCCGTTTTTCTAATCGGGAAATTAGTTATAAAAACTCCATTCAAAGTCAGGAAAAATTATCATCCTTTTTTCAAACTTGTGTTAACGAAGCTCCTGAATGCGACCTTTATATTTGTTATATTGGTAGTGATTATTTCAAAGAAACCGCAGTAATCGCTTGCGCTTACTCTCTAGCGAAACAACAGCAACTTACTGGTTACATCGTTTTAACAAACTCAGCTGCTCCAATGAAAAATATATACACCCTCGCTCACGAAATTGGTCATATTTTATTTACAAGACGAATTCATGGAAAACTTACTCATGCAGATCCTCATTCTCCAACTGGATCGGAGCACCACCCTTCTCCAACAAATCTTATGTATCCTATCGTACCTCGTCCTGAAAACGTCCATATTCATTCCTTATTAACAAACGAACAAAAGGAACTCTCCTTACAAAGTTCTTTATTACAAAGAAAAAAACAGTAACGATCTTGTTACTGTTTACAACAATTTATTCCAATTAACAAACGATATACCGGCTGCGAGGAATAAAAATAGGCAACTAAACGTAAACGTAATTCCTCTGAAAATCCCAATATAATATTTCTTTGGAAATACTTTTTTGCATATCCAGAGCAGCCCTTTTCCTATTAAACCGAAGAACAAAACATAACCTGATGTGTCATCTAATAAAGTATCGAAATAGTCATCGTGTACCTTTTCCGAAAAGGTAGTATATAACCCAAAAATCGTTAAACCTAAAAATATAATAGACAATATACCTAGAAATATACTTTGCATATTTGTTCCCCCCTTAATAAAAAATTCAGTTCGTGCACTATTAATATAAAGCTAGCTTACAGTTTTTCTCTCCTCATTTTTCAAAGACCATCGCATTAATACATATAAACTACCGTACAGAAGTAAAGGCTCTAACATTCCCCAATATGGATTTTGCTTTCCTAAATCTTTAAATACAAACATAATTAATAGCGGTACGATAACAGCTAATATTCCAATCCATCCAAGTATAAAAGCTTCACCAATTAACAACACTAATAAGACAATTCCAGCTAGTATATAACTTTGCATAGTAGTTAATTGCAATACAGGTGTCCCATACCATTTATTCATAAACATTAATAATACTAGTAATAAAATTGGTAGCAAAGCTGCTACATAAATAATGCTAAATTCTTTTATTTTGCTTTTAAATGATGACATCTTAAAAGCAAAAATAATAGCCACAATAGTTATCATTAAAACAATTGGGTACCCAATCAATTGTACATTCGTTAATGTAAATTCATGATTCGGACTTTCAAATAAAATATTTGTAAGTAACCAATATCCACCTATCCCAATTATCATTCCTAAAATAGTCTTTATACTCCCGCCTTTATCCTTCTCCATCTCATTCGCTAATTCTTCTGCATATTCTTTTGGCGAATCACCAAATATATCACTTACCGTCTTTCCTTTTTTCTCACCTTCTATTAAATGTAGCTCTGCATCCTCTAGAAAAGCATCTACATCCTCTTCTTTAATTCCCTTCGTAATTAAATACACTTTCGTGTCGATTAAAAACTTTTCCCCTTCTTTAGAAACTTGCATTAGAATCCCTCCCTTATTTAACCGTTTCTCTTCTATTCGCCTTCATCATAATTTCAAGGAAGATTAAAACAAACAAACTTCCGTATAAACAAATAATTTGAAATAACATTGGCACGAGATCTTCCGATGTGAACGTTTTAAAAACTAACATAATAGAAAGCGGAATAATTAAATATAAATTTTTAAACCATCCTTCAAAATATATATTTATAGCTACCGTGAGGATAAAGATCCCTCCAGCTAATATATAACTTTGGACTAGAGTCAACGTAAACATCGTTGTAGGATATATCACATCTAATATCGTAACTGCTCCTAATAAAAACATTGGCGCAATCATGACTAAAAACCACATGGAAAACCACGTTTTTGTAAAACTTGTTACAAATGTCATTTTACGAAGCAGAAAATTAGGACCCATTACAGCTACGATCAATGTAAAGCTATAGCCAATGCACTGAATAAGTGAAATCTGTAGAATTCCATTATTCACTATTAAGATAGAAGCAATAAACCAAAACGATACGATATTCATTACCGTAAAACCAATTTGCTTCCAATTTTCCTTTCTATCCCTTTCCATTACTTTTACAAGTTCATTCGCGTATTCTTTCGGTGAACTTCCGAAAATATCTTCTACACTTTTCCCATCACTCTCACCCTCAATTAAATGGAGTTCCGCATCTTCTATAAAATTTTCAATATCGCTTTCTTTCACACTCTTTACCGCTAAAAATAATCTCATTTCTAATAAAAAATTTCGTGCCTCACTTGATAACATTATTTTTTTCTCCCCTTCCCCTCAAGTAGACGCTCTACACTACTTTGCATCGCTTCCCAGCGATCCATAAATTCATCCAGTGCTTCCTCGCCTTTTTCTGTTAATGTATAATATTTCCGCTTTGGACCAGATGGAGATTCCTTCATTACACTTGTTATTAATCCTTCCTTTTGCATTCGTATTAATAACGGATAAATACTTCCCTCACTCGCCATTGTAAAACCATACTTCGCTAATCTTTCACTCATTTCATAACCGTATATTTCACCTTCAGAAATAATAGCAAGTAAGCATCCTTCTAAAATCCCTTTCAGCATTTGACTTGTCGACATAATTAAAATCCTCCTACTATCTTGTTTTACAAGATAGATAAGCGTAAGTATCTTGCTTTACAAAATAGTATAGCAAACGCTACTTTGCAAAACAAGATAGCTAGCAATATTTTTCCAAATGTTTGCAGGAATTTTATTATCACCTCTCTAAATAGAGCAATAAGAGAACTTTTATTATGAAGGAGTGTTTTTCATCATGGTTACAAATCGAGTTGTCTTTTTAACAGGTGCTGCGAGCGGTATTGGTTATGAAATGGGAAGTGCTTTTGCCAAAGAGGGTGCTAAAGTTGTGATTAGTGATCGTCTTGAAGAACGTGCGAAAGAAGCTGCTGAACAATTGCAAAAAGAAGGCTATCAAGCCATTGGTTTAAAATGTGACGTTACATCTGAAGACGAAATTACAGCAGCAATTTCTCAAACAGTTCGTCATTTCGGTTCATTAGATGTATTAATTAACAACGCAGGAATGCAACATGTTTCACCGATTGAAGATTTTCCAACTGATAAATTCGAGCTTCTTATTAAAATTATGCAAATCGCTCCATTTATCGCCATCAAACATGCTTTTCCGGTTATGAAAAAGCAAAAATATGGTCGTATTATTAATGTTGCTTCGATTAACGGACTTGTTGGATTCGCTGGAAAGGCTGCCTATAATAGCGCGAAACATGGCGTAATTGGATTAACAAAAGTTGCTGCTTTAGAAGGCGCTACTCACGGAATTACTGTTAATGCGCTTTGTCCTGGTTATGTCGATACTCCCCTTGTACGTAATCAATTACAAGATTTAGCCACTACAAGAAATGTACCACTTGAAAATGTTTTAGAAGATGTCATTTATCCTCTTGTACCACAGAAACGTTTGCTACAAGTACAAGAAATTGCTGATTATGCTATATTTTTAGCGAGTGAAAAAGCAAAAGGTATAACTGGTCAAGCCGTCGTTATCGATGGTGGTTATACTGCTCAATAAAAAAATAAAGTTTGCTCTTCGCGAGCAAACTTTATTTTACTTTTTATCGCGAGGATCTTTCTACTTTAGTAATTGTTTAGGGAGTTTCTCAATTGCAACAATCACTCCGTCTAATTTACTTTCAATCCGATGAAGTAAATATAATGTTACAACAATTGGAAAGCCCACATTACCTATCATCCTAATCCACTCTTCCATCTTTCTCTCCTCCCTTCATTACATAAATAAGAGGAAAGGAAGACTTAAGGCATAAAAAACACGCTATTTTTTATTAGCTTGTTTTTTAACTACTCAGCCATACATTTCATTTTTCAGCATATAGATTGCTACCATGAAGATATAAGTGGTCCTACACCTTGCTACCTTTCTTTGTTTTAAAGCGTTGCGCGTGGTAGGAACAGGCACTTACCGCTCCTATACATAGCCAGTCCCTCTCGACCATTTAAAAATATGCTTTTCCACCGTTTTTTTATATAGCGACTGAGCAGTTAGCTTATTTTTTCAAATAATGATGTAATTTCTTGCTTATAATCTCCACGTAAAATACCTTTCTCAGTAATAATCCCCGTAATTAATTCATGCGGTGTTACATCAAATGCAGGGTTAAATACAGGCGTTCCAAGTGGCGCCACTTGTTTCCCAAAAATTTTCGTAACTTCTGTTTCATCTCTTTCTTCAATGACAATTTCAGCACCTGTTTGTTTCGTAGTATCAAATGTAGATAACGGTGCTGCAACGTAAAATGGGATACCGAAATGCTTTGCTAATATAGCTAAATTTAATGTTCCTATTTTATTAGCAGTATCACCGTTTTCAACGATTCGATCTGCCCCTACGATAATCGCATTAATTTCTTTCGTTCGAATTGCATGTGCTGCAGTATTATCCGTAATAAGCGTTACATCAATGTCTGCTTGTTTCAATTCCCATGTCGTTAAACGACCACCTTGTAAAACAGGCCTCGTTTCACACGCATACGCATGTAAACGCACACCCTTCTCTTTCCCAATATAAAATGGGGCTAATGCTGTTCCATATCTAGCCGTTGCAATACTTCCAGCGTTACAAATTGTTAAAATTTTATCACCATCTTTAAAACATGTTAAAGCATGTTCTCCAATACTTCGGCACACCATTTCATCCTCTTGCTGAATATGAAGCGCTTCTTCTTCTAATATTTTTTGAACTTCTTTTATTGTAGTAATCTCTCGAATAGATTCTCTCATACGATCGATTGCCCAAAATAAATTGACTGCTGTCGGGCGTGATGTTCCTAAATAGTTACAATCTCTATTAAACTTCTTTTGAAACTCATAGATATTTATAGCATCGTATTTCTTCGCCGCAAGCGCCAAACCAAACGCAGCTACAATTCCAATTGCAGGCGCTCCTCGTACTTCTAACATAATGATACTTTTCCATACCTCTTCAATATTCGTTAATGTTTTGTATTCAGTGACATGCGGCAACTTTGTTTGATTTAATACTGCAATTGCATCGCCTTTCCAACTTACAGATCTCGGAATAGTAATAATTGTACTCATGCTTTTACGCCTCCAACTGTCTGTTGAAATAATGTTCGAAACAGTTGAATATCAGCACACTTAGCTTCATATTTTATTAGTTCTCTACCTAAGGATAACGCTTGTTTTTTAGCTTGAATTCTATTTTCTTTATTTGCTATCCCATCTAAATCCGCTACATGAGCTAAACCAATTGTTCTACGAATCAGTTCACATCCGGCAAATCCGACGGCATCAGTAAAGATATTTTGCAAAATAATTGGTAACCATTGTTTTTCTTTCGTATATGCTTCTACACCTTCTCCAATCCATAACTTCGTAAAGTTTTCTACAAAATAACTCCATGTCTTTTCTATATGGAAAAATAGTACACTTCTCTTTTCTTCTTCTCTAGATAAAGCATTTAATAATAGATTTGCAATAAATTGACCGATATCAAATCCAAATGGACCGTACGTTGCAAATTCTGGATCAATCACTTTCGTTTCAGAAGGTGATGAAAAAATACTACCAGTATGTAAATCACCATGAATAAGAGCTTCTTTTCTCGTTAAAAACTTATATTTATATTGTGCTACTTTTAGCTTTAAAGTTTTGTCACTCCAAAGTTCATCAATCACTGACTGTAAATCTGACTCATAATCATTCGTATCATAATGTCCAAATGGATCCGTAAAAACTAAATCTTCTGTAATTTTACTAAGGTCTGGATTTACAAATGCACCTTCTAATACCCTTTTCTCTTCTGACTGTAAACCGAAATCTGAAGTATAAAACAAAACATGTGCTAGAAAACGACCGATATGCTGGGATAAAAGTGGATATCCTTCTCCATCTATTAATCCTTTTCTTGTAATTGTTAGTCTTGATAAGTCTTCTATTACTGTAACTGCTAACTCTTCATCATGACTGTACACTACCGGAACATAATCTGGCACATACTTCGCAAAAATTTGTAATGCTTTACTTTCAATCGTCGCTCTTTTTATAGACAGTGGCCAGCTCTCACCAACTACTTTCGCATATGGCAGTGCTTGTTTTATTATAATAGACTTCTCTCCATCATCTAATTTGAACACGTAATTTAAATTTCCATCTCCAATTTCATGACAAACTACATTTGCTTTCTTTTCAAAATAACCGTGTTCTTTCGCATATTGTATAGCTGTTGTTTCAGTTAATGAATAATATCCCATCGTCTTCTCCTCCTTTTCATTCAGAGGTTTTTCTAAAATAGAAAAACCCCTTTCCACAAAGAAAGAGGTTTGAAGTTTATCTTCTCCCCTCTTATCTGCCAGAAAGTTTACTTTCTGCTGGAATTAGCACCGTGCCTTTTTGCGTCATAAACGCCCCATTTCACAATGGTATTACGGTCGGTTGCTGGGCTTCATCGGGCCAAATCCCTCCACCTGCTCTTGATAAGAGTTTTATAATTTTTAGAATTTTTAACTTTATGATGAAGACTATACCAAGAATAAAAATCACTTGTCAACATTTTATTTGTATAATTCTGGACGACGATCTGCAAAAACTGGAATTCCTTTACGTACCTCTTTAATTTTCTCGAATTTAATTTCTCCAAATAAAATTGATTCCTCTTCATTTGCCTCTACCACAACTTCACCCCAAGGATCCACAATTAGAGAATGACCTGCAAACTCATTATTCGGATCCTTTCCTGCTCTATTGCACGCAACAACATAACACTGATTTTCAACTGCTCTCGCCTGTAAAAGCAAACGCCAATGTGCTAAACGTACTAATGGCCATTCTGCTACAACAAATAAAACTTTTGCACCTTTAGCAGTATGAACGCGCATCCACTCTGGAAAACGAATATCATAACAAATTGTACCAGCACACTCTACATCATCTAACTTAAATTCACCTGTCTCATTACCAGCAACTAAATATTTATGTTCATCCATCAGCTGAAATAAATGTACTTTACTATATTCATTGACTAGATTCCCTTCATTGTTTACAACATACATTGTATTTGTAACCCCTTGCTCTGTTTGCTTTGCTATGGAACCACCAACAATATGTACACCGTATCGCTTCGACCATTCTTTCAACTTTTCTTTCGTTTCTAATCCATCCGTATCTGCAATTTCAGAAAGTCTCGTTAAATCATATCCTGTTGTCCATAGTTCTGGTAAGACGATAACATCTGGTCTTTCTTTCATCGCTTCACTTATTTTTTTTTTAGCGTTCTCAATATTTTTTTCTACATCTCCAAAGACAATATCCATTTGAATACATGCGACTTTCATTTTTTCAGCCCCATTCTCATTTTTTTCTTTACAAAATACTGGAAAGATTATATCATTTGTCACTAGAATTGTAACAACTTTCAAAAGAGGTGGAAAGTATGAAATTATTTCAACCTTCTGAGATAGTAACATCATTGCCAACACAATTTTTCGCTTCACTTGTTGCAAAAGTTAACAAAGTCGTTGCAGCTGGTCACGATGTTATTAATCTAGGACAAGGTAATCCAGATCAACCAACACCGCAGCATATCGTAAAAGCTTTACAAGATGCTGCCGAAAAGACCATCCATCATAAATATCCGCCATTTCGCGGACATGAAAGCTTAAAAGAAGCCGTGGCAACATTCTATAAACGTGAATACGGCGTAGAATTAAATCCAAAAACTGAAGTTGCTATTTTGTTTGGCGGAAAAGCTGGATTAGTAGAATTACCACTTTGTTTTACAAACCCTGGCGATACCATTCTCGTTCCAGATCCAGGTTATCCAGATTATTTATCCGGAGTTGCTTTAGCAAAAGCGCACTTTGAAACAATGCCGCTTATTGCAGAAAATAATTTTTTACCGGATTACACGAAAATTGATGACACTATCGCTGAGCGTGCAAAGTTAATGTTTTTAAATTACCCAAATAATCCTACTGGTGCTACTGCATCAAAAGAATTTTTTGATAAGACTATTCATTTCGCTAATAAACATAATATATTAGTCGTTCACGATTTTGCTTACGGTGCTATTGGATTTGATAGTCAAAAACCTGTTAGTTTCTTGCAAGCAGATGGCGCCAAAGATGCAGGAATTGAAATTTATACATTATCAAAAACTTTCAATATGGCTGGATGGCGTATTGCTTTTGCAGTAGGGAATGAAAGTGTCATCGAAACAATTAACTTATTGCAAGATCATATGTATGTTAGTATTTTCGGTGCAGTTCAAGACGCAGCACGCGAAGCACTATTAGGCTCGCAGTCTTGTGTAGTAGAACTTGTTAATAGTTATGAATCTCGCAGAAATGCTCTTATAGAAGCTTGTCATGCAATCGGTTGGAATGTTGATATTCCAAAAGGATCATTCTTTGCTTGGCTCCCTGTACCTGAAGGCTATACATCTGAGCAATTTTCTAATATTTTACTAGAAAAAGCACACGTTGCAGTTGCTCCTGGCGTTGGATTTGGTGAGCACGGTGAAGGCTATGTCCGTGTTGGCCTCTTACATACAGAAGAACGATTACGTGAAGCAATTAATCGAATTGATAAATTAAAAATTTTCAAAAAGTCATTGACAACATGAAAAATATCTGACAAAATTCAGTTATCTTAAAAATTTAAACATTTCTAAATACTTCTTATCAAGAGCAGGTGGAGGGACGAGCCCGACGAAGCCCGGCAACCGATCTACATAATTGTAGACACGGTGCTAATTCTCGCAGCATTACGCTGACAGATAAGGAGCTGGTTGTAAAAAAACCTCTCCTTAGCTGAGAGGTTTTTTTATTTAACTAGGAGGGTATAACAATGAGCGGAATTATAGCGACGTATTTAATCCATGATGATTCACATAACTTAGAAAAAAGGGCCGAGCAAATTGCACTCGGTTTAACAATTGGCTCTTGGACTCATTTGCCACACTTATTGCAAGAGCAACTAAAACAGCATAAAGGTAACGTCATCCATGTTGAGGAATTAGCTGAACAAGAACATACCAATTTGTATTTACGTAAAAAAGTAAAGCGCGGGATTATTAAAATCGAATATCCGTTATTAAACTTCAGTCCAGATTTACCAGCGATTTTAACAACTACATTCGGAAAGCTATCACTTGATGGCGAAGTGAAATTAATTGACTTAACATTTTCAGACGACTTAAAACAGTATTTCCCTGGTCCAAAATTCGGGATAGATGGTATTCGAAATCTTTTACAAGTGCATGATCGTCCCCTTTTAATGAGTATTTTTAAAGGCATGATTGGACGAAATATTGGGTATTTGAAAACGCAATTACGCGATCAAGCAAGTGGTGGTGTAGATATAGTAAAAGATGATGAAATATTATTTGAGAATACATTAACACCACTTACGAAACGCATTGTATCTGGAAAAGAAGTTTTACAATCAGTATATGAAACATACGGACATAAAACGTTATATGCCGTAAATTTAACAGGACGAACTTTTGATTTAAAAGAAAATGCGAAACGCGCAGTGCAAGCTGGGGCTGATATTCTATTATTCAACGTATTTGCTTACGGACTAGATGTACTACAATCACTTGCAGAAGATGATGAAATCCCAGTTCCCATTATGGCACATCCTGCTGTAAGTGGTGCTTATTCCGCATCGAAGTTATATGGAATCTCGTCTCCATTATTACTTGGAAAGCTACTTCGCTATGCTGGGGCTGACTTTTCATTATTCCCATCTCCATACGGAAGTGTTGCGTTAGAAAAAGAAGAAGCTCTCAACATTTCAAAACATTTAACTGAAGACGATGCATTTTTCAAGAAAAGTTTTGTTGTTCCATCTGCTGGTATTCACCCTGGTTTCGTTCCCTTTATTCTACGAGATTTTGGCAAAGATGTTGTTATTAATGCTGGCGGCGGGATACACGGACATCCGAATGGCGCGCAGGGCGGCGGTAAAGCTTTCCGTACTGCAATTGATGCTACTTTACAAAATAAACCACTCCATGAGGTAGATGAAGTGAATTTACATAGCGCATTACAAATATGGGGAAATCCCTCACATGAGGTGAAATTATGAGTATTCAAGTGTTTTGTGATTTCGATGGCACGATTACAAATAATGATAACATTATGTCCATTATGGAAAAGTTCGCACCACCAGAAGCAGAGGAAATAAAGCAAAAAATTTTATCGCAAGAACTTTCTATTCAAGAAGGTGTTTCTCAATTATTTCGATTAATACCTATTAATCTACACGATGATATTATTCAGTTTTTACAAGAAACTGCTGAAATCCGTACAGGTTTTCATGAATTCATACAATTTATTAATGAAAATAACATTTCCTTTTACGTTATATCAGGTGGAATGGATTTCTTCGTCTATCCACTCTTACAAGGAATCATTCCAAAAGAGCAAATTTACTGTAATGCAACTGACTTTTCAGGAGAATTTGTTGAAGTTAAATGGCCGCATCCTTGTGACGAGCAATGTCAGCATAGTTGCGGTCTCTGTAAATCATCATTAATTCGTAAACTAAGCTCTAAAGATGATTTTCATATTGTGATAGGAGATTCCATTACTGACTTACAAGCAGCAAAACAAGCAGATAAAGTATTCGCCCGTGACTTCCTTATTACAAAATGTGAAGAAAATCATATTGCTTATACATCCTTTAACACATTTCACGATATTCAAGTCGAATTACAACATTTGTTGGAGGTGAAATCATGAAACAACTTTTTCGTCAATGGTATGACTTAAGTGAAATAAAAAAAGAATTAACAACTCGGAATTGGTTTCCAGCAACGAGTGGAAATATTTCTATAAAAGTCAGTCATGATCCACTTACTTTTCTTATTACAGCAAGTGGTAAAGATAAAACAAAAACTACTCCAGATGATTTTCTATTAGTAGATCATCTAGGGGTTCCCGTATTAGAGACTGAATTACGCCCTTCAGCAGAAACAATATTGCATACACATATTTATAACATTACGAATGCCGGGTGTGTACTTCATGTTCATACAACTGATAATAATGTCATCACAAATTTATATAGTGATGCAGTCACCCTTCAAAATCAAGAAATTATTAAAGCTCTCGATATTTGGGAAGAAGGTGCAACGATTAACATTCCTATTATAGAAAATGATGCCCATATCCCAACGCTTGGAGAAAACTTCCGAAAGCATATACAAGGAGATTCGGGAGCAGTATTAATCCGTAACCATGGTATTACCGTATGGGGCCGAGATAGCTTTGATGCAAAGAAAAGATTAGAAGCTTATGAGTTTTTATTCCAATTTCATATAAAACTATTATCAATTCAAGGAGGCGTTTCTAATGGCGCAAATTCGTATTCATGAAGTAAATACTCGTATCGAAAATGAAGTGGAAGTATCTAAATTTCTACAAGAGGAAGGCGTTTTATATGAGAAATGGAACATCTCTAAGCTTCCTACTCATTTAAATGAAAATTATTCGTTAGCAGATGAAAACAAGGCTGAAATATTAGCTGTGTTTTCAAAAGAAATCGCTGATGTTTCAGCGCGCCGAGGTTATAAAGCTCATGATGTAATTTCACTTTCAAATGGCACACCTAACCTTGATGAATTATTAATTAATTTCCAAAAAGAACACCATCATACTGACGATGAAGTTCGCTTTATTGTCAGCGGTCATGGCATCTTCGCTATTGAAGGAAAAGATGGTCGATTCTTTGACGTTGAACTTGAGCCTGGTGATCTTATATCTGTGCCTGAAAATGCAAGACACTATTTCACCTTACAAGATGATCGCCAAGTTGTAGCTATTCGTATTTTTGTTACAACAGAAGGTTGGGTTCCAATTTATTAAGGTAGCTAGTTGAATAAAAGAACTTGGAACCCCTTTTCCAACCTTTTATTCACTCTACATATATACATCCTCCTATGGAACAGGCTTATTTCATAACATTGAAGTAAGCCTGATTTTTTATTTACTAAAATGATTTGTCCCTTTCGTTTGTTCAAATCAAATATATCGAATCACAATTCCACTTTATCAAGTACATTTCGGAATATTTTTTGAACATTTATTGAACTTTTTTTGAATTTTTTCTGAAAATTCTGTTTTGTGTATGATATACTACAACTAATAAGAAGGAAAAGAATATTGCAAGCAGAGGGGGATAATCATGAGTTTACTTATCGCACTTATACTAGGGGTTTCATGCGGAGCTATTCCTGTTATTTTAGGAGCTATTATGGAAGAATTAGAAGTTGGTGTTTTAGGTTTTGTCGCATCTTGTGTAAGCGCTTTATTTTTTGGTTTGTACGGTGCTATTCCTATTTCTATCCTGTGCGCATTTTATATAGTACGCCATGCTCGTGCGAAACAGTTTGGTCCTAATCACATTGCACAAGTTATTCCATTCCCAATTGAACGATGCCGCCGAGCTTCCAGCCTATAAATTATCCAGCTTAAATATTATGCCTGCCTAAATAAATAAAAAGTCCTCAAATGAGGACTTTTTATTTATTTTCTTCTAGAAATTGAAACAATTCTTGCAAATGAAGTGCATCTTCACTGTAGCTAACGGATACATGACATGTCCCTTCAATCTCAGCATGCATATAAAGGACAATTCCATCTCGATCATATTTCAATGCCAAATAAAACTCCATTTCCTCTAACATCTTTTTCGAGCTTCGGATAACATAATGCCCTTTCTCATCTCTTCCATATTCAAAATCTGGTCCAAAATCGTATTTTTGTTTAAAAGCTTCTTTTTGCTTATCATTAATCTGTACACAAGTTGCTCGCTGCACAGCATCAATCATCTCGTCAAACTTTTGGAGATCCATTCCATTTACCCCCTTATATACTTTTTGTATAATACTTGTGTTCCGCTATTCTCTTTTCCATCTGCGATTAGCTCTTCATACAATTCCTTCGCTAGGGTTAAACCCGGTACTGGTAATTGTAATTTTTCAGCTTCATCTAAAGCAATCTTCATATCTTTCATAAAATGCTTTACATAAAAGCCAGGTTCAAAATCTCCTTTTAACATTCGAGGAGCTAAATTACTTAATGACCAGCTACCTGCTGCTCCTGTCGAAATACTCTCTAATACTTTATTTGCATTAAGTCCAGCCTTTTTCGCATATGCTACCGCTTCACATACTCCTATCATGTTAGAAGCAATTGCTATTTGATTGCACATTTTTGTATGTTGTCCACTCCCAGCAGGGCCTTGCAACTGAATATTTGTTCCTAGTTTTTCAAATAGAGGTAAGCAAATATCATATATTCTGTTCTCTCCACCGACCATAATTGCTAGTCTTGCTTCTTTAGCCCCAATGTCCCCGCCAGATACTGGTGCATCTAATGTATATATATTCTTGCTTTTCGCAACTTCATTAATACGTTTTGCCAATGTTGGTGTAGATGTTGTAAAGTCAATTGCTATCGTACCTTCATTTGCATGTTCTAAAATTCCATCTACCCCAAAGTACACTTCTTCTACATCATGAGGATAACCAACCATCGTCATAACAACATCAACTTGCTTTACTAACGCTTTCGGTGTATCACACCAAGTCGCACCCTCTTGCACTAAAGAAGCTGCCTTCGCTTTCGTTCTATTATATACATATACTTTATGACCGCCTTGCATTAAATGATGTACCATACTTTTTCCCATTACACCAATACCGATGAAACCTATTGATAAATTTTTATTCTCCATCTTCTCATCCCCTTTGTTCTAATAAATCATTTACCATCTTTCGGAACTCTTTATTAAAATCATCATCCATACTATTTTTCACATTTGAAAATAAAATAACAAAAGTTCCTTTTTCTTTATTAAAATTATTGAAAGTGTTCCAACCAGATAGTACACCATGGTTATGGAAATAATCTGGATATATGTAAAAGCTAAATGCATATTTTCTTTCTTGTGAAGGTGTAAACATCGCTTGTATACTTTGTTCAGAAAGAAGCTTCCCATTTATAATCGCTTCATCTAATTTTTTCATATCCCCTACTGTCGTATACATCTCACCCGATCCATATAACCAGTCCATTCCTAATTTTTGTGCTGGTACAAGATCTTGGTCTTTCTTCACATAACCCTTCGTGAAGTTTTTATCTCCAGGCACCATATTTCCCATACCTGATTCATGCATCTCGGCCTTTGTAAATATATTTTCTTTTACATAGTCTCCTAAAGGCTTTTTCGTTATATTTTCTATAATATAAGCGAGCACCATATAATTATAATCCGTATACTTCCAACCTGTTCCTGGTGGAAACTCTAATTTTTGACTTCCAATCCAAGTTACTAAATTTATACGTGAAGCTACATTAACCTTCCCTTTCCCATTTTCCGGTAAACCAGATGTATGCGTTAATAAGTGATATAACGTGATGTGTTTATCTGCTGGAAATGAAGGAATGTATTTATTTACATTATCTTGGATATTTAACTTCCCTTGTTCTTGTAACTGTAGAATGGATGTAGCAACAACTGTTTTCGTAATAGAACCGATACGATATTTTGTTTGAGGCGTATTTTCTATTTTATTTTGAACATCAGTATATCCATATCCTTTATTCAATATAACATGCTCTTTATCTGTCACCAAAACTGTCCCATTAAATTGCTTTCCTACTAAATACTGATCTAACTTTTGAGATATACTAGCATAATCAATTTTTTGTACTTCTTCTATATTATCCTGTACCTCTGACTCAATAGCAGGAGTTACCTTTGTTGTTAATACTGCTTGTTCCTTTGAATCGGGACTATAGAGAAAATAGTATACTCCGCCGCAAACTACAGCAGACAGTGAAGCCATAACCATTATTTTTTTTATCATATTGTTCCTCCGTAATTACTTCATGTGAACTACCCACCACTTAGTCTCTCTTGCGAGCTTACTTGAAGTGGGAGCTTCTCGGTTAAAATGGTCCCCCATATTCTATTATCAAGTAATAAAAAAAAATCGCAACAATTTGTTGCGAAAAATCACATTTTTTCTTTTCTATATATACATACTTGATTTTTTCCATTTTTTTTCGCTTCATATAACGCAATATCCGCTCTTTGCATTAACTCTTCTCTTGTAATCCCTTGCTCATATAACGCAACTCCAAAACTCGCTGTTAATTTCGAAATTCCAGAGAAATGCTTTGTTTCAATGAAAAATCGCAATGATTCCGCAACTTGAAACGCTTCTTTTTCTACCGTATTTGTCACTAATATTATAAATTCCTCTCCTCCCCATCTTGCAAATACATGTTGATCTTCAACTTTAGATTTCATAAGATCTGCAAGTTGTACTAATGCTAAATCGCCAAAATCATGACCATATGTGTCATTTACTGATTTAAAATTATCTATATCAAACAAAATAAGTGCAACTTTTTCATCATTACGTAATACATTCTCCCACTCTGTCTCCAATATTTGTTGGAATTTCAAGCGATTATATATTTCTGTCAATGAATCTATCATAGCCAATCTTTCTTGCTCTTGATAGATTTCATCTAATTCTGTAATCTCTGTGCATTTTACTATAAATCGCGATAAATCTTCTGGTAATGGTGTCGCACGTAATAGAAAAGTAAATGCTTCTCCTTCATAATTGTACATTTTAATTCTTCTTCCATTTGATAAAGTATCATCCAGCCATGTTATATCGTGAGTCGTCGAATAATATCCGTTCTCTCTAATAAGATGTTCTGCAAACACTAAATGTTGTTCACGATACGTAAATAAATTATCATGTCCGAAGAATTGTAAAAAATTCGTATTACAATCAACAATCTCATCATCTTCTACTATAAATAATAAATCATTTTGAAAATCAAACATCGTTTGAAGCAATTCTTGTTGTAAACCTACTTGCCGCACTAAAGTAAGTTGATATAAACTCTTATTCACTTCCTCTAGTACCACTTGTGGAGTTACTGGTGCTATAACAATATTACGTATTCCTAACAGTAGTAAATCTGCAAACTCATTGTTTATCTGTTGATCCCAAATGATAATGAATGTACTCCGTGAATCATATATATTCTTTATATATTTTATTTGAGCAAAATCTGTTACATACATAATTACAATATGTGGTCTAGTTCTATGAAACAATATTTCTCCTTCTTCAAAACTATTTGCTATAAACATACATTTTGGATGGACGTTTTCTATCGTTTGTTGATGTGTACATCCATCTTCTATATAAAGGACATTCAACTGAAGATCTTGTAATACATTTTGGAAAACAGTATTCTCTAATAAAAAATGTAGTATGTTCATCACTAGTCTTCACTCACTTCATATATCTTGTTCTACTGAATTCCTCACAATCATTTTATAAAGAATTATGAGGAACTCATATTAACAAGCTAATTGAGAATGTTATCTTCGCTTATCTGCTCTGGAAATTCCTTTTTTAGTGTATGATTATATGAATTGTATCGTTTGTATGAATGCCCTGCCTTACTATTTAAAACTTGACAATTAAAATAAAGGTATTATATTCTTAAATTCAATAACTTACAAAATGTAAGTAGAGTATATTACATTTATTTTATATTAAGTTGATATGTAATTTGGAGGATATATAATGACAAACAATGACTTTTTTAACGTTTTATATGAACGCACATCTACACGTGCATTCAACCCTGAAAAAGAAATTTCATCTACAGAGTTACATGAAATTTTAAAAGCAGCTGCGCAAGCACCTTCTGCTTGGAACTTGCAACACTGGAAATTCCTTGTTTTCCAAGGCGAAGATGTACAAAAACGATTACACCCAATTGCCTATAACCAACAACAAATTCTTGATGCTTCTGCCGTAGTCGCTATTTTAGGTGATTTAGAAGCTTACAAAAATGTTGAACCTGTTTACGGTCCAATTGTAGAACAAGGATTTATGAATGAAGAAGCAAAAGAGCGCTTAGCTAAAAACATTGAATCTGCATATACTCGGGAGCAATACCCACGAGATGCTGCCTTTTCAAATGCTGCTTTAGCAGCAATGCAACTTATGCTTGCTGCTAAAGCAACTGGCTGGGATACTTGCGCTATTGGTGGCTTCAACCCACAAGCATTAATGGAAGAATTCAATGTTTCATCTCGTTACGTACCAATTATGCTTATTACAATTGGTGAATCAACTTTAAAAGGTCACCCTGCACCGCGCATGAGCGTAGAACAAGTGAGTGAATGGGCAAAATAATAAAAAAACGAAGGTAATTTCATTACCTTCGTTTTTTTATATTCTGTCACACATCCGTAATATTACAATGTATTATGCGACATCTATACATAGAAAAATCGTAATTTTCATGCTATCCCCATAAACAAATATGACGTTTTGTGTCGAAATTTGTTAAAGTATCGGAATATAACCGTGTATTTTTGTTACAATTGTGATACAATGATAACAAATAGATAACAAGAGAGGGATTTTCATTGAGTTCATACGGAAGCTTTATCGCACTTTTAAGTTACATAGTAACTGTACTACTGCTATATTTTATTGGCGATGCTGCAAACATATCAGTGTTACAATTCCCTAAAGAAGAAGCGTTACAATTAGAAGCAGAAAAACATACTGCACGATCCATTGCACCACTACTCTTAGCTCTTCCTGTATATATCATCGTTTTATATAAAAGTAAAAAAGTGTAAAGGCTACCTATTTCATTCATTTCGGTGGTCTTTACATTTTTTTGTGACATTTCCCCTATTTTAAACATCATTCCATACTAAATACCCATCTAGTCATTTAAAATGAGAAAATCCCCTAGAAAAATTTCCATTATCTGTCCAGTCACCGACTGCCGAACTTACATAGATTATAAGTGTGAAGGGGGTGATGAGGATTATGTTTGGATCATTTGGATGCTGTGATAACTTTAGAGAATGTCATCATCGTGAAAGAGAGTGTGACCATCGCGACCATCGCGAGAAAGAGAGAGAAGAAGTTAGACCACACCGACCTGCTGTATGTAACGTACTTGCTACTATTTCAGTTGGAACAGAAATTTCTCTTTTAAGCATTAGAGGCCATCAATCATTCCGCAATGTAATTTTTGAAGGATTCTGTAACGGTGTTGCTCTTTTCTCTGCTTTAGCTCGTAATAATAACGACAAAGATAATAATAATAATAAAGACGATAAGAACAATCAAAATACTTTTACTGGCATTTTACGTGTATGCCCGACTGATATTATCGCAGTCGCTATCTAATTCTGTTCTTTATCCTCTATAGTAACAAAATAAGATTTACTTTTCTTATAGAAAAAACCTGAGATCGATTTCGAATCGACTCAGGTTTTTTTACTATTATATGCTTTTAACTAATTCAACAACTTCTTCAGCAGTTGACATTGTTAATGCTTTTTCTGCTAATGTTTCCATTTCTGCTTTTGACAACTTGCTTAGTTGTGTTCTTGCAGGAAGAATAGATGTTGCACTCATACTGAACTCATCTAAACCTAAGCCTAATAATAATGGGATAGCAAGTGAATCTCCCGCCATCTCACCACACATACCAGCCCATTTGCCTTCTTTATGAGCAGCATCGATAACCATTTTTACAAGACGTAAAATAGATGGGTTATATGGTTGGTATAAGTAAGCTACACGTTCGTTCATACGGTCTGCAGCCATTGTATATTGGATTAAGTCATTTGTTCCGATAGAGAAGAAATCAACTTCTTTCGCGAACTGATCTGCTAATACCGCTGAAGCTGGAATTTCAACCATCATACCAACTTCAATAGAATCAGAAACAGTTGTACCCGCTTGAACAAGTCTTTCTTTCTCTTCTAATAAGATTGCTTTCGCTTGACGGAACTCATCAAGAGTTGCAATCATTGGGAACATAATTTTCAAGTTACCATATACGCTAGCACGAAGTAATGCACGAAGTTGTGTACGGAACACATCTTGCTCATCAAGACATAAGCGAATTGCACGGTATCCTAAGAATGGGTTCATTTCTTTTGGTAAATGTAAGTATGGAAGCTCTTTATCTCCACCGATGTCAAGTGTACGAACAACGACTGGTTGATCTTCTTTTACACCTTCAAGAACTGCTTTATACGCTTCGAACTGCTCTTCTTCTGTTGGAAGATTGTCACGGCCCATGTATAAGAATTCTGTACGGTATAAACCAACGCCTTCTCCGCCATTATCGATAATACCTTGTACATCATTTGGTGTTCCGATATTAGCAACAAGCTCAACGTGATGTCCATCACTTGTTACAGTTGCTTGGTCTTTTAATTTTGCCCATACGACTTTTTGCTCTTCAAATTTCGCTTTCTTTTCTTCAAAAGAACGAAGAGTTTCTTCAGATGGGTTTACAATTACTTCTCCATCTAAACCGTCAATGATTACGATATCGCCGTTTTGGATTTTTTCCATAACAACTTTCGTACCAACAACAGCTGGAATTTCCATAGAACGAGCCATAATTGCAGAGTGAGATGTACGTCCACCGATATCAGTTGTGAAACCTTTTGCATACTTACGGTTTAACTGAGCTGTATCAGATGGTGTTAAATCTTCAGCAATGATGATTACTTCTTCAGAAATTGTACCAGGGTTTGAGAAGTTAATTCCTAGTAAATGTGCAAGAACACGTTTTGTTACGTCGCGAATATCCGCAGCACGTTCTTTCATGTATTCGTTATCCATGTTTTCAAACATAGAAATAAACATTGATGCAACTTCATCCATTGCAAATTCAGCATTTACTTTTTCGCCATTTACTTTATCTTTTACTGGATTTACTAATTCTGGATCATTTAATACTAATAAATGTGCTTCAAAGATAGCAGCTTTATCAGCACCTAGCTCAGCAAAAGCATGGTCCTTAATAGCTTCTAGTTCAGATTTTGCTTTCTCAAGCGCAGCGTCTAAGCGTGCAATTTCAGCAGCTTCGTCTGTAATTGATTTCTTTTCAATGTTAAATTCAGGATTCTCAAGTCTGAAAGCCTTTGCAATAGCAATCCCACTTGATGCAGCGATCCCTTGAATGTTAAGAGTCATTATTCTCCTAATCCTTCGTTTTTCATAGTTTCTTCGATAGCTGCTAGTGCTTGAGCTGCATCATCACCATTTGCAGTGACCTTAATTTCCGCGCCTTGTTGAATTCCTAAAGACATAACACCCATGATTGATTTTAAGTTAACGTTTTTTCCGTTATACTCTAAGTTAATGTCAGAACCAAATTTGCTTGCAGTGTTTACAAGTAGAGTTGCTGGACGAGCATGAATTCCTGAGTCGCTAGTTACTTTAAAGATTTTTTCCATGATAATTTATCTCCTTCAAATACAGTATTTTTTTAGTTGTATAGACGTTAGTACTACATCATCTATTGTATATAATAGGCGATGTTCGGTCAACCACATCGCCTATTATAATTATAAACATTTTGCGTCAAATTCCTACTGAATGTCAATAATAGCGTTTTCGCCCTTCTTAACATTTCCATCTTTTTTCAATTCGACTTGTTGCCCTTGTTGTAAATTCGTAAAGACGATTGGTGTAATAATAGATGGTGCATTTTCTTTTACAAATGTAAGATCTACTTTTAATAATGGTTGTCCTTGCTTCACTTTATCACCTTGTGCTACAAGCGCTTCAAAGCCTTCACCATTTAATTTTACAGTATCAATACCGAAGTGGATTAAAATTTCTTTTCCGCCTTCAGACTGAATACCAATCGCATGTTTTGTAGGGAATACATTTACAATCTCACCATTAACCGGAGAAACTACTGTTCCTTCTGTTGGCTCAATCGCAAATCCATCTCCCATCATTTTCCCTGAGAATACTTGGTCAGGTACTTCTGTAATCGGTAAGATTTTCCCTTCAATTGGTGAAACGATTGTTTCATTTTCATCAACCTGTTGAGGAGCTTCTTCCGCTTTTACAGGCGCTTCTTTTTCAACATGAGGTGTACGACCTGACATAATATCATGAATTTGTGATTTTAATGTGTCAGATTTCGGTCCGAAAATAGCTTGAATGTTATTTCCAACTTCAAGTACACCGGCTGCTCCAAGCTCTTTTAAGCGGTCTTTATTTACATTTTTTTGTTCGTTAACTTGAACACGTAAACGAGTAATACAAGCATCTAACGAAGCAATGTTTTCTTTACCACCAAGTGCTACTAATACTTCACGTGGAAGTTCTCCTGCTTCTGTTTTCCCTGCGCCTTCATTAGCATTCGCTACTTCACGACCAGGTGTTTTTAAGTTCCATTTACGGATTGCGAAACGGAATCCGAAGTAGTAAATCACTGCTAGTACAAGACCAACAATAATTACCCACCACCATGCCGTACGACCTGGTAGTACACCGAATAATATGAAGTCAATTAAACCACCAGAGAATGTCATACCAATTTTAACACCTAAAATTTGCATTGTCATAAATGATAGACCAGCGAATACTGCATGAATTCCGAATAATACTGGTGCTACGAATAAGAATGAAAATTCAAGCGGTTCTGTAATACCTGTTAAGAAAGATGTTAATGCAGCAGATCCTAAAATACCAGCTGCTAATTTTTTATTTTCTGGACGTGCTTCATGGTACATTGCTAAAGCTGCTGCTGGAAGACCGAACATCATGAACGGGTACTTACCAGTTGTAAATGTACCTGCTGTTAATTCTACGCCGTCTTTTAACTGTGCCATAAAGATTTTTTGGTCACCACGGATTAATTCGCCAGCTGCATTTGTATACTGACCGAATTCGAACCAGAACGGTGAATAGAAAATATGATGTAATCCAAATGGAATTAATGAACGTTCGATTAAACCGAATATAAATGCTGCTATCGTTCTATTTGCATCAATCATTTGATGTGAGAACGTATTTAATCCACCCTGAATGTATGGCCAAATGAAGCACATGATAATACCTACCACTAAAGAGAATGTTGCAGTTGCGATCGGTACGAAACGCTTACCTGCAAAGAAACCTAAGTATGATGGTAATTCAATGTTGAAGTATTTATTATAGCAATATGCCGCTACTATCCCGACGATAATACCACCAAACACTCCTGTTTGCAGCGTTGGAATTCCTAATACGTTTGCATATGCTGGATCTGAAAATCCAATTTTCACTGGATCTGTTCCAGTGCTTGTTACTTTCACTAGTTTATCTACTTCTAAGAACACACTCATCGTTTTGTTCATAATTAAGTAGCCGACGAACGCTGCTAAACCAGCTACTCCGTCTCCACCAGCTAAACCGATTGCTACCCCAACTGCGAATAATAGTGCAAGGTTAGCGAAAATAATATCGCCAGATTGTTCCATAATTTTTGCAACCATTACGAACCAATCTGCTTTTAAAGCAGGAATAACATTTGTTAGTTGTGGATTTTGAAATGCATTACCAAATCCAAGTAAAATACCTGCTGCCGGTAAAATCGCTACTGGAAGCATAAGCGCTTTTCCGACTTTTTGAAGAACACCAAAGATCTTCTTAAACATGGAAACCCTTCCTCTCTTATCTATATTGATACTTTTCGACAAACGCCAAAAAGGCATGAGGAAAAAAAAGATAGAACGATAGCTATACAAAGGGTAGTATGTCCCTTTCTTTAGCTTACATTCCCAACTTTTCTCCACTCATGCCTGATCGAATCAGTAACACGTGTCAAAAATAGGATTACGTATAAGTTCACTATAATTAAAGCAAACGTTTTCGTTATTTACCTTAATGTGTTTGTCGAATTTTGTATAACTTTGCAATAGTTATTATACATAACTATTGTAAGCGATTCAATCATTTTTTTTAACGTTTTCATTTTAGACAAAAATATATGTCTTTTTACACATGTTCTACTTTCACTAATCGTTGTAAATGCATCGTTAAATAAATACTCTCCGCTTCATATACAGGAAGTTGTAATTCTTTCTGCATTACTTTGACTAGTTTCCACGCCAAATTATAACAAACTGGATATTCCAACTTTAATAAATCAGCAAAACTCTGTGCTTCTTCTACTTTTTCTCCTTTTTTCACCCGCTCAATAGCATATTGTAAATGGCGAATAAGGCGTAAATAATGAATGCTTTCTTGGTCTAATGTAATTTGTAGGCTTGTCTCAATTAAAGACACAAGTTGTGCAATAAGACGAGAATTTTGATTAACAGAAGATAAATCAGAGTTTGTAAGCGAGCTATAAATATGGAGTGCGATAAAGCCAACTTCTCCTTCTGGCAATGTAATTTGCAAACGAGAATTTAAAAGTTTCACAACTCCTTCAGCAATTTTATATTCCTCTGGATATAGCATTTTCGTTTCAACTAAAAAAGGATTATCTATTGTAAGTCCTTGTTTCAGCCTTTTAATTGCAAAAGAAATATGATCTGTTAAAGCGATATGAATATGTTCATTTAATGGAGACTCCGCTTTTTCTTGAATGTATAACATAATATCATTCATCAATTCAATTAGCTTTTCACTCACATGTGGTACTAAAAGTTTGTATTGTTCTCGATCACGTTCATTTTTTAAAACAAACATTTTCTCAATTTGTTCTTGCTCCAACACATCTTCAGCCTTTTTCCCAAATCCGATTCCTTTACCGATCACTACTACTTCCTCGTGTTCAGGATGGCTAGCAATGATGACATTATTATTTAAAACTTTTTTAATTTCTAGATAATTACTCATATAACACCACCCTCGTACTTAAATAGCCTACTTTTATGTTACAGAACATTCTTCTTTTTCGTCAATATAAAACATCTACCATTTAATAAAAATTCATTTTTTAGACATGTTTGTATATGATGCGTATAATGTAAGGGCAACTGTACATAGAAAGGAGATTGCAACATGATTAAAATGTTTGTAAGTGATATTGATGGAACGATGATGCAACACGGAGGTTTTATCGACGAAAAAGATGTTATCGCTTTACGCAGCTTAGCTGAACAAAATGTAATTCTTTGCTTTGCTTCTGGAAGACTTGATAATGAAATTGCAGACTTAATGAGAGCGGTTAATACAAATTTCCATCGCATTAGTGTAAATGGTGTTTTTGTATATACACATGAAAATAAACAGCTATTATCTGCAACTTTCGATTCCAGCATTCTTCCAGATTTGTTAGCTATGACAAATGAAGACCCTTATTTCCGTTATGTAAGTGATGAACATAACTACTACATTGAAGAAAAAACACCGTTTATTCATGAACTTGAACAACAAGTAACGATGACTTCTGTTGAAGAACCTAATCTATTACAGAAAATTGATGATACAATTTTTCCAAATAAAATTTCTATCGGTGGAACGAAGGAAAGCTTACAACTCCTTCAAAAAAAGATTGATGAAAAATTCCATGGAAAAGTTAGTACTTTCATTTCAGCTGAACAATGTTTAGATGTAATGCCACCAAATATTAGTAAAGGTTCTGCTATTTCTATTTTATTAAAAGAATTTCAAATACAACCAGAGGAAATTGCTTGCATAGGGGATTCTTATAATGATATTCCAATGTTCTCTTTAACTCCTCACAGTTTTGCTATGTCTCAAGCAGATGACGCAGTAAAAGAGCACGCTCACTATGTAGTAGATGCTGTCAAAGATGCCGTTAACCAAGTACTTGTTTACAATAAAGAAGCAAATAAAAATACGACTCGATCCTTATAAGGATGAGTCGTATTTTTATTTCTTTACATGTTGAAAACATCAAAGTTCACTGTACTTCACAAACTGAAATATATTACTTGTTACGTGCGATGTTCGTAATAAACTTGTAACGATCCCCACGATAAATACATTTCACATACTCTAACGGTAACTCACCTTCTGAATATGACCATTGGCGCATTACAAGTACAGGCGCCTTTTTAGGAATATGCAGATGTTCAGCTTCATTATCCGTTGCAATTGAAGCTTCAATTGATTGAGTAGCGCGAACAAGCTTAAAGCCCAGTTTTTTCTCTAAATGTTCATATAAAGATTGTTGCAATATTTCTTCGTTAATATCTTTCACAAGAGTTGGCGACAAATATGTCGTCTCAAATGCAATCGGTTCTTCATCAGCTAAGCGCGTACGCCTCACTTCATAAACCGATTCTCCCTCTTGTATTCTCAGCCGGTCTGCTATTTTAGCAGTAGCTGGAACTAGGCGGAAACTTAATAACTGGCTGCTCGGTTTCATACCACGAGAAATCATATCTTCTGTGAATCCCGTCATTCCTTGCAACTTTTGCTCCACTTTCGGAAGTTGGACGAACGTTCCAATCCCACGTTTCCGGTATAAATAACCTTGTTCCACTAAGTTATTAATCGCCTGTCTGATTGTCATACGACTCACTTCGAACTTATCACAAAGTTCATTCTCAGATGGAATTTTATCTCCCGGCTTCCATTCGCCTTCCTCAATTAGCTGTTTCACCCACTCTTGAATCTGATAATAGATCGGAAATGGTGAATACTTGTCGATGTTCATCAGCAATCGCCTCACTGCATAAAGATAGAGCTTCTGGATCTGCGATTACGGTTACATTCGGATGACGTTGTAAAACTGTAGCAGGACACGCCTCACTATATTCACCTTGCAATAATTCTTTAATAGCTTCTGCCTTTTTAGATCCCATAGCAACAAGTAGAATTTGTTTCGCTTTCATAATACTTCCAATTCCCATTGTAATCGCATGAGTCGGCACATCTTCTTCATTTTCAAAGAAGCGAAGGTTTGCTTGGCGTGTAGATTCTGTTAATTCTACAATGTTAGTTGGAGAATTAAATGGTGTTCCTGGCTCATTAAATCCGATGTGACCGTTTTCACCGATTCCAAGAATCTGTAAGTCAACTGGGTTAGCTACTAGAATGCCTTCATAACGCTTGCACTCTTCCTCTAAATCACTTGCCATCCCATTCGGTACATAAGTTTGTTTAAATGGAAGATGATCAAACAACTGTTCTTGCATGAAATAGTGATAGCTGTTTTTATCTTCGTGTGGTAAATTTACGTACTCATCTAAGTTTACAGTGGTTGCATGACTTGTATCAAGTTTATTTTTTCGCATTTCTGCATAAATACCTAATGGAGAGCTTCCTGTAGCCATTCCTAAAGTTGGATTTTCTTTTGATTTTACAACCTCTTTAATTAACTTATAACCTGCTTCTGCTAATTCTTCTGGAGTTTTTACAACAAGAATATTCATCTAATTACTTCCCTTCCTTCATATGAATTCCTAAACGAACCGTATCATATACATGTAATTCTTCAGTCATAACAACAAAGTCTGCATCTTTACCTACCGCTAACGCGCCTTTATTATTTAATCCAAATTCTTCTGCTTGGTTAACTGATGTCATTAACACTGCCTCCTCGATTGAACATCCTGTAAATTCAATTACATTTCGGAAAGCTTGATCCATTTTTAAAATACTACCAGCTAACGTTCCATCTTCTAATCGGGCACTGCCATCTTTTACATGTACTGGCTGTCCGCCAAGCTCATATAATCCTTCTTCAAGACCTTTTGCACGCATTGCATCTGTAATGACACTTACTTTTTTCGGTCCTTTTAATTTATATGCTAATTTCACCATATCAGGGTGAATGTGAATACCATCTGTAATTACTTCAACCATTACATCTGGATTTAATAACACATGACCAACAACACCTGGTTCACGATGATGTAATCCACGCATTTGGTTGTATAAATGTGTTGCATGTGTAATTTTTCTATTTTTCAGTTGTGCATCAATCGCATCTGTATGCCCCATTGTGCCAACAACACCTGTTTCAGCAAGATACTGTTCAAACTCTAACGCACCTTCTTCTTCCGGTGCATATGTTACTAATTTAATTAGATTACCGCTTGCTTCCTGCCATTGTTTAAATTGCTCGATACTCGCAGGAACAATATGTTCAAGTGGTTGTGCACCCGCACGTTTTTTTGAAACATATGGTCCTTCTAAGTGAATATATTCGAAATGTGCTCCTTTGTCTTTCGCTTCCTTCGCAGCACTTAGCGCCGCTTCAATCGCTTCTGGAGCTTGTGTCATTGTTGTTGGGAAGTAAGTTGTAACTCCTTCTTTTAACATTTCTTTACCAAGAGTTACTAATCCATCGCTATTTGCATCCATCGCATCAATATCGTATCCACCATGAATATGAACATCAATCATACCTGGAATCACAATCTTTCCTGCCACATCTAACACAGTTTCATTTTCTTGTGATACATATTGAGCCATCAAACCAATTTCTTTAACTGTTTCTGTGTAACGAATAAATCCGTTTTCCACTACTTCTTTACCTGTATAAATTTCGGCATTGATGACAACTTGCGTTTTCATTTTCATCGACCCTTTCCCATGAAATACCTACTTATTATTATTACCTTATTCGCCTAATTCCATCTTAATATACACACAAGTAGTTGTCTATACATTCTAATGAAATTTCCTCTTCGTTCAGCGAAAAAAGGAAATTGATTTCTTTTTCATTCTAATATATATTATCCATTTTTACCAAAATGGATAATAACCTCTTATATAATTAGTTACTTAAGTAATGGCATAAGACCGCTTGCCCCCATAGTAATATGTTCACCATCTGTTTCTATTTCCACAGTTCGCTTGTTTGTTCCATATATCATTATACCACGCTGTTTTAATCGTCTTACTACACTTTGATGAGGATGCCCATACGGATTTCTACTCCCGTACGAAAGAATAGCGAATTGTGGATCCACTTTTTTTAAGAATGTTTCACTCGTTGAAGTATACGAGCCATGATGCCCAACTTTTAATACATCTGCATGTACATCAAATTGCTTTAATATTTCATTTTCCGTCCGTATATCAGCATCACCCATTAATAAAAAGTCCGCTTTACCATATCGAATCTTTAACACAATTGAGGACTCGTTATTCTCGTCTTTCGATTTACCATTGTTTAATACTTGTATAGCAACATGTGGATCTAACGGTATATATTGTCCTTCCTTCACTGAAATGAAAGGTATGCCCCTTTTTTTAATATTATTCCGATACGTATGATAAGTAAATGAACTATATGTTTTTCCACTATCTAATACGAGTGAAACCGGCATTTGTTCTACAATTGGAATAAGCCCCCCTATATGGTCCATATCAGGATGAGTACTTACAATCACATCTAAATGATTAATTCCTTTTTCAATTAGTTTTTGAATAATAACCTCTCCTGCTTCATAAGGGCCCCCATCTATTAACATCGTTTGACCATTTGGCAATGTAATAAGTGTCGCATCACCTTGTCCAACTTTTAAAAAACTCACTTTCATTTTACCAAAATGTTGCCGATGCATATGTATAGAAGACGCAGTATGAATAGACATCATATATCTTTTAGCCGATGCGCTGTTTAACGAAAAACATAATAAAACAGAAACCAACAATAGAATACTCCGTACACCTTTCATAACTCGTCTCCTTTTTTCATTTAGTATGGCACGCTCTGTAATTGATATACAAAAAAAGCTTAGCAAAATGCTAAGCTTTTATTTTGATAATTCCTGTAAAGAACCAAAGAATAAATCTGCTTCATTCATTTGTTCATTTTCTTCCGAAAGAGGTGGTAAATCATCTAATGTTTTCAATCCAAACGTATCTAAAAATTCTTTCGTCGTTCCGTATAAAATAGGGCGCCCTGGTCCTTCCGCTCTTCCCGTTTCTTTTATAAGTAAGTGTGAAACTAACGTTTGTAATGCCTTATCTGTTTTCACTCCTCGAATCTCTTCCATTTCTGTTCTTGTAATCGGTTGACGGTACGCAACGATTGCCAACGTTTCAAGAGCTGCTTGAGACAGTGAAGCCGTTGTTGGGGTATTTATTAATTTTTGATAGTATGCAGCATGTTCTTTCTTTGTTGCAAAACGATACACTTTTGCATATTGTACAATTTGCAGCCCTCGATTCGATCCTTCACATTCTTTTTGCATTTCCTCTATACTGTTTATTACTTCTTCCACTTCAACTTCCAGAACTTTAGCTATCTGTTCCGGATAAATCCCTTCGTCACCTGCAACAAATAAAAGTCCTTCAATAATCGCTTTTTGTTCTTTTCTATCCATTTTACGAACTCCTTCCTCCTATTTTCCATAAAAATACACATAAAAAAACCGAATCACAGTAAATGCGTTCGGTTCAATATTTCTTCTCTCGTTCCAAACGATACATTAAAACCTAACATAAGATAAAATATTTCTATCCCATTTTCACATACCAACTCTATACGGATTTATTAGAGCTTAACACGAAAATTTCATCAAAATTATGTTCTTGCTCAATTATGATTTGTTGATTTTTCATTAGCTCAAGAACCGCTAAAAATGTTACAACCATTATTTCACGTTCTTCATCAGCAAACAAATCATAAAAGCTTTGACGACCGCCTTTTACTTCTAACTGTTGTATAATATCAGTCATTCGCTGTGCAATTGGTATTTCTTGGCGAGTAATTCGCGTTGTTACGGGGGTCTTTGCTTTTTTACGACGCATTAGCTTTTGAAATGCCGCTAACATATCATATAACGTAACATCAAGAGGTAAGCTTGTCTCCTCTTCTTGTTGAAATGATGTAAAATCAATTGGCGGACGTGTATATAGCTGTGCTCTTTCTTGTTCTCTTTCTTTTAACTCAGTAGCAACTTGCTTATATTTCTTATATTCAATTAACCTCTCCATCAATTCTTGACGAGGGTCATCTATAAAGTCTTCACCGTTATCAGGTACATCTTCTTCTTGTTTCGGTAACAACATTTTACTTTTAATTTGCAATAACGTTGCAGCCATTACTAAATACTCACTGGCAACATCTAATTGTAATTCTTTCATCGTATGGACATAAGATAGATATTGCTCTGTAATTTCCGCTACAGGAATATTATATATATCAATTTCGTAACGATGTATTAAGTGTAACAATAGATCTAAAGGCCCTTCAAAAGCCTCTACTTTAAAATTATACTGCACAAAGCATCCCACCACATTTTTTCTATAACAACATAAGTATAGAGCATACTCATGTTCTATCCAACCTTTTTAAGAAATTTAATTAAAAATAGACCTATGCCCATGTCATAATGCCCACCGCTTCATATGATAACAATGTAGTAAGAACAATGTAGGAGGTCAAAAAACTATGGGTCACGTTGATTGCGGTTTTAGCGGTGGGTTCGCATTACTTGTTGTACTGTTCATTTTACTAATCATTGTAGGAGCAGCTTGCTTCTGCTAATAGGACGCAATAAAGCGACTAGGGATATTTCCCTAGTCGCTTATTGTTAATATTTCTATGATAAACTGTACATATAACCGTTAGACAGGAGCGAAAAAAATGTATCCTACCGAGTACATACAATTTTTAATTCATTTTCACGGAGACTATGATTATTTTGAATGTCATGAAATATTAGAAGAGTATTGGAAATTAAAACCTAGAGGAGAACGCGACAATTACTTAGTCGGTCTCATTCAAATTGCTGTTTCCTTATACCATCACAGACGATCCAACTGGAATGGTGCAGAGAAGATGATAAAAAGCGCAATAGCACTTTTAGAAAAGAACAGTACATCTTTACATCAATTAGGAATAGATCATAAACAACTTATGTTCTTATTAAATGAAAGATTACACTCTATCCACAAAAAGGAAATTTTCACGCCGTTATTTTTACCCTTATTAGACGTATCGTTAGAAAAACAATGCATACAGTTATGTAAGAAACAAAACCTCTCTTGGAAAGATGTGAACGTCATTCCTGATGAATACATCATAAATAAGCACACATTGCGTGATCGAACAGAAGTCATTTCTGAACGACACGAGCAACTACAAAAAAGAAAGCAGAGATAATAAACACTTATCCCTGCTTTCATGAATGTATATTTTGTTCAAGCTCTTTACACTTTTTGCAAAAACTTGCTGTTTGCTCATTTCCGCAAATTGTAAACTCAAGAAATTTACTCTTAAGCTCTTGAACCATCTTCGTCCCAATCCCCATATGACGGTGAGACGGATTCACGCTCAAATGCTGAATTTCCAATACCTGATCTTCTTTTTTTATAATCCCCATTATCCCAACAAAATCTTCATTTTGTTTCCACAAATACAATTGCCAATCCTCTTTCGCTTCATATTCTTTCATTGTCAATTGTAATGTTTTTACATCTTTTTCAGTTGGCATAAATGAAAGAAGCCCCATTGCAATTTTTTCATAACTTTTTTTAAAACGAATTAACATAACCCTTATCCCTTCTTACAAAAGTTACAAACTATTTATCCCCTCAATCACTCTTTTCATATCACATTCATTCTACAATATTTTTACAAGAGTGAGAAGAGGCTGAAACAACTTGATAATCATACAAAGCGTTAAGAAGAAAGTCAAATATATGTTTCCACGCTATTTCTTTCTATTACACCGCTCAAAAAAGAGACAATACTATATAGGAACTATAAGGAAAATCCCTTTCTCATCACATTTCACTTATTAACCACTTTTGAACAAAGTAGTTCTACTAAAAGCAATATGTTAAGAGAAATACATTTATTGAAGCATATAATTCGTACTCCATTCTATGTATTTTGTTAAAAGTGTGTTCTCATGAACAATATAATTTAACGTTAGTAGCCGTCCTATTTGTGTCATATACTTTAAAATATATACCAATCCCTGTTTATAGGAAATTAAAAAAGAGAGCAAAATCGCTCTCCTTTTCTCGTAACTTATTCTTCCCAAACTTTAACTTCTTTCATTACATCGCCTTGACGCATGTTTAATACTGTTTCAATACCGCTTGTTGCTTTACCGAATACAGTATGTACGCCATCTAAATGCGGTTGTGGCTCATGAACAACAAAGAATTGGCTACCACCTGTGTTACGGCCAGCATGTGCCATAGAAAGTGAGCCAACAAGATGTCTATGAGGATTTCCATCAGTTTCACATGGGATAGAGTAACCTGGGCCACCTGCTCCTGTGCCTGTTGGGTCTCCACCTTGGCTTACGAAGCCAGGAATAACGCGGTGGAATGTCACACCATCATAAAATCCTTGCTCTGCTAATTTTTTAAAGTTTTCTACTGTTTTTGGTGCCTCTTCTGGGAAAAATTCTAAATCGATTTTTTCGCCATTTTCCATTAATATGTATCCTAAAGTTTTCATATGTATATGTCTCCTTTCAACTATCTCAGCACTATATTACCATATTCATGACGAGAAACAAAAAGAATCCGACAATCTGCATACTTCTTTTTTGAAATGTGGAAGAAGCTAGGTGACAAATAAGAAAAATATACTATAATAACTGTGTTGCCCGAAAATTTAAGAAAGAGAAAGGGAGCGATTTTTCGTGAAAACGAAATTACTAGCTCTGCTATTAGCTGTAGCCGTATTTATTATGCCAACAGCTTCATTTGCAGACATCATTGAGGGAGAATCAATTGTTACACTAGGAGAAAACTTATCTGAACAACAGAAACAAGATCTTTTGAAAGAAATGAAAGCACCAAAAGATGCACAAATTATTACTGTATCTAATGCGGAAGAACATAAATTTCTAGAGGGCATCGTTCCAAAAGCGCAAATTGGTACGAGAGCTATTTCCTCTTCTATGATTACATACACAAAACCAGGGTCAGGTCTCATTGTACGCTCAAAAAACATTAATTCGATAACAGATGCAATGTACACAAATGCACTTATTACAGCAGGTGTGAAAGATGCAGAGATTCAAATTACTGCACCATTTAAAGTTTCAGGAACTGCTGCTTTAACAGGTTTAATGAAGGCCTATGAAACAACATCAAACAAAGCCATTCCTGAAGAAGTAAAAAAAGTAGCCAATGAAGAAATGGTACAAACAGCCCAGCTTGGTGATAAAATCGGCGAAGAAAAAGCAGTTCAACTTGTTGCAAAAATTAAAGAAGAAATTGCAAAAGAACAGCCAAAAACAACTGAAGATTTACGTACATTAATTAAAAAAATTGCTGATCAACTCGGTATTACATTAACAGATGAACAGCTGGATAGCCTAGTAGCGTTATTTGATAAAATGAAAAATCTTAATATCGATTGGAACCAAGTTGGTAGCCAATTAGAGAAAGCAAAAGACCATGTGTCTGCCTTCTTAGGATCTGAAGAGGGGCAAAGTTTCCTAGATAAAGTAAAAGATTTCTTCTCTAGTATCATTGATTTCGTTAAATCTTTATTCAAGTAAAAAAAGAAGCTCGCCAGTGACGAGCTTCTTTTTTATACAAGTAACGGTAATTTCATAATAGCTTCTTCAACCGAACGGACAACATGATTTGCTTTCTCCTTCACATACGGATGAGCATGATGGAGGGTGAAGGAGTGCGGGGTTACTTCAAACATAGAAATATCATTGAAAGAATCTCCAATACATGCAACTTCATTTGCTTCAATTTGTAAATGTTCCATTAATCGCTTCAGAGCGCTTCCTTTACTCACACCTCTTGGCATAATGTCAACATATCGCTTACCCGATATAAAGACTTCCGCTTCGCTATGAAATGTATCTCTCAACTCTTGATCTAATGCTACAATTTTTTCTTCTTCGCCAAAAACAAATAATTTCGCAGGATGTACAGTCTTCCCAAATTCCTCTTCTAACTCTTCGATTTCAGCAATATGCACTCCCATATACTCTTCAAAAGTATGGTGATGTTCATTCTTCCTTTTTGTATATCGCTGCTCATTTGCACAAACAATATCTGCTAGTCCCTTTTTATGTATATATCGATATATTTCCTGGGCAACCCCATCTTCAAAACTCGATTCATGAAATACTTTTCCATCCGGTAGTATCATTGTCGCTCCATTTAAACTAGTTGTGTAATACGGGAACGAAAACCTTTTTACCGCCTCATCAATTCGGTGAGTAAAACGACCAGAGGCAAAACAAATATTTGTCCCGTTTTCAGCTAGCCAACAAAGCGCTCGTTCATCTTCTTTTTGCATATCATTCATATTGTAAACGAGTGTATCATCTAAATCACTTACAAATAGTTTAATCATGTCCTCTTCCCCTTCCATACACAATATCTACTCTAATTGTACAAAAAAAATGTTTGATTTTTGTTAAAAAAACAATAAATTTTCAATAAAAAATAAGCGGAGCATAATCCCGCTTATTTTTGTCTTCGCACATTTTGAGGTCTTACAATACTTGGACGAACCTTTAAACTAGACATAGTTGGACGAAGTAAAATTTTCGTTAACGCGCCCCAATCAAACGGTAAAAACGGCCATAAATACGGTGTTTGCAAACTTCTTATAGATGTTAAAAACAGAATCAACATCGTCATTCCAATGACAAATCCCATTTCATGAAATATGCCTGTTAAAATAATGACAAACAATTTTCCGACCTTATTTCCAAGTCCAAGTTCATAACTCGGCGTTGCAAATGACCCAATCATAGAAACGGCTACGTATAAAATAACTTCTGGTACAAACAAACCTACATCAATTGCAATTTGACCAATTAATATGGCAGAAATTAATCCTGCTGCCGACGACAATGATGTCGGTGTATGAATGGCGGCCATTCTTAAAAATTCGAGTCCGACTTCCGCCATCAAAATTTGTAATAAAATCGGTAAATGCGTCATCTTATTTGGTCCAATGAAAGCAAGGCTTTCCGGTAAAAGAGTCGGATCAAAAACAAAAACTAGCCAAAATGGCAGTAAAAATAGCGAAAATATAACACCTAAAAAACGTACCCAACGTAAAAATGTACCTACAGCTGGATTTTGTCTAAACTCTTCTGCATGCTGTAAATGGTGAAAATATGTTGTTGGAGTGATCATAGCACTTGGTGATGTATCAACGAGTACTAACACATGTCCTTCTAACAGATGATTTGCTGCTACATCTGGTCTCTCTGTGTATCGGATAAGCGGGAATGGATTATAACCTTGTTTCACTACAAATTCTTCTACCGTTTTATCCGCCATCGTAATCCCATCTACTTCAATATTATTTAATTCTTGTTTTATAATCTTAACTAAATCCGGATTTGCAACATCTTGTACATATGTAATACAAATATCCGTTTGCGATCTATCCCCTACTCGAATCATTTCATTTCGAAGACGTGGATCGCGTATTCTTCTACGAATTAACGCTGTATTTACAACGATATTTTCAACAAATCCATCCCTTGCACCACGCACTACCTTTTCTGTATCTGGTTCTGTGGGTGTCCGGCCCGGATAACTACGAACATCTATTGCGAACGCTTCAGTTTCACCTTCCACAAATATAACAATGAGTCCTGATAATACTTGGAGCATTACATCATCCATCGTTTTTACTTTACTTACTTGTTGATGAATTAAACGATTCTCTAAAAGCTTTACTGTATCTTCTTCTACATCCCTTATTTCATTTGTATCCACCGCTTCTTCTAAAATAGGGATAATATAATTCGTATCACAAAGTCCATTTACAAATAACACACCAATTTCTTTATTTAAAATTTGAAATTTACGAATGCCAACATCGTATGTAACACCAAGCCCAACTGTTTGCTTTAAATAATTTTCATTATCACTTAAAAAAGATGAAATCGGGATATTCACTTTTTTAGGCTTCGTCATAAAAGCCACTCCTTTCCAAAATTAATTGAATCGCTTTTCTAGTAATAGGTGATCCTCTCTCCCATTCATCATTTCCGCACATCTTGCCAATATCACCGACCCCCACTATGACAGGAACATTCAGACCATCTAAACAATAAATCGTATCCCCACTAATCCTGCCAATTTCACCATCTGGGAGTCCAAATTTATCAACGCCATATTCTGTCAAATTCCCATTCCGATCTACACTTACATCTACACGCGCCCATTCCCAATGATGTGTATTAGATGCTACTGCTAAAATACCGAGTACATCAACTTGTTTATGTGTTGCGACATACTTTAACGCCTTTTCACCAGATCCTTCTCCTATAAATCCGCTGTCATCAAACATGACAAATACAGGGTCATATGGCGTTTGCATAATAAGCTCAACAACTTTCTTCCCTGTCAATTTGGTCGGATTACTTTGCGATGCTGAAATACACCTCCCCCCAAATTCCTTTGTTAACAGCTCAATTGTCCGCTTTGCATATTCATCTCCATCTGTGACCAAAACAACCCTTCGTCTCATTTGATTTATCCTTTCGGTTTACATATAAGTGCAACAAAAAATGAAAATAATATCGCTGCTGAAATCCCCGCAGACGTTAAGCTAAACATGCCGATTCCAATTCCTAAATATCCATGTTTTTCTGCTGCATGCATTGCCCCGTGCAATAGTGAGTGTCCAAAACTTGTAATAGGGACTGTTGCCCCAGCACCTGCAAATTTTATGAGCTGATCGTACAATCCGAATCCGTCTAAAATAGCTCCGGCGACTACAAAAGTTGCCATTAAATGTGCCGGTGTTAACTTTGCGAAATCTAGCAACACTTGTCCAATTACACAAATAGCTCCTCCTACAAGAAATGCATATATAAAATCCACAATTCACTCTCCTTTAACGCTTTCAAACACAACACCATGCGCAATCGTTGGAATCGTTTCCTTCTGTTGCATCATCATGGGGCTTAATAAAGCTCCAGTTGCAACGACAAAAATTCTTTGTAAATTCCCTTTTTGCATTTCACGCAATAAATGGCCGTATGTTACAACAGCTGAACAAGCACAACCACTGCCCCCTGCAAACACTTCTTCTTGATTTGAATTGTAAATCATTAATCCACAATCATTGTATACATTCCCCAAATCATACCCTTCCTCAAGTAAAAGTTGTTTCGCAATTGGTGTCCCAACAGCCGATAAATCACCAGTAACAATAAGATCATAATCAGCTGCACTTCTTCTCAAATCTTCAAAATGTTGTTGAATTGTATGAGCAGCAGCTGGTGCCATCGCTGATCCCATATCTAAAGGATTAGCAATTCCTAAATCTTGCACTTTACCAATTGTTGCTGCTGTTATTTTAATTGCACTCTCCTCATTGCTAATTAATATTGACCCTGCTCCGGTAACAGTTGAGTTTGCTGTCCCTGGCTTTTGTCCTCCGTATTCTGTTGGGGAACGAAATTGTCTTTCAGCCGTCGCATTATGACTACTTACTGTAGCTAAAATACGATTCGCAAATCCACCATCTATAAAAGCTGATCCAATCGCCAAAGTTTCCATTGACGTCGCACAAGCGCTGAACATCCCTAAAAAAGGAATACCATACTCACGAGCAACATAATTTGCTGTCACTGTTTGGTTTAATAAATCTCCCGCTAAAAAGAAATCAATTTGCGATTTTTTTATATTCCCTTTTTGCATCGCTTGTTGAATTGAGTCTGACATTAACCTTCGTTCAGCAAGTTCCCAGTTTTCCTCTCCGCAATGTAAGTCAGAATATGAAATATCAAAATCCTTTCCAAGAGGGCCTTCAGCTTCTTTCGGACCGACAGCAGTACCAGTTGCATTCACGAAGATATCATTTTGAAATACCCACGTTTGTTTTCCTGTCAATCTCATACCCACCCCTCCTTTAAGACATTAAAATTTGAAATGTATATCTTATTAACCCAATAATGTATGCACCGACGACTCCAAATACAATGACACTTCCTGCAAGCTTAAACATGTTAGTAGCGATTCCTAGAACAATCCCTTCACTCCTATGCTCTAGTGCGGCACTCGCCATAGAATTCGCAAATCCAGTAACTGGTACAGCTGATCCCGCTCCAGAAAACTGCCCGATTTTATCATATACACCACACCCTGTTAAAATCGCCGACAATAAAACAAGCGTTGCAACTGTCGGATTTCCCGCCTCTTGTTCACTAAAGTGAAAATAATGTATATAAAATTTCATCAATATTTCTCCGACTGTACAAATGAGTCCACCAACAAGAAATGCCTTCACACAATTTATGAAATAGTTCGATTTTGGATGGTACTCCTTCACTTTATTTATGTAATCGTCCTTCAATTTTCGCCCTGCCATATATATTGCCTCCTACTTTACGAAATAAATCCAGTGAAACAACGAGCCTATTACTTTCCCAAGTACAAGAGCAACGAGTAAAACAATAATTTTCTCCTCTACCCTTACTCGTTTCGCTAAAATAGGTAAAACGTTTAACACTTCCGTTAACGCCGCAGCGAGCATTCCAATGAATGTGCCACAAAATATCCCTAATATAACAAGCCAATATTGTGACGTTTGAAATGTAATATTTTTCAAACTACACCAAGCCCCTGTTAAAGTACCTGCAATGACCGCCCACTCAAAGTATTGAATATGCTTTCCACTTCTCGTTAATTGAGCTAAACGAGGGATTATACCAAGTACAGCTAAAAACGCGACATATCCGCTACCTACTGCAATCCCTCCAGCTAAGCCAATTAATACAACAAATGCACACTCAATCATCAGCAATCTGTTTCATATTATCCTTGTTTTCATGAACAATTACATATTGATCAAGCGACTGCTGATATTGAAACATCTCAACTTCTAACGGGCTCGGCTCTTCATTAATTCTCTTTTGAAATACATGATTAAAAAATAAGACCATACCTAATCCAAGACCTAATGAATAAGGAATTTGAAATAAAAGTGGTTGCGCCTTAAATTCTCCAGTAATCATGTAATATAACCGTTGGTGTACTTGTTGCATACTTACATCTTCATGGAAATAAATGATTGCAAGGGCCGCTCCAATGAAAAGTAACAACCATACAAGTCCGAAGAAAACCGGATGCACTTTCTTTTTTTCGTATATAATTTCAACAAGAGTTTGTCCAGAACCAAGTAAATTAATTTGTATGTGAGCCGCTTTTTGTTGAATAATCTCAATCACTTTCATAACATCAATTACAACATGTGTTTTATCATGCGCTGTTATTTTGTAGACTATTTCATTTTGTAACAACTCAACTACAAAAGAATCTCCGGCAAGTTGAGCAACATCGCTCAGCTTTACTTCATACGTAGGAGACACTTTTAAGCGATTGCGCATTTTAATATAAATCGTTTGTTCCAATTTTCATTCACCCCTTCACTCTTCCTCGTAGTTGTAGTATGGTTATTGGAATTTTTTCTAATACAATTTTTTCATAAAAAAAACATCTGTACCATTTCGGTACAGATGTTTTTAGCTTATGCCTTTTTCTTAAATAAATTTGCAATACTTAATGCAAGTCCTCCCCAAATGACTACCATACCTATAACCATCATCATAATCGCTGATCCACTCATCATGAAACACCTCGGTCCTTCCATTCTTTTTCAAGCTGGACAGAGTCTGAATGTATTTGTGCATTCCATTTCTTCAGACTAATGACTAGTGCAACTATAAGAAACGCTGCCGCTATCGACCAACCATACGTTACAACAAACTCTGTTGGATAACCTCCGTAGTTCTTTTTAATGTTTTGGATTGTACCATCAATTAACATATACCCTAACATAAGTGGAGTAATAACGAGTAAACTCACTCTCCAAAACGTTCCTAACTTTATATCAGATACAAAGTTTGCATGATTTTGATAAACTGGTAAACGGCGCAAGATTAGTCCTATTGTAACTACTTCAACGAGTGCAATTGTAATCAATCCAAAATTGTTAGCGAAGTAATCAACAACATCTAGGAACATAAGTCCACCACGTGTTGCAAAAACAAGAGAAACTAATACTAATAGCGTTCCCATAATTCCAATCGTCTTTTGACGACTCAAACTGAATTTTTCAGATACAGCGGCAAAGCATACTTCTGCAAGTGAAATGAGTGATGTAATTCCAGCAACAGTTAGAGATAAGAAGAATAATACACCAAATAACGGCGACATCGGTAACTCATTAATAATTTGCGGGAATACTACAAATGCAAGTCCTACACCAGCACTAGCTACTTTATCAACCGGTACCCCCATGTTATTCGCCATAAATCCAAGAGCTGCAAAGACACCAATACCTGCCAATAATTCAAATCCTGAATTTGCAAATCCTGTAATAAAAGCATTATTTGTTGTATCTGAGTTTTTCGGTAAATAACTAGAATACGTAATCATAATTCCGAATGCTAAAGATAAACTAAAGAAAATTTGACCGTAAGCAGCAAGCCATACTTTCCCATCAAAAATACGACTCCAATCTGGTTTAAAGAATGCATCTAGCCCCTGCATCGCACCTTCCATCGTCACTGCACGAACAACGATAATAAGGAACATAACAACTAGTAAAGGAATAAAAATGCGGTTAACAACTTCGATTCCTTTTTTAACTCCTTTAAACGCAACACCAAGCACAATAATCCAAACGAGAGCTAACGGAATTAATACTTCTGGTACGAGCCCCCCGAATTGTCCTGGCTTATCTGCAACATGTAAATATTCTTTAAATAAAAATGATTGCGTGTCTTTCCCCCATGCTCCAGTAATTGCAAAGTACGTATACGAAATAGACCAAGCAATGATTACAGCGTAATATGTTGAAACAATAAATGTCACACACATTTGCCACCATCCAATAAATTCAGCACGTCGATGAATACGGAAGAATGTAAGTGGCGCCGAACCACGATGACGATGCCCAAGAGCAAACTCGAAAGCTAACAATGAAATACCAGTCGTTAATAATGCAAATAAGTACGGTAAAAAGAATGCGCCTCCCCCGTTTTCATACGCTGTATAAGGAAAACGCCATATATTCCCTAGTCCAACAGCGGAACCGATTGCTGCAAAAATAAATCCAGCCCTAGTTCCCCATTGTTGCCTCGTTTCCATGTTTCCTTCCCCCTTTGTGACAAGTTCATATTTGGATTATAGTTTAAATTAACTAAATTATCAATAAATTCTGTGAATTTTTTATCGATAGTTGGAATCTTCTCCTTTTCGTGACAATAAAAAAAATCGAATAGATAGCTATTCATCTATTCGATCTTTCATCTGCTTTAATATTTTCTTTTCAAGTCTTGAAACTTGTACTTGCGAAATGCCTATGCGCTCCGCTACTTCTGATTGGGTTTGGTCTTTATAATAGCGCAAATACACAATTAGCCTTTCTCGTTCATCCAATTCTCTAATTGCTTCTTTTAAAGCAATTTTATCAAACCATTTCGTTTCCGATTGATCTGCAATTTGATCTAAAATAGTAATTGGATCTCCATCGTTTTCATACACAGTTTCATGTATCGACGAAGGAGGACGACTCGCTTCTTGCGCCAGAACAACTTCTTCCGGCGTTAGTTCAAGAGCCTGTGCTACCTCATTAATCGTTGGAGCCCTTCCAAATTCTTTCGAAAGCTCGTCTCTCATCTTTCGGACTTTGTTTCCTGTTTCTTTTAAAGATCTACTTACTTTCACTGATCCATCGTCACGTAAAAATCGTTGTATTTCACCGATAATCATTGGAACTGCATATGTTGAAAATTTCACGTCGAAAGATAAATCAAATTTATCTACCGATTTTAAGAGTCCAATACATCCAATTTGAAATAAATCGTCTGGTTCGTATCCTCGATTAAGAAATCGCTGTACAACCGACCATACGAGACGCATATTACTTTGAACGATTGTATCTCTCGCTTGTTGATCTCCATCTTGACTTTTTTGAATTAACGCTTTTAGCTCGTGGTCCTTTAACTGAGGTTTCTTCTTCTCATTTCTGACCTCTATGTCCATTGGCTATTCTCCTTAATTGCATAGAGCGTTACTATTTGATAAGTATTTTGTCAAATGGATTGTTGTCCCGAAAGATTCGTTTGAAATAACTTCTACTTCATCCATAAAATTTTCCATGATAGTAAATCCCATTCCGGAACGCTCTAATTCAGGTTTAGTTGTAAAAAGGGGTTGTCTTGCTTCATCTAAGTTAAAGATACCAATCCCTTCATCTCGAATCGTGAGTTTCACCATCGCTTCTTCCAAAATCACTGAAATATAAACAACACCTTCTGCATTTCCTTCATACCCATGAATAATTGCATTTGTAACCGCTTCTGACACAACTGTTTTAATCTCTGTTAGTTCTTCCATCGTCGGGTCTAATTGCGCAATAAAAGCAGCTACCGTAACACGAGCGAATGATTCATTCTGACTTAACGCTGAAAATTGAAGGTTCATTTCATTTCTCATCTACGCCACCCCCAACGTCGCGAGCGCACGCGCTTCACTTTCTTCTAAACGAACAATTTTGAATAGACCTGACATTTCAAATAAACGTTTAACGGGCGGTGAAATTGCACAGACAACCATCTCTCCACCTAATCCCTTTACATGTTTATATCGGCCTAATATAACGCCTAAACCAGAACTATCCATAAATGTTAAGTTCTCTAGGCTCAAAACAATATGATGAACACCATGTGTCTCAATCATATCTGTGACTTTCGTTCGCAACTCTTCAGCAGTATGATGATCTAACTCGCCCTCTAGCCTCACACATAAGACGTCACGTTTTACTTCTAAATGCATGGAAAGACTCACACGATTTCCTCCTTATGCTCAAACTTTACTCATTAACATAAGATTTTCGTGATATAAAATCAGAATCCTTCCTACTGACAAAAGAAGAACTATTTCGTCATAAAGTGAAACCTTTCAGCAATTATTTCAGTAAATACGAACAGAAAAACATCAAAATTCCCGCCGCTATTTTGATGTTGAAAACATCCCAAAACTTCTTTTAAATAACTCCCACCAGCTCGCTGCCTCAACATCTTCTTTCGCTACAATTGTTTGTTTTAATAAAACATCTTTATCTCTTTTAATAACAAGTGTGCCAAGTGCATCACCTTTTTTAATTGGTGCCTTCACTTTCTTTTCAGCAATCACTTCTTGTTTAACTTTGTCCATATTTTCGCCCTTCTTCATAAGAAGAGACACATTGTCTGACGCAACTAAATCTACTTTTTCTTCCTTACCTTTTCCTACTTGTACAGTCTTAATTTTCTCACCACGTGTATATAATTTCTTTGTCATGTATTGTCCAAATGCATAATCAAGAAGCTTCGTTACTTGATTGTTCCGTTCTTTTGATGTAGGTGCTCCCATTACAACTGAAATAACACGCATACCATTTTTCTCAGCCGATGCCGTTAAACAATATTTCGCTTCTGTCGTAAAGCCTGTTTTCACCCCATCTACTCCAGGATAAAAACGTACTAGCTTATTCGTATTAACAAGCCAAAACTTCTTATCCGTATTTTCACGTAAATAGTCTTCATATTTACCTGTGTATTTTCGAATAAGTGGATACTTCATCAACTCTTTCGCCATAATAGCCATATCATTCGCTGTAGAATAATGATCTTTAGCCGGGAGACCTGTCGGATTTTGAAAATGTGTATTTTTCAATCCTAGATCTTTCGCTTTTTTGTTCATCATATTTACGAAACCTTCTTCTGAACCAGCGATATGCTCAGCTACTGCAACAGATGCATCATTTCCAGATGCAATTGCAATGCCCTTTAACATTTCATTTACAGTCATCTCTTCCCCAGGTTCTAGAAAAATTTGTGATCCGCCCATTGAAGCTGCGTGTTCACTCGCTCTAACTTTATCGTTTAGTTTTAGTTTTCCTTTTTCAACTTGTTCCATAATTAATAGCATTGTCATAATCTTTGTCATACTAGCAGGTGGTAACTTTTCATTCGGATTTTTATCAAACAAAACTTTACCTGTATCTTGTTCAATTACGATCGCTGACGACGCTTGTTCCGCTAACTTCGGCGTGGTTTCTTCTGTTTTTTCCTGCTTCGTTTTCTCAGATTGTGCGAAACTAACTGAAGTACCAGAAAGCAATAACATGAAACAAACAAGTATTCCAAAAACTCGCTTCATGACTAACCCTCCATTCTATATCAAACTTATTTTTTCCAATTTATACATTTTTAATACCATATTTTTCTATTATTTTCAGTTGACAAATAAGTTCATTGCCTATATTGTATTAAGTGTATTACACGTAGTAGTACACTTAATACTCATCAGGAAGGAGACATTGCTCTTGCATATTCAACTTGATCCAAGAAGCAACACTCCGATATGGGAACAAATTGTTCAAAATATAAAAGAGCTCGTACTAAAAAATATGTTAGCTCCAAGTGATAAGCTTCCTTCTGTACGCGAGCTTGCTTCTTTGCTCGTTATAAATCCAAATACAGTAAGTAAAGCTTATCAAGAATTAGAGCGACAAGGGATTATTGAAACATTACGAGGAAAAGGAACATTTGTAGCCCAATCGATTACCCCAACATTAGACGAAAGGAAAATCACTATGGTTGAAAAGCAATTTCATCAATTATTACTAGAAGCCTCTTATCTTGGGATTACGAAAGATAAAATTCACGATTGGATAGATTCATACTATAAAGAGATTGGAGGAAATACAGATGTTGAAAGTGACAAACTTGAAGAAAACAATTGATAACCAAACGATTTTAGACGATGTTTCTTTCACATTACAAAAAGGTAGTATCGTCGGATTACTCGGAAGAAATGGCGCAGGGAAAACAACTTTATTACGAACGATGGTCGGCATTTTAGACCCCGATGAAGGAACTGTTACATATGATAATACAGATGTTCATATGCATCCTGAAATTAAACAAAAAGTTGTATACGTTCCAGATTCTACTAACATACTGAACGGATATACAGTGAAGGAAATCGTAAAGTTTTATAAAGCGGTTTATACAGCATTTGATGAACAATATTTTTATGAAATATTAGAACGTTTTAATTTACCAAACAAACGCATTCGTAGTTACTCAAAAGGAATGAAAGCACTGCTTGCGATCATTTTAGCTTTCGCTGTAAAAGCAGAATATGTCATTTTAGATGAACCGACAAACGGACTTGATCCTATCGTTAAAAGACAGATTCTACAATTTCTCGTTGAAGAAGTAGCAGAAAAAGAAATTACAATTTTCATCTCCACTCACCATTTAGATGAAGTTGAAAAAATTGCCGATACAATCATTATTTTAAAAGGACATACAGTAGATTCTATTACATCACTAGATGATGCAAAATCACAATTTGCTAAAGTCCAAGTTGCTTACGAACGATCACTACCTCAAAAACTAGAAAACTTAAGCAATATTAAAATATTAAACCAAACAGGAAAAGTATATACGATTTTAATCGAAGGAAATGTTGCTACAACGCTTGAAAAGTTTTATAAAGAGCAACCAATACTCATTGAAGAATTAACAATGTCACTTGAAGATGTCTTCGTTACGACACTTGAGGAGGATGGGTATGTTTCATAAGGCGTTGTGGATGTGGAATTGGAAGCGCGGGAAATATGCTGTACTAATAATGTTTTTAATATCTATGTATGTTTTCCCTTATAAATACTATAAGGCATCCCAAACCCAGATGGATTTTTTCTATAAATATAACCCAACAGGAGAGTTTTATTACGACTATTACTTCTCAGATTACAATTCCATCATTATTCTCTCTATCATTGCACTAGCTTGCTTAATGATTGGATGGGAACGTAGCAATTTGAAGTTGAGTGATTCTTTAATGGTAATGCCTTTTAAACGTAGCACCATCTTTTTTTCAAAATGGTTATTTGGCATTATTCACATTGTTACATGTCTTTTACTATGCTGGGCTCTAATGTACCTTGTATATAGAACGACAATTCACTTTGAATTTCAATCATTCAACTTTTTCCATAGATATTTTTTCTATGCAATAATTACTTATATCGCTCTCTATACTACAGCTTTGTGTATCGGAACTTTTACAGGAAGTATCATTTCTCAAGGTACCTTCTGTGTTCTATATTTAATTAAAGGGTTTGGAATTTTTTCTTTGCTCTTCTCTTTTTATAATGCACATTTAAATATGGATACAGAACATTCTTCAAATAAATATGAAGCAATCTATCATTTAAACCAGCAAACCGAAATTCTTGCTCCCATAAAAAATTTTCATATTCGATATAATTACGATATGAGGAACCAACCAACTAAAAAGGAAGGACCTGTATTCTATGACTATAGTTCTCCTAAAATATTACTAGTACCCATTCTATATACAATATGTTTCTTATTACTGGGGGTTATTTTATATAAGCATTCACCTAATGAAAATAATAAGAAAGTATTTTCATTTCAAAAGAAACAAAAACTATGGATTGTCGGGACAACTTTCTATTTTGCTTTAATCGGTGGGAGCATGTTACACTATTTTGATTTGATATTTAGCTATTATTTTGGGCTAATTTTATTTGGAACCCTCAGCTATTTTGCACTATCACGCCTTACAAATTATAAAGTTTTATAAAGGAGAGATCCTATGTTTCAAAAAGCATTATGGTTACAAAGCTATAAACAGGGAAAATATTTCATTTGGCTTTTTTGGATTACTAGCTTCTATACACTATCTTATAAATATTATTTAGATGCTGCAAAATCCTTTCATTTTTCACAAACTATCACGAAAAAAGTTAATTATCATTATCAATATTTCCTTAGTCCTGAAGACCATTTATTTATACAGGGAATTGTAATTATTGCATTAGCATGTGTTCAAATTGGTTGGGAGCGCCATAACCAAACCATGGATGCTTTATGGTCAATGCCTTTTAAACGAAGATATATATATCTTACAAAATGGTTATTAGGGGTATTCAATATTATTGCTGTCTATGCAATAAATTGGGGACTTTTCGCAATTTTAAAAAAGACGACCTTTCATAATAAATACCAGTTATTCTCACCATTTCATTCTTATTTTCTTTATACAGTCATTGTATTAATTGCTATTTATACTTTGACATTATTTATGGGAACAATAACTGCTAATATACTTTCTCAAAGTATATTCACTGGTATTATGCTTATTTTACCATACGGATTGGCCTTACTTTTGGCTGGTTTTGTTTCAGTTCACTTGTACGAAACTCATGAGAAAACTTATAAAATTGAAAATCAATACGTATCAATTTCATCACATATAAGTATACTTTCACCTATTGAGGACTTAGAGATTAGATTTGATTACGATCCACAATCAGCTTATACAGATAAAAACGGAAAACGCATAAACGAACCTAATTTTTCGAAAATACCTTCTGCTTGGAAATTATTAACTCCAATTGTGTATATACTTATCTTATTACCTTTAGGTACCTATTTATATACACAATCGCCTAATGAACAAAACGGTAAGTTGCTTTTATTCTCAAAGCTCTACAAGCCTTTTATAGCATGTACTGCATCTTGTTTCGCCCTATTTGGAGGTCGCATAATAGGAGGTATACAATCCATTATTGGGTATTATATTGGGTTCGTTGTAATTGGTCTAATTTGCTATATCGTGTTATCACGCTTATTAAAGAAAAAGATTTCTTGGGGATTAAAATAACAAAATGTAATTTTTTAATAAATAACCTCCTTCAAAAGGAGGTTATTTCACATTCTCTCTCCTATCTCCATACCCCCTCTCTTCTTTCATCCCAAACCCATCACCATTTTGTACAATTTGCTCTGTCGGTGCGACTACACTTTCAGCAATTTTCCATTCCCCGCGCTCTTTCACAAATACTTGCAGAAAATAGTTCATACCATTTAATTGATACGCATTTTCTTTTTTTACATTATAGTGCACCGCAATGTAGTGCACTTGAATATTTTCTTTCCCTGCTTTTGATACGTATTGCGATAATCTTGGAATGTACATTGATGCTTTCTTAAATGGTAATTGCTTCGCTTTAACGAGCGATGAACTTGTTACATTACGCAAAGTGTCCTGATTACGAACATTATCGCTATGATGAAATAATACTGCGTTTTGCATAGAACGAACCCATAATTTCGAATACAGGACAGTATTATCGTTTTCAATGTACTTCACTTCTTTTTGCACCACTTGGATAGGGGTATCAGCGTACATGAATGTATGAAAGCAGAAAAAACTTCCAAGTAAAATGGTAAGTGCAGCAATATATTTCATAATCTTTCCTCCGATCTGTTTAATTAAAGTATCGGAGTTTCAAAATATTTTTATTCAAAAGAAAAAGGATAGGAAAGCTCTCGCTTCCTATCCTCATTTATTATAATACGCGGCCAAATAGTTCTAAAACCATTTCTATCTCTTGGTCGCTCCAACCTTTAAATTTCTCTTTATAATATTCTTTACGCACAGCTTCAAGCTTTTCAGTTACTTCTCGTCCGTTTTCAGTAATTTCTAAGTATACGATACGACGGTCCGAATTTGAACGTTTTCTTTCAACAAACCCTTTTCGCACGAGACGATCTGTTACAGCTGTAATATGACTGGAGGTTACGTTTACTTCACTCGCAATTTGCGAAGCCATCTGTGGACTGTTTAAAAATAACGCACGTAATACAGAGAATTCATTATATGGCATATGCTCTGAAAAACGTGTATTAATATCATTTTGTAATAAACGTATCATCTTTCGAAATGATGCAGATAAATCTAAAATCAGTGTTTCTCTATTTTCGTTCACTAGCCTCGTCCCTTTTTTATCATATTTACACATATTATAATCTATAAATACCTATATTGTATATGCTTTCTTCCCTTAACATTCTCATTTATGTAACTTTTTTCATAAGATTTTCTTTTTTGTTCACACATATACATATAAAAAAGGATGGTGAGCATAAATGCAAAGTGGAATGAATCCGTATTTACATAATATCCGTACGACAAATACTGGTAAAGAAGCTACTATTACTGTACAAGGAGAAGGCATTATAAAGGCAAAACCAAATGTTGTCATATTAACACTGGGCATTCGAACAGATAGTAAAAATGTAAAACAGGCGCAAGAAGAAAATGCAGTGCAATCGAAACAATTGCTTGATGCACTCAAACAGCTAGGTATTGCCGATAAAGATATAGAAACCATTTCTTATACCATTACTCCTCAATACGAATATGTAAATGATAAAGCATTACTACAAGGCTACCGTGTGGAGCATTTGTATGAAATTACCGTTTTAAATGTGCAAAAAGCAGGGGAAGTATATGATATAGCCGTTACAAATGGTGCAAACGTAGCAAAAGGCTTACGTTTTCGAATATCTCATCCAAATAAATATTATGAGCAAGCTCTCATTCAAGCTCTGCAACAAGCAGTAGACAAAGCTCGTACAATTGCGAGTACCTACAATTTAAATATTAATCCTGTTCCCCTCTCACTCGTTGAAGAATCTGCCCAATTACCACGGGAGATCGCATCATATGCTACTTTGCATGCGCAAGCAGCTCCGCCCATTCAATCAGGAGAACTAGAAATCATTTCATCTATCCGGGCAATTTTTACGTATTTATAAATAAACTCATTTATAAGTAACCGTTATCATTTTCGTTGTTGTAAAAACATGATGTTCTGATATAATAAAGGACGGTGAGCTCTTACATAAGAGATATCACGGGTGGGAGAGGGATATGAAAAAGAAGGTTTAACATGAAAGGAATACTTGAAAGAACATTTAAATTAGACTTACACCAAACATCACCAAAACAAGAAGTTTTAGCTGGAGTCACGTCATTTTTCACAATCGTTTATATTATGATTGTAAATGCGTCAATCTTATCAGATGCCGGCATTCCTCTTGAAGCTGGAATTTTAGCAACTGTTTTCAGTTCATTTGTCGGATGTCTACTTATGGCATTTTGGGCAAATGCACCTGCTATTCTTGTCCCTGGTATGGGTGTAAATGCATTCTTCACGTACACTGCTGTGCATACGCTCGGTTTAACTTGGCAAGAAGCATTGGCAGCTGTTTTTATCGCCGGTATTATTTTTGCAATTGCTGCTTTTACACCGATTGCTCGCGTGCTTTCGGTATCTATTCCAAAGTCATTAAAGGAAGCGATCACTGTCGGTATCGGGTTGTTTTTAGCTTTCATCGGCTTGCAAAAAGGTGGTTTAGTCGTTTCGCATCCTAATACTGCTGTTGCAATGGGAAAATTAAGTAGTCCTGTCGTTCTTGCCACACTACTTACTCTTATTGTCGCACTTGTACTATTTGCGCGTAACGTACGTGGAAGCTTTTTATGGACGATTGCAATTGGAACTGGTATTGCATGGCTGTTTGGTCTTGTTGATACGAGTCAAATGGGAAATAGTTCGTTTTCATTCGCTAATTATGGCGATGTGTTTGGAGCTATGTCATTTGGGAAACTTTCTTCCTTGCCATTTTGGATTGCAACATTCTCCTTAAGCATGGTGCTTATTTTTGAGAACATGGGACTTTTACATGGTTTATTAGAAGATGATCGTAAATTCCCACGTGCTTACCAAGCAAATGCAATTTCAGCAATGACATGTGGTCTATTTGGCACAAGCCCTACCGTTTCAACAGTAGAGAGTGCCGCAGGTATTACTGCAGGCGGAAAGACAGGTCTGACGTCTATCGTTACAGGGTTGTTATTCTTCGCATCACTGTTTGCGCTTCCGTTTGTCAAAATAATTCCTGACAGTGCCATTGCACCAATCTTAATTATTATTGGCGGGCTGATGATTACAAGCATTCAACAAATTCCTCTGAACGACTTTTCAGAAGGATTTCCAGCGTTTTTAATTATCGTTATGATCCCGCTCACATATAGTATCGCTGATGGCATTGCGTTCGGATTTATTGCTTATCCTATCTTGAAAGTTGCACTTGGAAAGCGTAAAGAGGTCGCACCGTCCATGTATATTATTACATGCTTATTCTTAGCCATGTTCGTATTACACGCTATTGGCTAAGAAAAAACACCGAGGAAATCCTCGGTGTTTTTTTACTTAAACCAACCTTTTTTATAAAACCAAGCCATCATTCCGCCGCCAATTAACGCCATTAAAATTAAGCAAATAAAATAACTATACTTCCCGCCAAGCTCTGGCATATGTGCGAAGTTCATGCCGTATACCCCTGCAATAAATGTTAACGGCATGAAAATAGTTGAGAAAACAGTTAATGTTTTCATAATATTGTTCATATGGTGGGAATTCAACGAAAAGTAACTATCTCGAATATCTGCTGTTAATTCACGGCTCGCTTCAATCATCTCTGTCAGTTTAAGCAAATGATCATGTATATCTTTAAAATAAATTTCATGATCGCTTATACCGTAAAAACGTGTTGAATTTAATATACGATACAATAAATCACGCATCGGAATAATCGTACGCCTTAACTTAGATAAATCTGCACGAATATCAAATACTTCTTCTAGCACACTTCCTGCTGTCTCACCCGTTAAATTATCATCAATTGCATTTAAATGGTCTTCGATGTAATAAACAGGTGCGAAATAATCATCTACAATTTGGTCAATAATTGTATGTGCTACATGCAAAGGGCTCTTCTTAATACGTTTCTTTTCACCGAGCGTTTTCCATACTCTTTCAATCGCATTGTTATGAGAGAAATGGAAAGAGACTATATATCGATCACTAATAAATAAATCGATTTCATGCGGTTCTAATCCGTCTTCTCCGAATGCATGAAGAACTAAAAAGTTATATCCATCATAAAAATCTACCTTTGGTCTCTGTACATACTCTACACAATCTTCAATTGCAAGGGGATGGAACTTGAAGTGATCTTGTAAAATATATGTATACTCCTCTTTCGTTGGCTTATATAAATCAAGCCAATACCATATGATGTTCTCTTTTTTCGTTTCTTCTAGCGAAACATCATATAAAACTTCATTTTTTTTCGTTATTGCACAAATTCTAATCATAATTTCACCCATTACTATTATAAACAAAAAATAGTAAAAAAAGCCAAGGAGAAATCTCCTCAGCTTTTTTTTATCCCGCTATTTGCGGGCAGTAAGACCCCTACCTCAAAATTCAGCGAAAGCAAAGAAGTTAGGTCTAGGTCGGGCTGCCCGTAAATGCCCGATTGGTGAAGGCTAATAATCAGTGGGGATAAAGCCCCCACTGATTAAAGTTTCACTTTATTACTTCGTTACAATACCGTGTACTAAAGTTGGTGCATCTACGTGATCTTTAGCGATTTTCATGTTCTCATAAATTTTCGCTTTTACGTCTTCAACATTTTCGCGGTTTGCGTAAATTGTAACAAGAGAGTCACCTTTTTTCACGCTATCGCCTACTTTTTTGCGAAGCATTAGACCAACTGCTAAATCAATTTCAGACTCTTTCGTTGCACGCCCTGCTCCTAAAAGCATTGCTGCTGTTCCGATTTCATCTGCAACGATTTCCGATACGTAACCGTCTTCTTTCGCTTCCACTTCAATTTTAAATTGTGCCTGTGGCAATTTAGAAGGATCATCAACAACAGATGCATCGCCGCCTTGTGCTGATAAGAACGTTTTAAATGATTCTAGCGCTTTACCATTGTTCATTACTTCAATTAACTTTTCACGTGCACCTTCTAAAGATGAAGCTTGTCCAGCAAGGTACACCATCTGACTTCCAAGTGTTAAACATAACTCTTCTAAATCTTTCGGTCCCTTACCTTGTAATGTATCAATTGCTTCTTGTACTTCTAATGCATTACCAATTGCTTCACCAAGCGGCTGACTCATATCAGAAATAACCGCCATCGTATTACGACCAACGTTATTACCGATGCGTACCATTGCTTCTGCTAAACGCTTTGCATCTTCATCCGTTTTCATAAACGCGCCTGCTCCAGTTTTTACATCAAGAACAATTGCATCTGCACCAGCAGCAATTTTCTTACTCATAATTGAGCTAGCGATAAGAGGAATTGAATTTACTGTTGCAGTTACATCACGAAGCGCATATAACTTTTTATCAGCAGGTGTTAAGTTTCCACTTTGACCAATAACAGCGATTTTATTTTCATTTACAAGACGCATGAATTCATCATTTTCAATTTCCACATGGAATCCTGGTACTGCTTCTAATTTATCAATTGTACCACCCGTATGTCCTAGACCTCGTCCAGACATTTTCGCAACTGGTACACCTAAAGCAGCTACTAATGGACCTAATACAAGTGTCGTTGTATCACCAACTCCACCCGTTGAATGCTTATCTACTTTTACACCTTCAATGGCTGATAAGTCAATTGTATCACCGCTATTTACCATTGCCATCGTTAAATCTGCACGTTCTTGATCATTCATATCTTGGAAGAAAATTGCCATTGCAAGTGAACTCATTTGATAATCTGGAATACTACCATTTGTGTATCCTTCAACGATAAAGTTAATTTCTTCTGTCGTTAATGCATGTCCATCACGTTTTTTTGCAATTAGGTCCACCATTCTCATTGTGAAGTCACCCCTTCATTTGTTTTACAATTGCTTTTACTAATGCTAAGAAATTAGCTTTAACACGTTCTGTCGTTTCAATTACTTCATCGTGGTGAAGTGGTTGATCTAAAATACCAGCTGCCATATTTGAAATACAAGAAATACCTAGTACTTTCATACCTGCATGACGAGCTACAATTACTTCTGGTACTGTTGACATACCAACTGCATCTCCGCCAAGTGTACGAAGCATACGAATTTCAGCAGGTGTCTCATATACAGGACCTGTCATTCCAACATATACACCTTCTTGTACTTTAATATTTAAATCTGCTGCAACTTGTTTCGCCATTTCGCGAAGTTCTGGCGTATATGATGTAGACATATCAGGGAAACGTACACCCATTTCAGAATCATTTGGTCCGATTAATGGGTTCGTACCCATGAAGTTAATATGGTCTGAAATTAACATAAGATCGCCTGGTTCAAATGATGTATTTACACCACCAGCTGCGTTCGTTACAACAACTGTTTCTACACCTAGTTCTTTCATAACACGAACTGGGAATGTTACTTTTTGCATATCGTATCCTTCGTAGAAATGGAAACGTCCTTGCATTGCTACTACTGTTACACCTTGAAGTGTACCGAATACAAGTTGACCTGCATGTCCTTCTACAGTTGAAACCGGGAATTCAGGGATTTCACTGTATGGTACTGTTACTGCGTTCTCGATTTCATCTGCTAATACACCTAGTCCAGATCCAAGGATTAGTCCTACTTGTGGTGTCTCTTGAAATTTCTCTTTTAAGTATGAAGCTGATTTTGTAATTAGTTCACGATTCATCTGTTTATCCCCCTATTTCTTTAGCTCATTTAAGAAGCTTGTTCCATGTTCTGGCATTTTAACATTAAAGTTTTCTGCTACAGTTGCACCAATATCAGCAAATGTTTGACGAAGTGATAACTCTTGTCCGCCTTCTTTCATGCTTGGGCTATATGCTAATAACGGTACATATTCACGTGTATGATCAGTACCAGGATGTACTGGATCATTACCATGGTCTGCTGTAATTAATAATAGATCATCTTCTTTTAGTTTTTCGAATACTTCTGGAAGACGTGCGTCATATTCTTGCAATGCTTCTCCGTACCCTTGTGGGTCACGACGATGACCAAATAAGGCATCAAAGTCAACTAAGTTTAAGAAGCTAATACCTGTAAAGTCCATATTTAATGTATCTACAAGCTTGTCCATTCCATCCATATTTGATTTCGTACGAAGTGATTCAGTTACACCTTCTCCATCATAAATGTCAGCAATTTTACCAATAGCAATTACATCATAATCGCCATCTTTAAGTTCATTCATTACTGTGCGACCAAATGGTTTTAACGCATAGTCATGACGATTTGGTGTACGTGTGAAGTTTCCTGGCTCTCCAACGAACGGACGAGCAATAACACGCCCTACCATGTACTTCTCATCTAATGTTAATTCACGTGCGATTTTACAAATTTTATATAGCTCTTCAAGTGGTACTACTTCTTCATGAGCTGCGATCTGTAATACACTATCAGCAGAAGTGTAAACAATTAAAGAACCTGTTTCCATTTGTTCTTGACCAAGCTCAACAAGTACCTCTGTTCCAGAAGCTGGTTTATTACCGATAATTTTACGACCTGTCTTTTCTTCTAATTCATCAAGTAATTCTTTCGGGAATCCTTCAGGAAACACTTGGAATGGTGTATCAATGTAAAGGCCCATGATTTCCCAGTGACCTGTCATTGTATCTTTACCTGTAGATTTCTCTTGCATTTTTGTATAATATCCAAGCGGTTTCTCTACTTTAGAGATTCCTTTCATTTCACGAATATTACCAAGGCCTAATTTCACCATGTTTGGCATGTGTAATCCATTCATATGTTCAGCGATATGACCAATTGTATCAGAACCTAAATCACCAAACTGCTCAGCATCTGGTGCTTCACCGATTCCCACGGAGTCCATTACGACTAGGAAAATACGTTTATATTTATTCATAACTGCAACCTCCTATATGTTCAGTTCTACTTCTTGTAGTATGTTCAAAACGCTATAAAGTGAAACTGTTATCAATGGGAATTATCTTTCGTCCTCATTATTAAACAGTACTGCTTTAAATCATTCTCTAACTTTTTCGTTTTACTTTCAAACGAATAAAAAACATTTCTAGGTTTTTCCAAGTCAGATGTCAGACATCTGATATTGATATCATACCATGTTTACGCTTTCTTTTTAATACATTTTCGTAGAATTTCTCATTTTCTTTACCATTCTATTGTAATCCATTCTGCAAAGAAGTGCTAATCATTTTATAACATATTTCCTAATATAAAAATAAAAAGCAGCTCTAAAGAGCTACTTTTTATTTTACTTCTACTGTTTCTTCTTTATGTTCATGTAGTTCACCTTTTCTTACATGAACTTTCACTTTATAAGCACCATTCTCTTTGAAAGTATGTTTACTTTCATACTCCCCTTTATTCCCTTCTTTCGCCGGAATAAATTCGTGTTTTTCAACGCCGTCTTTCCAAATCTCAAGTTGTACTTCAGCACCAGTTAACGCTTCTTCTTTTTGTTTTAAATGGACTTTCATTGTTGATTCAGCATTTGCTTTTATGTCACCGGCCATAAGATGAATCATTGTGTCACTTTTATGATCACCGTGTCCTGCACTATGATCACCACTTTCTTTTTTCGCATCTTCTACTTTCGCATTCCCTACAGCAATTTTGTGTTCTGGCATAACGTGTATATCACGTGCATTTGTATGAGGAATAATATGATATACTCCATCAGTTTCAAATGTTTTCTCTACTGCATAAACACCTTTTCCTTTATGCTTACCATCTAACATCTCGTGTTTCTCGTCGCCATCTTTCCAAATCTCAAACTTTACGTCATCAGCATCCGTTACTCTTTCTTTTCCTTGTGTAACAAGTGCTTGTACCTCTGTTTTTTCACCAGGTTTAATTTCTTTCGGATTCGTTTGAACCGCTACGTCTATACCTTCAAGTTTCTGTCCTTTTTTCGGTTCTTCTTTGTTTGTATTACAGCCAGCCAATGCTAGCATCGCGATAAATAATGTAATAATAAGTTTTTTCATCTTCATTTCCTCCTTCATACTTTCCTTAGTATAGAGGAAATACATTGTAATATTCTAGTCTTCTGCTGAAAACAATGTACGAAATGTTTGTGAAGTTTCTGTGAAATGGTTCACTCTTCTTAATCTATGAAAAAAGAGCATAGTGACTATGCTCTCGGGTGAAACTGTTTATATACATCTTTTAATCTAGTTTTTGAAACGTGCGTATAAATTTGTGTCGTCGAAATATCTGCATGTCCAAGCATTTCCTGTACAGCACGTAAGTCTGCCCCATTTTCTAATAGATGCGTAGCAAAAGAGTGACGCAACGTATGCGGTGTAAGCTCTTTTGCAATATTCGCTTCTTTCGCTAGCCGTTTTAAAATTTTCCAAAATCCCTGTCTCGATAATCGATTACCATGATGGTTTAAAAAGAGCGCATCTACTGCTTTTTTACCCATCAATTCTCTTCTTCCTTTTTCAATATACTTTTGAATCGCTTCTGTCGCTAAGCTTCCTAGTGGAATAATTCTTTCTTTGTTCCCTTTCCCGATACAGCGAACAAATCCCATCGTTAAGTGCACATCTTCTAAATTTAATGCAATTAATTCTGAAACACGAAGTCCTGTTGCATACAACAACTCTAACATTGCCTTATCACGAATCCCAAAAGCACTTGCCGTTTTCGGTGTTTGAAGCAATGCTTCCACTTCGTCGATTGATAATACTTTTGGTAATTTCCGTTCCCCTTGTGGCGTTTCAATATGTACCGATGGGTCATGCTCCACTGCTCGTTCACGAAGTAAAAATTGATGAAACGAACGAATCGATGCAATATGACGCGCCAATGTTTTTGAAGATTTCCCGTTTTCTTTTAAATACTGCAAAAAGTTAACAATATGCAAGCGTGTCACTTCATGAAACGTCTTCGTTTGTTCTACATTTTGCAAATACTTCACATAGCTTTTTAAATCGCGTTCATAAGATACAACTGTATTTTTCGCTAAACCTTTTTCAACAATCATATAATGAATAAAATCTTTTAATTGATCTTCCAATCTACACTACTCCCCATTTTCATAGAAAAACATCATTCTATTTACGAAAGCATCCTTTTCCGGCTCCTCATTCCCTGATACTTTTTCTACAGTCTCTTCTTTTGGCTTTTCATAACGATGGTAACTTTCATATTCTTGATTTATCCATAGTATAGCGAAATAAAACAAAATCGTACAACTTGTAAATAATAAAAATACTTTCATCCCATCAAAAGTTAATTTTAAAGCTCGGCGCATTGTAAATTCCTCCAAAATATAAGTTATTACAACATATGCCAAGCTTTCACCAATTTATACCTTATTCAAATAAAAAACCTCTTCCTAGTTAAATAGGAAAAGGTTATTTTTCATCCGTTTCATTTTCTTGACAATTTTTACAAATCCCATGGAATGTTAAACGATGATCTTTCACCTTAAAGCTCCAGTCTCGTTCCACTTTATTCTCCACTTCACCAAGTAAATCTTCTTGTATTTCTTGTACAGCACCGCATTGTGTACAGATTAAATGATGATGGAAACGCTGTGCACCTTCTTGGCGTAAGTCATAACGCGAAACACCGTCTCCAAAGTTAATTTTATCGACAACTTTCAACTCAGACAATAACTCTAAAGTTCGATAAACGGTTGCTAATCCGATCTCTGGCGACTTTTCTTTTACAAGGAGGTATACATCTTCTGCGCTTAAATGATCTTCTTCATTTTCTAGCAGCACACGAACTGTTGCTTCACGTTGTGGTGTCAATTTATAGCTCGCTGCATGTAATTGCTTCTTAATTCGTTCAATTCTTTCTTCCATTCGGTACTACTCCCTCCTCGCCACTCTTACACCATTATATCAGAAGAAGGGCTCCTGTCAAAAGAAAAACAATAAAAACAAATTGATAATTATTCTCAAAAAACATTTATTGTTTGTTAATAGCCTCCACAACTTCTTTCATTAAAACTGGTGATGCATACACTTCGACACTGGAAGCAATAGCTAATACCGCTCCAATCACGAGAAAAAAGCATGTATAGCGAATTAATAACGGTAATAGTGGCTCAGTTATTTTCCGAATAAATTGATGCCTAATCATGCGTAAGGAAAAGCTTGCAGCAATTGTTGTCATTACGAGAAATACAGGAATTATAATTAAATTTTGTGGCAATACAGATACAAATGCTAATAATAGTCCATTCCATCCGTGCTGACTTACTAAAAAACCTACTGTAAATCCAACAACTACCCCTTTTAAAAATAGTAAGATAAAAATGAGCGGCAACCCAATAATTGAAATCCCCAAAATCCAAATAAAGCCGATATATTTTAATTGCGAAAAGTAACTTTCTCGAAACATTTCGCCTGCGACAGCAAATTCTCCTTTAGAAACTTGTCCAAAAAAACGCTGTAAATAAAATGATAAATCTTGCTTTTGGTTTATTTGTAAACTATTCACAAGAATCGCTCCAAATATTACTCCCATCAGTAATAAAACTGCATTAAATATATATAGTGAAGAATTTTCCTGTATGTGAGACATTACACGGTCTTGCCACGTTTTTCGCCACATTTTCCTTCCCTCCGTTCACACTCTTACTAAAAATGTATGAAAGAAAGAAAAAAAGTATGACGAATTAGCATTGAAATTCCGCTCTACTTTGCTAAACTAAAAAGTAGAGAATAGGAGGGATTTCTCTTGAAACCATTATTATTAGATTTTCCAACATTATTTCAAACTGAGCGCTTGCAAGTACGTAAGCCGTTTCCAGGTGATGGAACAGAAGTATATGAAGCAATCCAAGCTTCGCTAGAAGACTTATTACCATGGATGCCAATTACAGCTGAAACAGAAGAACGTGCTGAAGAAATTGTTCGCGAAGCTCACGGACAGTTTTTACTTCGTGAAACACTTGATTTCCACTTATACGATAAAGTATCTGGTACATTCATCGGAGCTATTACGCTCAAGCCTGAAAACTGGGATATTCCAAAGTTTTCACTTCACTTTTGGCTACATAGCGCTTATACAAAGCATGGCTATATGACAGAAGCCATTAAAGGTGCGATTCAATTTGCATTTGATAAACTAGGTGCTAGAAGAATTGAAATTCGTACTGATGCAACAAATATAAACGCATGTAACTTAGCAGAACGTCTAGAATTTATTTTAGAAGGTACAATGGAAAATGATTTCCTAGCACCCGATGGCAGCTTACGCGATGCACGTGTATATGCAAAAATCAACTAAAAACACTCGCCTTAGGCGAGTGTTTATTTTTGTAATTGTAAATATTGTACTGCAAACATCGTCTTAGCATCATGTATGCGAAGGTCTTTCATAAGATCAATCGCTTCTTCTAATGACACTTCCATTAATTCCACAAATTCATCTTCATCTAAAGCTGCTTTATTTTCTTTTTGTTTTAATCCTGTCGCTTTATATACATATAAAATCTCATCTGCAAAACCAGGTGATGTATAGAAAGATGTAATAAGCTCCATATTTTCACATACATATCCTGTTTCTTCTTCTAATTCACGAACTGCTGTCACCTCTGGCTTTTCCCCAGGTTCTAACTTCCCAGCAGGAATTTCCACAATTGCCTTTTCGAGAGCTTTACGATACTGCTCAACGAGTACAATTTTCCCCTCATCAGTAATAGCAATAATAGCAACTGCCCCAGGGTGATTTACGATTTCACGTTTACTCATTTCTCCATTTGGTAATACTACATCATCAACACGAACTTTTATAACTCTACCATCAAAAATCGGTTCAGTTTTTACTGTTCTTTCTGCAAGATTACTCATACTACTTCATCTCCCTGTTCTATTTCCTAATCGTTCTTCATACATTTTACCACATTGAAAGGAGCGTGATAGAAATGAAAGTTTACATTTTACCAAATCGCGTCACTTTAGTCGGCAAAGCATGGCAAATTCGTCATAAGCTAAAACAATATGGAAAAGAGTATACAACTGTACAAGAGTGGATTACAGCAAATAAAAAGTAAACGTTTGTCAACCTCCTTCCCCTTTCGTACAATAAAGGTAAGGAGGTTGACCTATGAAAAAACGTCAATTAGGAAACTCAGATTTATATGTTACGGAAATTGGATTTGGCTGTATGTCTCTCGGTGCATCTGAGGCTGAAGCTATGCGTATTATCGATGAGGCAATCGATTTAGGAATTAATTTTTTTGATACAGCGGACTTATACGATTATGGATTAAATGAAGAATTTGTTGGAAAAGCTCTGAAAGGAAAACGCGACCAAATTGTTCTTACAACAAAGGTTGGAAATCGATGGACAGAAGAAAAAAACGGTTGGTCTTGGGATCCTTCTAAAGCTTATATAAAGACCGAAGTAAAAGAGAGTTTACGTAGACTTCAAACAGATTATATTGATTTATATCAACTGCATGGCGGGACGATTGAAGATCCTATAGATGAAACAGTTGAAGCCTTTGAAGAATTAAAAAAAGAAGGGATTATTCGTCATTATGGTATCTCTTCTATACGTCCAAATGTCATTCGTGAGTATGCAAAACGATCAAATATCGTTAGCATATTAATGGAATACAGCCTTTTAAATCGTCGCCCTGAAGAATGGTTCCCGCTTCTTAATGAACAGCAAATTAGCGTTATTGCTCGCGGACCACTTGCAAAAGGGATTTTAACTAACAATAATGCAAGAAAGATAGAAAGAGTAAAAGAAAAAGATTACCTCTCTTATTCTTACGATGAGTTATATTCGACACTCGCGAGTGTAAAAGAAATAATCGGGGAAAGCTCTTTAACAGGAACAGCTATTCAATATTGCTTACATAACGAAACTGTTGCAGCTGTTATACCTGGTGCAAGCTCTATTCAACAATTGCAAGAAAATATACAAGCTAGCCAACAGTTATCTTTAACAAAAGAAGAATATGTACAACTTCAAAAGATTGTTAAGTATGATTCATATGCTTTGCATCGCTAAAATATTGATACCGATAAAAGCAAAAGACTGCCCCCCAACACTAGGCGGCAGTCTTTTTTTATAACGTATCATATTTATCAGGATTCGTTCCTACATGTAAATTACGATTTAACGTATTAATTTGATCCATCTCTTCTTCAGTTAATGAGAAATCAAAAATAGTAAAGTTCTCTTTAATACGAGATGGCGTAACAGATTTAGGAATAGTCACAATCCCACTTTGAATATCCCACCTTAATATAACTTGTGCAGGTGACTTTTCATATTTTTTAGAAATATCCTGAATAATTGGATGCTGGAATACTTCGCCGCCTCTCATTAAAGGACTCCACGCTTCCATCTGAATTTGCTCACCTTGACAGAAATCACGCAATTCAAATTGCGCTAACATCGGATGAAGTTCAACTTGGTTTACCATCGGCTTCACTTTACAATTTGGTAATAACAGTTCTAAATGATGTTTATGAAAATTAGAAACACCAATCGCGCGCACTTTACCTTCTTCATATAGCTTTTCTAAAGCACGGTACGTATCAACATACTTCCCTCTTATCGGCCAATGGATTAAATATAAATCTACATACTCCATTTGTAATTTCTTTAAACTTTTTTCAAACGCCTCGAGCGTCTCCTCGTACCCTTGATCGTCGTTCCAAACTTTTGTTGTAATAAATATGTCTTCTCTCGGGATTCCAGATTCACGAACCGCTTCTCCGACACCGCTTTCATTTTCATATACAGTTGCTGTATCAATCGAACGGTATCCAACTTCTAACGCTGTTTTTACTGCTTGTTTAACTTCGTCGCCTTCTTTCGCTTTATAAACGCCTAGACCAATCATCGGCATTTTCACGCCATTATGAAGTGTAGTTGTTGGAATATGCACAGTCGTTCTCCCTTTCAATGTTACATTTTTTATAAACCACCACTTTATTTCAACAAGATTTATTCAAAATGTCAAAACATACGTACAGTTTACATAATAATTTTATACCCCTTTAGAAAATAACATGAACTCAGTCGTTCACGTTACTTTCTATCCATTTCTTCGCTTTTTCATCAACATTACGTACAAATTCATTTTTTCCTTCTGTATACAACGTGCCATCATATGTATATTTTTCAGCTAGTTCTTTCTTTAAAGTCGCATACGCTTCTGCTTCTTCACAATGAGCCATCATATAATCACGAAATGCTAAATGCCTTACTATCTCAGGATTTTCTTTTTCAAATACGTGTAAGTGATACGAGCGTTTTTCCTCAGTTCCATGAATAAAAAAACGACGACCTGAAATACCATTTTCCCCTTTCACGATGTAACCAAGCTCTTTAAATCGTTCATTCCAATGATCTACTCTGTCGATACTTTCTACTTCCATGATCATATCAATAATAGGTTTAGCTGCTAGTCCTGGCACTGACGTACTTCCAATATGATGGATTTTTACCGTTTCTGGCATCGCCGATTTTAATCTTTCGGCCTCCATTTGAAATTTCTCACTCCAATGATTTTCATACGGAACGACTACAATTTTCCTCATTCTAACTCCCCTTTTCTTACAAACTCGTCAAAAAAATGATCAGTGGCATTTCACTGATCATCTTTTTATTATTTAAAGTCTTTCCAAGTAAGGCTACTTTCACTTAACAGTTCTTCAAATGATTTATTCTTTTCACGTTCTTTTTGTTCTTTACGCTTTCTTTCTTGTTCTGCTGCCTCTTTTTTCTCTTCTCTCACTTGCAACTCTTTTTTCTTATTCTTTAATTGTTGCATTAACGAATCGTTCAATTGATCACCTAGTGTAAGTGATTCTTTCTCTGGTTGATTCATTTGAGAGTGTCTTTGTGTTTGTCTTTGCTTCTTTTTCTTCATACTATTCACCTTTTACTTTTTTCTCCATTATAGAGGATACACGGCGAAATCGACAATAAAAAAGGTTCCCTACTCTATTATTTATCTTTTGTAAATATGTTAATTTTTCGAAAAAACTAAATTTTTATATGGATATAATCCTAGTAATCTATTAAAATTATGTCGTATGATGTCAGATTATAAAAAAAGGAGAAATTAATTATGTGGAAAAAAATTATTCCTGCTGTTGCTGTTTTAAGTACTATTACTTTTTCAAGCGTATTCGCCGCTCCTCCATCTCAGACTCCTGCCGAACAAAACCGATACATAGACGTACAAATGCTTGGTATTAATGATTTACATGGTCAACTAGATACTGTAAAAAAAGTTAACAATAAAGAAGCTGGTGGCGCTGATTATTTAGCTACTTATTTAAAAGAACGCAAAAAACAAAACCCTAATACACTTCTCGTACATGCCGGTGATATTGTCGGAGCCAGCCCACCAGTTTCCGCATTATTACAAGACGAACCAACAATTGAATTTTTAAATGACTTAAAGTTTGATGTTGGTACAATCGGAAACCATGAATTTGATGAAGGTATTGATGAAATGAAACGCCTCATTTACGGTGGATATCACGAAAAAACAGGGAATTTCAAAGGAGCAAACTTCCCTTATGTCGCTGCAAACTTCTATAATAAATCAACTGGCCGCTTATTTTTACCACCATTCACTGTAAAAATGGTTGACGGAGTTCCTGTAGGGTTCATTGGAGTTGTTACAACGGATACACCAAATGTCGTTATGCCTACTATGCTTAAAAATGTAGAAATCACTGATGAAGTAGAGGCTATTAATAAATCCACACAACAATTAAAGCGTCTCGGCGTTAAATCTATCGTAGTCCTTGCACATGTCGGCGGAACAACTGATGAGTCTGGTGTAACAAATGGAGACCTCACTCGAATTGCAAATGAAACAGATCCAGAAGTTGATGTTATTTTCGGCGGACATAGTCATACGTACGTAAATGGTACTGTAAATAATAAACTTATCGTGCAGGCGAACTCTTACGGGATGGCTTTCTCTGATGTAGATGTAACGATTGATAGAAAAACAAAAGATATTGTGAAGAAAAAAGCTGAAGTTATTACAACGTACCATGAAGGTGTAGAGCCTGACAAACAAGTAAAACAAAAGTTAGATCAATATAAAGAAAAAATCGCACCTCTTGTAAATGAAGTAGTCGGAAAATCTACAGCACCTATCGACCGTAAACAAAACGATGCTGGTGAATCTACACTTGGAAATTTAGTTGCGGATGCCCAGCGCCAAACTATGCAAACACAAATCGCTCTTATGAATCCTGGTGGAATTCGTAATGATCTAGACGCTGGAGATATTACATGGGGCGAATTATACGGCATTCAGCCTTTCGGAAACCAATTAATTAAAGTAGATCTAACAGGTCAAGATATTCGTGATATATTAAATCAACAATGGCAAAAAGGAGCAACGAGAATGCTTCAAATTTCAGGTATTCAATACACTTGGGATGCAAACAAACCAAATAACGAAAAGGTTACGAATATCCGTTTAACAAATGGTGAAGAATTAGTTCCCTCTAAAACGTATAGCGTAGTTGCAAATGCTTTCCTAGCTTCTGGCGGTGATGGATTCGTATCCTTTAAAAATGGAAAAAATGCTGAAACTGGTCCAAACGATTTTGAAGCATTAGTCGATTATGTAAAACAAGTGAAAGAACCAATTCAGCCGATTATTGATGGACGTATTCAAAAAAACAATTAAATACTATTCAAACTAGTGCGTGACACTCGAAAGAAGAAGCTCCTTTTATATGCAAGGAGCTTCTTCTTTTAGAGTCATACGTATTGTCATTTTTCTAGTGCAGTAAAGGATACGCACATAGCCCCTTGTTTCTTCGTAGTATATAGAAAACTATAATGGGAAGATTTGTATGTATTTCTATCAAACAATGACGATACATTGTATCGACAAACACATTCGTAGTATTGAGAAAGCAATTAATGGAGAATATAGCGCCATTCATTTTTATGCTAGATTAGCTACTTTAGCTCCAGACATAAATGAACGAACTCAAATCCTTGAAATTCGGCAAGATGAGCAACGAACAGTTGATTTTTACTTAGAAATTGCTGACGGAACGACAAATCAACAAGTGAAAGAAACATTTCAGCGCGCAGCAGCTGATGAACAAAATCATGCCGTTTGGTTCCTATATTACTTTTCGAAACAAAACAAAAAATGAAATAAAAGAAAGGATACACGCTCTTATATGGAACATAGTATCCTTTCTTTTATTTCTCTGGATACGTTTCATGATTAACATCATACCGTTGCAAAAACTCCTGTAGTGCTTCTTCTACAATTTTAGACTTTTGAATCCCTTTTGATTCCGATATAACATCTAGTCTTGCTAATACTTCTATATTAATCGAAAAGGTTCGTTTCTTTTTCTCTGTGCTCTTACTTATAATTTGAACACTTACTTCTTCTCTTTTTCTTAGCAATTCATAAATGCTTTGTAATTGTTCATAAATTAGTAATTGATAGTCTGTTTTTGCATATTGAAGGGCAGTAGCTTCTTGTATTTGCAAATGACGTGGCTCTTCACCATCACCTATAAAGATACGTTTTTTCTGCTCTCCATCATATTCATATCCAATCACCCTTAATTTCTTTGATAATGTATATGGGCTCATTTCAAGCCGTTTCGCTATAATAGCGATTGATTCGCGTCTATTTAAAGAATCAATAATTTCTCCAATCGTCACATTCTCCCTCCTCTCTTAATCGCCTAAACTTGAAATCAAACCAGTATGTTATGATACAATGATTTTCTAGTAGTATATGCAAAAGAAAGAGCCTGTGCGATTCATACCATTTAAGAAAAGGAGGTTTACATATGCTTTTTCGTAGCCATACCCCTCGGTTTTACAACGAAAAGAAGCAACTAATCCCTAACAGTATCGCTACGATAGAAAGCGTTATGATTAATGACCGGAAACAATCTCTCCTTATACGCGGCCAAAACGTGGATCAGCCTATTTTATTATGCTGTCACGGCGGTCCTGGTATGGCACAAATCGGCTTTATTCGCCATTTTCAAAAAGAGTTAGAAAAGCACTTTATCGTTATTAATTGGGATCAGCGAGGGGCAGGTAAATCCTTTTTATGGCGGGACATCCAAACAAATCTTACGATTGATCAATTTTTTTCAGATGCAAAAAAGGTTATTCAATATCTTCTCAAACGCTTTAATAAGCAAAAACTATTTCTCGCTGGTCATTCTTGGGGAAGTATTATCGGACTACAAATCGCTAATCAATGTCCCGAATATATAGAAGCATACATCGGCATCGGTCAAATCGTACATATGAAGCAAAATGAAGAATTACTATATCAACATTTAATTAGCTCTGCCAAAAAGCATGACCATAAAAAGGCATTAGCTTCTCTTTTAAAATTAGGGAAACCACCCTTTTTAGATACGAGACGCCTCATTATTCAAAGAAAGTGGCTTGGTACATTCGGAGGAGCAATCCAAAATGGATCTTCCTTTTCTTTCATACGAAAAGGCTTCTTTTCTCCTGAATATACGCTATTAGATTGGTTCAAATTTCTCGCAGGAAATTTAAAATCCGGAGTTTTATGGGAAGAGATGCTGACAATCGATTTCTTTTCATCTATTTCAAGTTTATCTGTTCCTGTTTATTTTTGTTCTGGTCGCTATGATTATCAAACTCCTTATGCACTCGTTCAACAATATTGCGATATCATTCAAGCTCCTATTAAAAAGATGATTTGGTTTCCAAACTCGGCACATTCTCCAGATTTAGAAGAGCCTGAGTTATTCGCTAAATCTTTACAATCAATTAAACAAGAACTATCTTTTCAACATTAATAACAAAAGGCGCTTTTACATTTCATAGAAAACATTTTATAATGATATGTCGCAAGTATATGTCACTACAAACACTTGCTTGCCTTAACAGAATAAAAATTAGGGAGATTACATTTATTATGAACGCTGTACTCATCGCAGTAGCAGTCATGCTACTGCTTAGTTTGTTACGTGTCCAAGTCATTGTCGCCATTATCGTTGGAGCTTTAACAGGCGGACTTATCGGCGGACTCGGTATTTCAGAAACAATTAGTACTTTTACAGCCGGTCTTGGGAACAGTGCTCCTATCGCATTAAGCTACGCAATGCTCGGTGGATTTGCTATTTCCCTTTCAAAAACAGGACTTCCTGATGCAATGATCCAATCAGCTTTAAAATGGATCGGCAACGAACAAGACACGAAAAAACAAGTCTATTCTAAAATACTTATATTATTTATCATTTTAACAATGGCTTGCTTCTCACAAAATATTATCCCTGTTCATATCGCTTTCATCCCAATCTTAATTCCAGCACTTTTAAAAGTATTAAATGAACTGAGGGTGGATCGTAGGCTTGTAACATGTCTTATTACATTTGGGTTAATTACCCCTTACATGTGGGTTCCAGCAGGGTTCGGAAAAATTTTTCATGACGTATTGCAAACAAATGCTGCGCAAAGCGGTCTTACATTTGATGTCGCACTTATTCCAAAAGCGATGACTATTCCAGCAATCGGTATGATTATCGGATTATGTGTAGCGGTTTTCATTACATACAGAAAACCACGTACATATGAAACAGAACAAATTCATGCTGCACAGAATGAAATCGTTCCCTATACGAAAAGAAGCATTACTTTGGGTTTATTATCAATACTCGCTACATTAACTGTGCAATTAGCAACAGAATCAATGATTTTTGGTGCTTTAGCAGGTATTATCGTCTTATCAGTTAGCGGTAGCCTCCCTCTTAAAGAAGCCGATGCTATTTTAACAAGTGGAATGCGTATGATGTCCTTTATCGGATTTGTTATGATTTCTGCCGCTGGATTTGGCGCTGTTCTTCGAAAAACTGGACATGTTGAATCTCTTGTGCAAACGAGTGCACATATAATCGGAAATAATAAACCGCTTGCTGCATTTCTTATGCTCATTATTGGACTTCTCGTTACGATGGGAATTGGCTCTTCCTTTTCAACCATCCCAATATTAACAACAATTTTCGTACCGTTATGCGTCCAGATCGGATTTAGTCCCATGGCTACAATCGCAATTATCGGTACAGCTGGTGCACTTGGTGATGCAGGTTCTCCAGCATCTGATAGTACACTTGGACCAACGTCTGGTTTAAATGCTGATGGTCAGCACCATCATATATGGGATACATGCGTCCCAACATTTCTACACTATAATATACCGTTACTTATATTCGGCTTTATTGCCGCAATTACACTATAAAAGGTGCGTTTTAAAAACGCACCTTTTACTTTGTTGTTTCTCTCTCAATGCACCTAAATTCTGTTTCCACTTCTTCTTGTCGCACTTGTTTCTTCTTTATTTTTCCTATTAACTGTTGAAAAGCTATTTCCCCATTTTCTTCGATATAACTTCCAATCGTCGTTAATGATGGACTTATCCATTCACCCTCTACACTCCCGTTAAATCCAATGATTTGTAACTTATCTGGTATATGAATATTAAGAGTTTTCGCCGCCCTGATTAGCTCAATAGCGACCTTATCACTTGAAGCTACAACCCCATCTATGTATGGATGCTTTTGTAACAATTCAAGAAACTGTTGATTCGTATACCCTTGTACAATTTCCTCTCGATAAGAAAGTCCTTCTTTCCAAGCAGTATCTAGAAATCCTGCCACATGCTCTTCCATTTCTTCACTCTCTACTCCCTCACCGATATAAGCAAGAAACTGGCAGCCTTTCTCTTTTAATAAAGAAACAGCTTTCTGTCCACTTTCATAATAGCTCATAAGAGATTGTCGTTCTTCAAGCACAGCGAAAGGAAGTGAGATTTCTCCTATACTTCGAAAAACAGATTTCGTCATTATAACGCCTGCAATGTTATTTTGCTCCAACATATCTATGTATCTATTCTTATTTTCTATATTACAAACTATTACTTGATACCCTTCTTTGTATGCTATTTCCTCAACGAAACGGAGCAAAGTGATGTATGATGGATTATGCAAATTATCTACAAGTAATGCAATCACCGTTGAAGGCTGTTTAAATAAAGGCTTTGCTGTAGCATTCGGTCTATAATGTAATTCTTCAATTGCTTTTTTTACTTGTTTCACCGTATCTTCATGGACATATCCTTTTTCGTTAATGACTCTTGAAACGGTTGCGACTGAAACACCGGCCAATTTTGCAACATCACGTATAGTTGCCACATCGTCACCCCTTAATATGGTAATAGATTACAATTTTAAATTAAACCAAAATATAACATTCGTCAAGGTTATTGTTTTATATTTCTGAAAATTGTTACACAATTTCCACTCTACTCATAAAGTGAAACTTTAATCAGTGGGGGTTTTGTTCATCCCCCACTGATTATTAGCCTTCACCAATCGGGCGTTTACGGGCAGTTGATCTCCCACCTAACTTCTTTGCTCCAACTGAATTTTGAGGTGGGAGTTTTACTGCCCGTTAATGCGGGAAAAAATATACTCCAGCTGAATTTCATGTGAAATCGCGATATTATCATAACCAATAAACGGAATTTCTTTCTTTATTTTTCGCGCTTCCTTTACCGCATCAATATACAAGTTCGTCATCATGAAGTTACGTTTTTGATAAAAACGAAGTGCGTTCATATTATCATTCGTCGTAATAAGCCACACTTTTTTACATTCGTTCTCTTTTGCCACTTGCAACACACAATCCACCAGTTTTGTACCAATCCCCTTCCCTTCCTCAAAACTATTTAACGATACAATTTCACATATGTTTTCTATCACTTTATATGTTACAATTCCCACTATTCTGTTATTTATAAGTGCAATAAAACCAGGTAATTCTTCTAATTGATGTACTCTGCCTCGCGAGACCATCATTGAGCTTCCCCAGTTTTCACACATAAAATCCTGAATTGCTTCTTTCATTTCTGGTGTGATTTTTTGTATATGAACCATACACGATTTCTCCCCTTTTCACATCATTGTGATACAATGTTAGTGTATCACATGTAGAGGTATTTGGAGGATGAGGTAAAGTATGAAACGTTTTTTTACAGCATTGTTTACTATACTAGGTGCACTAACTGCGATTGGGATTTTCTTTACAAATAAAGTTATGTACTTGAAGAAAAAAACAGAGGAAGAAGTTTTAGAACGCGAAACGAAAAAACATTTTCATTTGGACGATTTTAAGGCTATTCAAAAAGAAGAGGTTCACATCCCTTCTCAATTCGGATACGAACTTCACGGATATTACATGCCAGCTGGTCATTCCAATAAATTTATGATTTTTTGCCACGGTGTGACTGTAAATAAAATGAATTCCGTTAAATATGCAAACTTATTTTTAAATAGAGGATATAACGTATTTATTTATGATCATCGCCGTCATGGTAAAACCGGTGGTAAAACAACAAGTTATGGCTATTATGAAAAACATGATTTAAAGTCAGTAGTTGACTGGCTAAAAGATCGTTTCGGAACGAATATTACACTCGGAATTCATGGTGAGTCTATGGGTGCTGCAACTCTTCTTCAATATGCAGGACTTGTAGAAGATGGTGCTGATTTTTATATTGCTGATTGTCCTTTCTCTGATTTTTATGGACAGTTACAACATCGTTTGAAAGTTGAGTTTCATTTGCCAAAATGGCCTTTATTACCTTTAGCAAATGCCTTTTTAAAAGTTCGTGATGGCTATACAATTCGTGAAGTTTCACCAATTGATTGTATAAAAAATATTAACAATCCGGTTCTCTTTATTCATAGTAAAGATGATGACTATATTTTATCTGATATGACGAAATCACTTTATGAAGCGAAAGAAAATAATAAACAGCTTTATATTGCAGAACATGGTGCACACGCTTGCTCTTATAATGAAAATAAAGAAGAGTACGAAGATGCCATCGATCAATTTTTAAACACATATGTAAAAGAAACAAAAAACAGGCTTGCATAAGCCTGTTTTTTTACTGCGCTAAAACGTCTGTAACTTGTTCCATATTTTCAGAAATCCACTTTACTGCCTCGTCTAGCGTTGGAAATTCCGTCGTTTGAAAAGTCACCTCATCTTGAAGTAACCAAACATCTTTCGGTTCTTGTCCTACACCTGCGATTGACCAATGAAGTAAACTATATGGATGATTATCATTCAAAAATGATGCCCATGTGCGCTCATTTGCAATATTTTGTAGTGTGTGTAATTTTTTATCCATCTTTCGTCACCTTACTCTAGTCAGTTATAAAAACTATTATAACACTCTCTTCTCTCTCAAACAAAGTGCTCTTTTTATATTGTCAAGTACTCTCCCTAATTATATGATGAGAGTAAGCGTTTGGAAAGGAGGGATAACGTTGGCAAAAGTACAAATTAAAGTGAATGATAATGGCTCTTTTCGCGTTACAGGGGACGTGGAATTAGTTGACTCACAAGGGAATGTATTCCCAGCAAAACCAGCATTTTCTTTATGTCGTTGTGGTTTATCAAAAAACATGCCTTATTGCGATGCTTCGCATAAAGGAAAATTCGAGTCTGTTGTTAGAGCACCAGAGGCAGAATAAATATTTAAAGAGCATGCACATTTATTTGTGTATGTTTTTTCTTTTGATCAAAGCCTATACAGCCCTTCCCCTTTCAACATTTCTATTACTTCCGTCCCCATTCAAATCGGCATATATTTTCACACAATTCTTCACATTCGAATATTTTCCACTTTGCTTTTTTCTTTTTTGTGCTATAATGTGAGCAAACAACATCCTTCGGGGTCGGGTGAAATTCCCAACCGGCGGTGATGAAGCGATAGCTTCTAAGTCCGTGACCCGTTTTCAACGCGAAAACGGTGGATCTAGTGAAACTCTAGGGCCGACAGTATAGTCTGGATGGGAGAAGGATATGTTTTCTAGTAATTTTATATAGCGAATACACTTTTATTTCAGTATGCATATTTTTAAAGTTTCATTTTGAATCTTTATATATGTTTTATTTTGTATACTTATGTTTCTATACTGAAATAAAAAGATACGACTAGCGTTGAAAGAATTTGATATTTTGCTAGGTTTTTTCCTTATGCCAAAATATCAGTCATCGTTAGGTTTCTTTCCTATACTTTCGTATTCGAACTATATTTCTAGAAATCACGTCTCCCAAACCCCAAGGATATAAAATCCTTGGGGTTTTTTGATTTTTTCAGGAGAGGTGAAAAGAATGACAGATCAAGAATATATGAGGATTGCCTTGCAGTTAGCACAAGGAACATCGGGACAAACAAGCCCAAATCCTATGGTTGGTGCCGTTGTTGTTAAAGATGGGAAAATCGTTGGAATGGGTGCCCACATGCGTGCTGGTGAAAAACATGCTGAAGTTCATGCTCTTCACATGGCTGGTGAAAGAGCAAAAGACGCTACCGTTTATGTAACACTTGAACCGTGTAGCCATTTTGGAAAAACACCCCCTTGCTGTGAATTACTCATTGAAAAAGGAGTTCAGCGTGTTGTAATTGCTACTCTTGATTGCAATCCACTCGTTTCCGGAAATGGAAAAAGGAGATTAGAAGAAGCTGGAATCGAGGTAACTACTGGTGTTCTTGAGGCGGAAGCCACTTTATTAAATCGATACTTTTTTCACTATATGAAAACGAAACGTCCCTTTGTAACAATAAAAACAGCAATGAGCTTAGATGGAAAAACAGCAACTGTAACCGGTGAAAGTAAGTGGATTACAGGCGAAGAAGCACGCGCTGACGTTCACCAATATCGTCATATACATGATGCTATTCTAGTCGGTGTGAATACAGTTCTAACTGATAATCCACACTTAACAACACGAATTTCAAACGGAGGTAAACATCCTATACGCGTTATTTTAGATACCCACTTACGAACGCCGCCATCTTCTCATGTCATAACAGATGGCTTAACTCCGACATGGATTATTGTCGGTAAGGATGTAAACAAAGAGAAAATAGCGTCTTATGAATCTAACAATATAGCTGTATTCCAAATGAAAACACAGCAAATTGAAATACAAGATGTCCTATCCCTGCTCGGTGAGAAACAAATTCTTTCTCTGTTCGTTGAAGGTGGTCAAACGGTGCATGCAAACTTCTTAAAAACAAATAGTTTTAATGAAATCGTGACCTATATAAGCCCGAAATTAATTGGTGGAAAAGATGCACCCACCTTATTTGGCGGAGCTGGTTTTTCGAAGTTACAAGATGCACTTTCCTTAACAATTCAAGAGATGAAACAAATCGGTAATGACATAAAAATTGTTGCAACCTTAAAAAGCGAGGTGACGGAATGTTTACAGGAATCGTAGAAGAGTTAGGAACGATATCAAGCATGACTCAAAGTGGTGAAGCAATGAAGCTAACTATTAGCGCGAATCAAATTTTATCCGATGTCAAATTAGGTGATAGTATCGCGGTTAACGGCATTTGCTTAACAGTAACTACTTTTACGACTACTTCATTCACTGTCGACGCAATGCCTGAAACAATGAAAGCAACATCACTTCGTATGCTAAAGCCCAGTGCCAAAGTGAATTTAGAACAGGCGATGGCTGCAAATGGACGATTCGGTGGCCATTTCGTTACCGGACATATCGATGGCATCGGTACGATTTTAACTAAAAAACAACATTACAATGCCATCTATTACAAAATAGCAATTTCTGATGAATTACTACGCTATTGTTTGCATAAAGGATCCGTTGCTGTTGATGGCACTAGCTTAACAATATTTGATATAGACGAATCTTCAATTACAATTTCACTCATCCCGCACACAGTAAGTGAATCTGTCATCGGAGAAAAAAAAGCCGGAGACATCGTAAACATTGAGTGTGACATGATTGGAAAATATATCGAACGCTTTATTTCAAAGCCAGTAAAAAGAACAGGGTCAATGACCGAAAACTTTTTACAAGAAAACGGATTTCTATAAGGGGGAAGCACAATGTTTCATCGTATTGAAGAAGCTCTAGAAGATTTAAAACAAGGAAAAGTTGTTATCGTATGTGATGATGAAAACCGAGAAAATGAAGGCGATTTTATTGCTTTAGCAGAGTACATTACACCAGAAACGATTAATTTTATGATTACACACGGTCGTGGTCTCGTTTGTGTACCCATTACGGAGGAGTACGCAGAACGTCTACAGTTAGAACCAATGGTATCTCATAATACAGATTCACATCACACTGCTTTTACAGTAAGCATCGATCACGTTTCTACAACAACAGGCATTAGTGCTCATGAGCGTGCTACAACAATACAGGAATTATTAAATCCCGCATCTAAAGGAACTGATTTTAACCGCCCTGGACATATCTTTCCATTAATTGCGAAAGAAGGTGGCGTCCTTCGCCGCGCAGGTCATACAGAAGCTGCTGTTGATTTAGCAAAACTTTGCGGAGCTGAGCCAGCTGGAGTCATTTGCGAAATTATAAATGAGGACGGTACGATGGCACGTGTACCTGATTTACTAGAGTGCGCAAAACAATTTGATATAAAAATGATTACAATAGAAGATTTAATTGCTTATCGCCGCCATCACGAAACACTTGTGACGAGAGAAGTGGAAATTACATTACCTACAGATTTCGGTAATTTCCATGCAATTGGCTATTCTAACTCATTAGATACGAAAGAACATATCGCGCTCGTAAAAGGTGATATTTCAACAGGCGAACCTTTACTTGTACGCGTTCATTCAGAATGCTTAACAGGAGATGCATTTGGTTCGTGCCGCTGTGATTGCGGACCACAGTTACATGCTGCACTTGCTCAAATTGAGCGTGAAGGAAAAGGTGTTCTTCTCTATATGAGACAAGAAGGACGAGGCATTGGCCTTCTGAATAAGCTTCGCGCTTATAAGTTACAAGAAGAAGGGTTAGATACTGTAGAAGCAAATGAAAAACTTGGATTCCCAGCTGATCTTCGTGATTACGGTATTGGTGCTCAAATTTTAAAAGATTTAGGCTTACAAAGTTTACGATTATTAACGAATAATCCACGAAAAATTGCTGGCTTACAAGGTTACGATTTAGAAGTAACCGAGCGGGTACCGTTGCAAATGCCAACAAAAGAAGAAAACAAAACGTATTTACAAACGAAAGTCAGCAAATTAGGACATTTACTAAACTTATCCCGCATTAACGGGCAGTAAAACTCCCACCTCAAAATTCGGCTGGAGCAAAGAAGTTAGGTGGGAGTCGGGCTGCCCGTAAAGGCCCGATTGGTGCGGGCTAATAATCAGCGGGGGATGAATCCCCCCACTGATTATAGTTTCACTTTATAATTAAAGGAGAGATACATTATGGTATTCGAAGGTCATTTAGTTGGTACAGGATTAAAAGTTGGGGTTGTTGTTGGACGTTTTAATGAGTTTATTACAAGTAAGTTACTTGGCGGAGCTTTAGATGGATTAAAGCGTCACGGTGTAGAAGAGAATGATATTGATGTTGCATGGGTTCCTGGTGCATTTGAAATTCCTTTAATCGCTAAAAAGATGGCCAATAGCGGAAAATATGATGCTGTTATTACATTAGGTACAGTAATTCGCGGTGCTACAACACATTACGATTACGTTTGTAATGAAGTAGCAAAAGGTGTTGCGTCTTTATCACTACAAACGGACATTCCAGTTATTTTCGGTGTATTAACGACAGAAACAATTGAACAAGCGATTGAACGTGCAGGTACAAAAGCTGGTAATAAAGGATATGAATCGGCAGTTGCTGCGATCGAAATGGCTCATTTATCAAAACAATGGGCTTAAAAAAGAGGCTACGGCCTCTTTTTTATTTTCTCACCTTTTTTCGTACATCTTCTATTAATTCATCCATCGTTTTTCCTTCTGTTTTTATACGAAGAGCTTGTGCTGTTCTCCACACATTTTCTCTCTTTTCCGCTTCTTCTATAATAGAAATTTCCTTCCTCACTTCTTTTAAATCTTTTCCTTCTGTTTCAAGCCCAAAATGTTCAGCTTTCGTTCGAAAATGCTGTTCAATTCTTTGTTGCATTTCTTTTTGTTCAGGATTTTCAGCCGCCTTAACTGGATCAGCACTTATCGCTTTTATTAAAATCAGACAGGTCATAATAGTTAATATGTATTTGTACATGTAAAATCCTCCAACCCGATATAAATTACATTTTTACTATGTACAATTAGGGCTTGGAAAATTCGTCCACAAAATTATTTTTCTCGTCCAAAAGTGACTACTATCAAGCGTTAATGGACTTTTATTACATTTTATTTACAAAAAAAAGCAAACCCTTTAAAGAGTTTGCTTTTCATCTATCTTATAGCGCACATTCTTCAATCTCAAATCCTAAATCTTCAATCATACCCCAGTCCGCAGTCGGCTCTTGTCCAGCTGTTGTTAAATAGTCCCCGACAAAGATAGAGTTTGCTGCAAATAAACCAAGTGGCTGTACAGAACGTAAATTAAGTTCTCGACCACCTGAAATACGAATTTCTTTTGTTGGATTTACAAAACGCATCATCGCCAGCACTTTTAAACATTCTACAGGTGTTAATTCTTTTTGTCCTTCAAGCGGAGTACCCTTTACAGCAACAAGGAAATTACATGGAATAGAATCCGCATCTAAACGTTGTAATTCAAATGCAATTTCAGCGCGCTGTTCAATCGTTTCTCCCATTCCGAAAATTGCTCCAGAGCATGGAGAAATACCGGCTTGCTTCGCTTTTTGGACTGTATCAACACGATCGTCATACGTATGCGTTGAACAAATGCTATCATAATTGTTGGCATGCGTATTTAAATTGTGATTATAACGATGCACACCAGCTTCTGCTAACTGACCTGCTTGATCTTCATTTAAAAATCCTAAACAACAGCAAATTTTTAAATCTGTCGTTTCACGAATTTCCTTAACTGCTCCAATAACGTGATTCACTTCTTTATTCGTCGGACGACGACCAGATGCAACAATACAATATGTACCTGCTTTACGACGAATTGCTTCGTGCGCTCCTTCAACAATTTTCTCTTGTGTTAACCATGCATACTTATCAATCGGTGCTTCTGAAATAATAGACTGTGAACAATACCCGCAATCTTCAGGGCATAATCCAGATTTCGTATTTATAATCATGTTCAACTTTACTTTCTTACCAAAATGATGATGGCGAATGATGTAAGCTGCATTCATAATTTCTAAAACCTCTGTATCATCAGCTTCTAATATTGCAATTGCATCTTCTTTCGCAATCATTTTCTCTTCTACTACGTCGTATGCAAGTTTTTTCCAATCCCTTTTTATTTGCACTTGTTTCATTTCATCTCTTCCCCTCTTTTGTTATATACGTAAATAAAGCATGATATGTTGCTACTATCCCTTCTTTTTCCGTGAAGTCTCTTTCGTATATACGAAGCATCGTACGAAAGAGTGAAGGGCTTTGACAATAAGACTCTTCATTACTATTGGTCGCTCCTACTTTTCGAATAGAATGTAGAAACTCCCTAACTTCTGCAAATCTTTCTATGTAACATGTTTCAGAAACATGTACATTTCCTAATGGCATTTCACATATATTTACTAACTGTTCTGTCGAAACGAATCGTTGTCCTATTGAAGTACAATTGTGTATCCCCTTTTCTTTCTTAGCACGCTGAAAAGACGTATGCAATTCTTGAAAAGTCGTATTACCAAACGTGGAAAATAATAATATTCCTTCTTCAGACAAATAGTTAAATAAATTTTTCACTGTCTCTTTTAAATCATTAAGCCATTGAAATGTAGCATTTGAAATGATGACATCATATGAATTTTCTAATTTTAATTGTTCAATATCTTCACATCGAAACATCACATTTTCCAAACTTTTTCTAGTTTTCGCGACTGCAATCATCTCATCAGCAAAATCCACAGCTGTAATATGAGCTTTCGGAAATAAATTTGATAATTGCTCTGTTACATATCCTGTCCCGCATCCAAGTTCTAAAATACGTATCGATGATGTTTCACTATATCGTTCCTTCAATGTAGAAAGTAACGAATACGCCATCTTTTTTTGTACATTTGCATATTGATCGTAGGATACAGCCGCCCCGTTAAACCGTTTTTGCAGTAACGTTTTGTTGATCATGTCGTATCCCCTCTACAAATTGAATAATTTCATTTGCGCAATATTCAAAATTCGTTACGCATAATGCATGCCCAGCACCGCTTACTACTTTTAGGTTGGCATTCGTATTATTCGCCATACTATGGGCTGCAGACAATGGACATATTACATCCTGCTCTCCATGAAGGAGTAACAGCGGGGCTTTCATATCTATTACTTCATTTCTCATATCTGTTTCTATTAAATAATCTAAGCCTAATTGTAAAGACTGAATCGAGTCTCCTTTAAACTTCTGCGCAATCTCTTCAAAACTCGTATTCTCCCTCAGCTCACTTTTTGTAAACATATTTTCATAGAAACGCTTCAAAGTATCTTCTTTTTTTCTCGTTAAATTCTTTTTCATACGTTCTAGATGCAAGGAATTCCATCCACTTGTATAGTCACTTGTATTGGTAAATTTAGCGGTACCACCAATTAGTACCATACCTTGGGCCTTAATCTTTTTATAAGCTTGTACTGCCGCTAACGCTCCTAGTGACCATCCAACTAAAATTACATTTTCATCCTGCGCTACATCTATTATTCGCCCTGCAAATTCACTTTGTTCTTTCACGTTACGCCAATCTATACATTGAACAGAATATCCTTTAAAATACGGCAGAACCAAAGTCCAAACACCTTCTTCCATTCCCCATCCTGGAATAAAAATAAGCTTTAGCTCTTTCATACTAAAAACCCCTCTTCTTTACCAATGCGTATAATATGCTGAATAGCCCATTTTAAATCGGCTATTGTATGTTGTGACGTAACTGCAAAACGGACTCGAGAACTACCAACTGGAACAGTCGGCGGACGAATTGCAATGGCTGCGATACCTACCTCTTGTAACCTTTCACTAAACCGTAAAGTATTTTCATTTGACCCAACTACAATCGGTACAATATGAGTTGAGCTATTCCCAATATCAAAACCAGCTTCTTGTAAATGCGTCCTGAAATATGCACCATTCTCTATAAGTCGCTCTCTTCTTTCGTTATCTTCTTTCACAATTTCAATTACTTTTCGGATCGCCCCTAATGTTCCTGGTGGTAAAGCTGTAGTAAAAATCAAGCTTCTCATCATATTTTGTAAATACTCTATATAAATGGAATCGCCCGTTAAATACGCACCATAACACCCTAAAGCCTTACTAAACGTCCCCATATGTATATCAATTTTTTGAGCAATATCTTTTTCTACATGAGATAATCCGGCTCCACCGATTCCATATATTCCACTTGCATGTGCTTCATCAACTATAATGATTGCCCCGTATTTCTCTTTCAGCTGAACTAAGCCTCTCAAATATGCAATATCTCCATCCATACTAAAAATCGTATCTGTTACGATTAATTTTCTCTTTTCTGGTGACGCTATTTGCAACATCTTTTCTAAATGATCCAAATCATTATGACGATATCTTTTATGCTCTGCTCCGCTTAATATAATTCCATCAACAATACTTGCGTGATTTAATTTATCACTAAAAACCATATCGTGACGACAGGATAAAGCAGATATAGCACCTACATTTGCTGTATACCCGCTATTTACAATTAAAGCTTTTTCAGTACCTTTCCAATCACATATACTTCTCTCAACCTCTTCATACAGTGGATAATTTCCTACAACGAGACGAGAGGCAGTCGCTCCAGTTCCATATTTTTTTGTGCAGACAATAGCAGCTTCTTTCAACCTTTCATCTCCAGCTAACCCTAAATAATTATTTGATGCTAAATTTAGCATCCTTTTCTCATTTCGAATAAGCCATGTCTCTTCCGCTTTCTCTGTTACATGTAAATTACGATACTGCCCTTGCTCCTTTAATTGTTCTACTTTAGATTGAAGATGCGTGCGCCACATTTGATTCATTTTGGATGAGCTCCTCTAATTTTGAAATCATAATATGTTCTTTTGCCGATTCCAATAATTCTTCCCTTGTAAACTCACCTTCAAGGAATGGTAATAACCCTAAAACAGGTACTCCACTTAACTCCTCAATCATTTCTTTGTTTTCTTGCACTCTTTCTTTTTCACATTCTTTACAACCAGACAAAATTACACCTGCTACTGTTAAACCGTGTGCCTTTGCATAAGAAATTGTTAAGACAGTATGATTAACTGTCCCTAGTGTCGGACGCGCTACTACAATAAGAGGGAGCTGTAATTCTTTTGCAAAATCAATCACTAAAGCATCTTCTGTATATGGAACTGCAAGCCCACCAGCTCCTTCTACAAATAGGCTATTAAACTCTTTTAGTAGTTCATTATAGTGAGCAGTAATTTCTTTTAACGTTACTGTCCTTCCAGCTCTTTTCATGGCAAGTCTCGGAGCAAGTGGTTCTTCAATGGAATAAGGACAAATTTCATCCTCTTCTGTCGGTACACCCGATAATGCTTTTAACCTTGCTGCATCACCCTCAGGATTTGATGCAACATGTCCACTTTGCAACGGTTTATATACACCAACATTATGTCCACGCTCTCGAAATATACCTGCCAATGCTCCTGTCACTACCGTTTTGCCAACTTCTGTATCCGTTGCTGTTATAAAGAAACCACTCATTACTCTCCCTCCGTAACATCCGAGATTGCTTTATATAAAATGCGTAACATCTCATCAATCTCAGCCACCGTAGATGCAAGAGGAGGCATAAATACAATCGTATTACCGAGTGGTCGCAAAATCATGCCCAGCTCTCTTGAGCGTTTACACACTTGAACACCGACTCTTTCTGTCCATTCAAACGATTCTTTCATTTCCTTATTCTTCACAAGTTCAATACCAACCATTAGCCCACACTGACGAATATCTCCTACGTGCTTATATTCATTAAGAGCTTCTAATTGTGCCGCTACATATTCTGCTTTATGCGCAACATCTTCTATTAAATTAGTTTTTTCATATAGTTCTAAATTTGCAATTGCTACGGCACAACCTAACGGATTCCCTGTATAACTATGACCATGGAAAAACGTTTTTTGTTCTTCATAGCCTCCTAAAAAGGCATTATAAATTTCATCTGTCGTTACCGTAATTGCCACCGGTAAATAACCACCTGTTAAACCTTTTCCGGCTGTTAAAATGTCTGGCGTCACATCCTCGTGTTCACATGCAAACATTTTTCCGGTACGCCCAAATCCAGTCGCTACCTCGTCTGTAATAAATAATACATTGTATTTTGTACATAAATGGCGAAGCCCTTTTAAGTATCCTTTTGGCATTGTAATCATCCCACCAGCACCTTGCATTAATGGCTCCACAATAATAGCTGCTACTTCTTCATGTTTTTCTTGTAGCATTTCTTCCATTTCTTCTAAATGTTTCTTTACAATTTGTTCCTTATTATCTCCATAAGGAGAACGATATGTATATGGATACGGCATTTTAATTGCCTCAAATAATAGTGAACTATACACTTGGTGAAACAAGTCTATTGCCCCCACTGAAACAGCACCTATCGTGTCACCGTGATATGCTTCTTTTAATGTAACAAATCTTTGTTTTTTCGGTTTTCCTTTATGCTGCCAATATTGAAAGGCCATCTTAATTGCAATTTCAACGGCGCTAGAACCAGAGTCTGAATAGAATACTTTCTTCAAACCTTCTGGTACAACTTCAATTATTTTTTCTGCTAATAAAATAGATGGAACGTTAGCAAGTCCTAGCATAGTAGAATGAGCAATTTTATTTAATTGCTCGCGAATTGCCTCATCTAGTTCTGGTACTTGATGCCCATGAACATTTAACCAAATAGATGAAACACCGTCCCAATATTCATTTCCATTTACATCGTATAGCTTTCTTCCCTCTCCACGTTCAATAATGACAGGATCTTCTTCTAAATAATCTTTCATTTGTGTAAATGGGTGCCATACGTAATCTTTATTCTTCTTCGATAATTCTTCATATGTATAAGATGATTTTTCACTCATGTTACTATTAACAGCCACAATTGCCACCCCTAATGTTAACTTATTTATAAATAAAGTTAACATTAAAAATAAATGACTGTCAATTATTTTTAAATCAAATAATTCTTAAAAAAGAACAACTTATCATACGATAAGTTGTTCTACTTTCCATGTTGTATCTTTCCAATTTCTAAAATAATCTCTTCATCTTTTTTTCCTTCTGCATCAATTCCAAGTTGCTTAGCATGCTCAATTAACAAATCATGGCGCTGCTCAAATCTAGCGGTATCTACTTCTTTTGTAACCTCTTCTTTTGTTTTCCCCTCAGTAGAAACTCCTAGTTTCATAGCTGCTTTTTCCATCGATTTCTTCTCTTCAATTTCTTTCACTTTCTTCACTTCTGACTGCTGTATTTGCTTTTGTTTCGACTGCTCTGATTCAGCTGCAAAAGCTGTGTAAATTCCAGCACTTCCGCCAACGACTAGTAAGGTGGTAAAAAGAATTATTTTTTTCTTCACTCTTTCCTCCCCTTTCAAATTCATTATAACGCACACTTTTACAGTATTAAAAACATTTCTCCTTTATTTCCCTAAAAAAATATCGAATGTTTTTATTGACATGTATGATGAATATATGATAAAAATTTAACTAACATCATATGAATCGGCGTTGATAGGATTTAGTAGTATTTCGTTTTCTGATTTCAGAGAGCTGGTGGTCGGTGCGAACCAGTACAGAGCGATTTATGAATTACCCCCTGGAGCTTCTTTTACGAAACGTGAGGAGTAGTGAAAGACGGTTTAGACCGTTATGTCTAAAGAGTGGTGAAACGAAACTGTTTCACAATTTAGGGTGGTACCGCGAATTTTTCGTCCCTGCATATATTGCAGGGGCGTTTTTATTTTATTAGCGCATATCATATGACCCTTTATTTTGTGATACATTCCTTTCACAAGCTAGGGTGGTACCGCGATTTCTTCGTCCCTGCATAATTATATGCAGGGGCGTTTTTTTATCCAATCATTTCCGTATCATATTGAGATGTTGACAATTACCGGTAATTTGTCACAAAATTCTAAATTTTAGAAGGAAATATACAATATTGGCGAATTTTATATAAAAAAGAGCTATTTTAAATTACTTAGGAGGGGAAAACAATGGTTTCAAAAATTGAATCTGTTCTTTTAACAATTTTTATTTTTTTCTGTATTGGCTTTAGTGTTATCAAATTAGAAGTTTCACCACACATCCCAATTTTATTTGGTATCGTTCTTTTATTAGCATTTGGATTTATGAAAAAAATTTCTTGGTCTACTATGGAAAAAGGAATGATAAGTAGTATTTCAGCTGGTATTCCATCTATTTTTATTTTCTTACTTGTGGGCGTATTAATTAGTGTTTGGATCGCTGCTGGAACAATTCCAACTTTAATGGTATACGGCTTCCAGCTTGTATCTCCTAAAATTTTCGTCCCAACTGTTTTTGTTGTTTGTGCAATTGTTGGAACGAGTATCGGTAGTGCCTTTACGACTGCCGCAACTGTAGGACTTGCCTTTATGGGAATGGGTAGTGCTCTCGGATACGATCCAGCTCTGATCGCTGGTGCAATTATTTCTGGTGCATTCTTTGGAGATAAAATGTCTCCTTTATCTGATACAACAAACTTAGCTCCTGCTGTAACAGGTGTAGATTTATTTGAGCATATTCGTAACATGCTTTGGACAACAGTTCCTGCTTTTATTATTGCTTTTATCGCATTTTTCATTTTAGGAAGCGGTACTAGTGGAGACGTTGACTTCACAAACTTTATTAGCACGTTAGAACAAAACACAACGATTTCTATCGTTACACTTATTCCAATTTTATTACTGTTCCTATTCGCATTTAAAAAAGTTCCAGCAGTTCCAACATTACTTGCAGGAATTGTGGTAGGAATTATTATTCTCTTTATTTTTAAACCTAGCACTTCTTTAGCTGATTTAATGAAAATTATGCAAGACGGCTACGTTTCTAAAACTGGTATTAAAGACATTGATAGCTTACTATCTCGCGGTGGTCTACAAAGTATGATGATGTCGATTGCTCTTATTTTCCTAGCTCTTTGTATGGGAGGATTACTACAAGGAATGGGCATTATCACGCAGCTGATGAATATTATCTCTAGCTTTGTAAAAAATAGCACACGCTTAATTATTTCTACTGCTTCAACTGCAATTGGTGTAAACTTCTTACTTGGTGAGCAGTACTTATCCATCGTTTTAACAGGACAAGCATTCGCTAACAAATACGATGAAGTCGGTTTAGAACGTCGTAATTTATCACGAGTATTAGAAGATGCAGGTACAGTTATTAACCCGCTCGTACCATGGGGAGTAAGTGGCGTATTCTTATCGAATGTCCTTGGCGTTCCGACATTTGATTACGTTCCATTCGCAATCTTCTGTTTAGCTTGCCCGGTCTTAACAATTATTGTTGGTTTCACTGGATTTGGTCTTTCATGGAAGAAAGAAAAAACAGTACCAGTTTCATAATATATATGAAAAAAAGGATTACCGATTACGGTAATCCTTTTTACAATACTGTACTATCTATTCGCTTTCTTTCTTCTAAATAACATAAGTAATCCCGCTCCAACAAACGCCAGACCTGCTCCAATTGTAGAAGCAACACTTGTACCTGTTTTCGGTAAATCACGTTCTTCTTTACCTTCACTTACTTTCGTTGTTTCTTTTTCATTTTGATTATCTGTTGTAGTTTGTCCAGATCCCGCGTTGTTTCCATCTTGTTTTGGTTCATTAACAGTATTACCTTCATCCGTTGGTGGTGTCGTTGGATTTCCTCCGTTATTGCCTTCACCTGTTGGCGGTGCCGTTGGATTCTCTCCATTATTACCTTCACCTGTTGGTGGTGTCGTTGGATTCTCTCCATTATTGCCTTCACCTGTTGGCGGTGTCGTTGGATTCTCTCCACCAGTTTCCTTATCATCATTCTTCTTCGTTATATCAATTGCATATTTAGCGAATTCATTTTCAGATGGTCCAACATATGATATTTTTCCATCTTTCTTTATATATTTTTGTGCATTTGGTGAAGAATCAAATGTTGTATTTAATTTATCTGCAATAATCGGTTTAAACGCCCAATTTTGATCTGCTGTTGGATTAATAACTGGTGTTTCCTGCATGTACTTCACAATAATTTGACGCGTTTCATCTTGTGATTGGTATACAACTTCGCCTTTACTTACACCAGGGAACGTTTGGCTACTTCCACGATAGTTGTTTGTAGCCACAATAAACTCTTGATTGTCAGCTACAGGCTTACCTTCATACGTCATATTTACAATACGATTCGTATTTTCATTTACAACTTTGCCATCTTTATCGTATTTCGCTGGTTGCGTTACGTCAATTTCGTATTTTAGGCCATCTAAAATATCAAAGTTATATGTAGGATAACCTATATTTACTAATGGTTGTTCTTCTGTTTTCTTTGAATCAATTTGATTAAATTGACCAGCAGACATTTCAAGCCATTCTTTCACTTGTGCCCCGTTTACTTTTACAGCATATAACGTATTTGGATATACATATAAATCCGCTACGTTTTTAATTGCTAACGTCCCTGCTGGAATATCCGTATAGTATGTAGCACCGTTTCGGCCACCTGCTTTAAATGGCGCCCCTGCAGATAATACTGGAATTCCTTTATATTTACTATATTGTCCGTTTTCAGCGAATAGTTTTTCTACATACCATTTTTGTGCATTTGTCACAAGTTGTACAGAAGGATCATCTTGTACTAATGAGAAATAACTATTAATTGGCGCTGTCGTTTTTCCTACAGCTGTATTCACATAATCAATTGTCGCTTGATGATCATCCTTAATTTCATTAACTAATCTTTGATCAGATTGTACTAATGGGTTCCCTTTACTATCAGCAATCGGACGAAGTTGCGGCTTCGATTGCTCTTTTTGTACTTCCCATTTTCCGTTTACCTTTTTCAATTGCATATCAATAATACCTAAGTTACTTCCAAAAACACCAGGCATTACAACAGGAACACCATTAAATACATCCTTCACTTCAGTATGTGAATGTCCCATTAATACTGCATCTACACCAGGAACCTCTGTTAAATAATATGAAGCGTTTTCCATGCCAACATTGTATCCACTCTTATCAACACCTGAATGAGCTAACGCAACGATAACGTCTGCACCTTCTTCTTTCATTTTCGGTATCATTTTCTTCGCTGTTTGAACAATATCTTTCGCTTTTACTTTTCCTTCTAAATTTGCTTTATCCCAGTTCATAACTTGGGGTGGAACAAATCCCATTACACCGATTTTCACCTTTTGCTTTTGACCAGATTCATCCTCTACTTCTTTTTCAAAAATATGATATGGTTTAAAGTAATTTTGGTCATTCTCTTCATTATTATCTTTATCGTCTTTATAGACGTTTGAGTTAATAACTGGGAATTCTGTTTTACTAATCACTTTGTTTAAATAATCTAAACCGTAGTTAAATTCATGGTTCCCAAGAGAGATGACGTCATACTTCATTAAATTCATTACACGATATAGTGGATGTACATAACTAGAATCAACAGGATTCTTCTGATCATTTATTTTATTCGCTACATAATCTCCAAGCGGCGTACCTTGTAATGCATCCCCATCATCAAATAAGACAGAGTTCTTCGCTTCTTCACGTGCTTTATTAACAAGTGTTGCAGTTTGCACGAGACCTACTTTATTATCTGTTTTCGTTTGATAATAATCGTAATTCATTAAGTTAACGTGAATATCTGATGTTTCTAAAATTCGTAAGTTAACTATACTCTCCCCAGCTTTTTCCTCTGCATGAGCTGTTGTCGGCAACACTTGCGGTGCTATAACGCCAATAGCAAGTGTTGCTCCAGCTAGCATTTTTTTTGACTTTTTCACAAAAAATCCCCCTTATACAATTACCAGAAATAATGAAATGAACCCCTATCTGTCTCTAACCACATACCTTTTTTCTTCTATTAGAGACACGATTTTCATTTCATCTTGCGCTAACGAGTAGTCCCCTTAAACGCCCGATTGATGAAAACTAACAATTAACGGGAGATAACGCTCCCACTAAGTAGAATTTCACCTTATCTGACATTATCATATATAAAGTTCTTTCGTATCGTCAATATTTTTTGACAAACTTCAACAAATTTTCTGTAAAGTTATTATAAACTTTTCATAAACATATAATATGCCCTTACATTGCTAATACTGCTGAATATGATACAATTACCAATTACAAGGAGGATGAATTTATGAAAAAAGTCATCTTAACAATTGTTTGTCTCCTCCTTCTAATCATTTCTTGTTCTAATTTTGAAAAGAACGATGAGATAGAACAAAAAGAAACTGAAGGAAAAGCAGAAAAAACATCTGCTCCGAGTTGGATTTATAAGCAAACGAATGACTCTTTTTATCACCTCGTATTAGGTGATTCACTTGCAAAAGGATATGGATCTACACAAGGGGGATTTGCCGAATTAGCTTCTAGACAAATAGAAACACAAATCCATAAACCAATTACAGTAGAAAACCTTGGGATAAACGGTCTTACTACAGATCGTCTCGCAAAAAAAGTTCAATCAGAAGATGTTCAACAAAAAATTAGGGAAGCAAATATCATTACTATTAGTATTGGAGGAAATAATTTATTCCGCTTAAATCGTGATGTAGGTGTTATAGATGGTATTAAAATGTTAAATAAAGAAAAAGCCCGTTTTGAAACGGATGTAAAAAACATTGTAAAGACCGTTCGAGATCAAAATCCGAATGCTTTACTCATTCTCTCTGAACTCTATAACCCTTTACAACTAGAGGACTCCATCGCAAGTTATGCAGATATGTTTTTAGACGGTTGGAATGATTCTATTTATTCTATTTCAAAAGCACATCAACCGTCGATCGTTTTACCAATTCGCAAATTAATATCGAATGATAAAAAAGAGTTACTATTTGACCAAGTACACCCAAATGATAACGGTTATGCGATTATTGCCAATACATTTACAAAGCAAGTGTTATCCTACAAATATTAAGGCTAACATGAAACAATTCTATTTTTATACCTTGTCTTTTTTGTTACAATGATAGTGGAAGGGGGCCGTTATATGGAATCACGCGAGTGGGAACGTATTGTTGATCATCTTCTTTCGCTAGTGCCTCTTTTTTATCGCAAATTTATGCTTCCTGGAGAGTTTTCTTCTCAAAGACATATGCCGCCATCACATACGCAAGTGTTACTGCTTTTGCATGAAAATGGTACATTAGCAGTTTCAGAAATTGGCAAGCGGCTAGCGATTTCACGGCCTAACATGACCCCTCTATTAAACAAACTTATTCAAGAAGAGCTAATAGAGCGTCATTATAGCGAAAAAGATCGAAGGGTCATTTTAATTTCCCTAACAACTGAAGGGAAATTGTTAGTAAGTCAGTATCAACAATTCATTTTAGGCAAACTAAAAGAAAATTTTCAAACATTATCTGAGGAAGAGCGTGAAAAGCTCATTTATTCTCTTAAAACCATTCAAAATTTAATTTTGAAAACAAACGCATAAAGCTGCTTCTAAATAGAAGCAGCTTTATGATTCGTAATAATTACCATAGTATACATTTGAATACGGCCATGTCATTAAATACGGTTTTCGTTCTTGAACAGGTTGCTGCTCAGGCTGTTGCATTTGTTGCTGCGGATATACTCCGAATTGCTGTCTCACTCCAGTTACAGGATAATAATTTGTATATGGATATACTTGAGGTACGTAGTAATAATACATTCATTCTCTCCCCCTTTTTCTTAAACATATTCAAAGGAGAAAATGAATGTGACATTCTTTATATTTGAACAAGTGGTTCTCTCACTTGTTTCTTTCTTTTCTTCAAACGTAACTTACGATTCTTTTCATATAAATAATGCACAACGAAATATGAAATTACCCCAAACACAATTCCTATTATCGTCATACCAATTAATACATATACTTCACTCTGTAATAAGCTCTTTAACATCGTAAAAATATGGCTCGAAAACAAATCTGATATCGTAAATGGTTCATGATGTATTTTCTGTACATGAAATGGGTAAATCATTTTTCCTAGCGCATAAGCAAACGGAAATAAAAATACTGGGAGAAACGATATTTTCCCAATAATATTACCAATGACTGCGGCTGGAAAAGATCCCTTTGCTAACCTGACAATTGGATAAAATATTAAATATACGAGCGATGCCGTATAAATCACCAACATTTCTAAACCAAATCCAATAGCAAAACCTAGTGACACTTTCTTTGCTCCTTCTGGCGATCGAAGTAACTTAAAATATTGAAACTTTAATATTCTCCACATCCGCTGAAAAAACGAATATGTTTTCTTAGTTGTTTTCAAATTCATCATCTCTTTAACTATATTTTTTTATCTAGTATGTCCTTACATGATATGAAAAACAAATTTAGTTTTCTCTTTTTATTATAAATGATATAGAGATAATTAACTAAATATACATCCGACATTTCAATATAAAAAAACCTCCCTTTTAGGAAGGCTCTTCTATATTTTTAAATAAACTCACTAATAAAGCTTTTTGCGCGTGCAACCTGTTACCAGCTTGCTCAAAAACGATAGACTGTGGCCCATCTATAATCTCTCCAGTTACTTCTTCTTCACGATGAGCAGGCAGGCAGTGCAGGAAACGATATGTTTGCTTTGCATGTATAACAAGCTCTTTATTTACTTGGAAAGGCTGGAATAAAGTATATTTTTCTGCTTCTCCTTCTTGGCCCATACTCATCCAAACGTCAGTATAAATAAAATCTGCTCCACTTACCGCTAATTCAGGATTATGCAAAATCTCAATTTCAGCCCCTGTCTCATCAGCAATCGCTAATGCTTTTTTAACAATTTCTTCATTCGGCTCATACCCAACAGGCGTTGCCACAGTCATATTCATTCCGACTTTTGCACTCGCTAGCAATAGTGAATGACATACATTATTCCCATCACCTACATAAGCTAATTTAACCCCTTTAAACGTATGAACTTCTTCATATATCGTCATTAAATCTGCCAACGCTTGGCAAGGATGATGATCATCAGTTAAACCGTTAATAACTGGGATACTGGACTCTTTTGCAAGCTCCTCTACATCCGCATGCGAAAATGTGCGTATCATAATTCCATCAATATAATGAGATAGTACTTTCGCAGTATCTGACACCGTTTCTCCTCTGCCAATTTGCATCTCTTTTCCACTTAAAAACATTCCATGTCCTCCGAGCTGTACCATTCCTGCTTCAAAAGAAACGCGCGTACGGGTTGAATGTTTATCAAAAATGAGACCTAATATTTTCCCTTGTAATAAAGGCTCCTGCTTGTTCTTTTTTAAATATATAGCGAACTCAATTAAAGAAATGATTTCTTCTTGCGTCAATTCTTCTAACGTTAAAAGATCTTTCGTATTTAATTTCGGTACTTGTACAGTTGACATGAAATTTCCCCCTTATATTATTGATGCATTTTTTGTACAAACCACTCTTTTCATCATATATATTGCCTGTTCTAGCTCTTCATTCGTTACAATAAGTGGTGGTAATAGTCTTATAACATTAGGCCCTGCTTGTAATACGAGAAGTCCTGCTTTTTCTAGTTGTTCTATGACATTTGCAACCTCATGCTTACATTCGATTCCAATCATAAGTCCCTTACCACGAATATTTTGAACACATTCAACGTGTCGTAATTCTTCTTGCAATTTCTTTAATACGTACTCGCCCTTTTCCTGTACCTCTTTAAAAAACGATTGTTCCTTAATGAATTGCAATACTTCTTTCGCTGCAGTCATAGCAATATAATTCCCACCGAAAGTTGAACCGTGTGACCCGGCAGTAAAAGAAGAACCTAGTTCTTTCCGGCCAATCATCGCTCCAACTGGAATACCATTCCCAAGCGCCTTTGCGATGGTAACGATATCAGGAACTATTCCCATTTGCTCATAAGCGAATAGTGTTCCTGTTCTGCCTATTCCAGTTTGTACTTCATCTATAATAAAAAGAGCATTGTACTCATTACATAGTTTTTCAATTTCCTTCAAAAAGGATGGATCAGCTAATATTACTCCTCCTTCTCCTTGAATAACTTCTACCATTACCGCCGCAACTTCTTCATTCATTACTTCCTCTAATGCTCGTATGTCGTTAAATGGTATATGTAAAAAAGACGGAAGTAATGGACCGAATCCTTCTTTCACTTTATCTTGCCCTGTTGCACTCATCGTTCCAAATGTTCTCCCGTGGAAAGATTGCTCACATGTTACTACGAGAGATTTTCCAGTATGCTTACGTGCTAGCTTTAAAGCCGCTTCATTTGCCTCCGCCCCGCTATTACAAAAAAACACATGATCTAATGCTGTATCTTCTGTTAATAATGATGCGACCTCTTCTTGTAAGGAGTTCGTAAATAAGTTAGATATATGCCATATATTTCTAAGTTGCTTTTCTACTGCCTTTACAACCGTAGGATGACAATGTCCTAAGTTACATACTCCAATACCAGAAGTAAAATCTAAATATTGCTCACCACTTTTATCAATAACTTTCGCCCCATTGCCCTTTACAAAGTCAATAGTTCTTCTCCCATACGTTTGAAAAAGATGACTTGTCATACAATACTCACTCCTTTTGTTACCGTAGTTCCAACACACTCTCCTGTAACCTCAGTAAAATCCTTTGTACCATTTACGATACTAGCCTTTTTCACTCCCATTTTTAACGATGTAAGTGCCGCCTGTACTTTCGGAATCATTCCACCTGTAATGACGCCTTGTTCTATAAAAGTAAGAATTTCATATTCATCCGTTTTCTTTACCAATCTTCCTTCGTGTAATACTCCATCTACGTCCGTTATAAAAATGAGTTCTTTTGCGGATAGTGCATATGCTATTCCAGCTGCAGCGGTATCTGCATTTATGTTATAAACCTCATTACCATTTATCCCAATTGGGGCAATGACAGGAATATAATTCATATCTATCAACCCTTTCAATAGGGCTGTTTCTACATAACTTACTTCTCCTACATATCCTATCGCTTCGCCAACAGGTTGAACTTGAAGTAAATTACCGTCACATCCAGAAAGCCCCACCGCAAGTAAATCATGTTTTTGTAAATTCATTACGAATTTTTTATTCGTACTTCCGCATAGCACCATTTGAACAACATCCATAACCTCTTTCGGCGTTACTCTTAATCCATCTTTCTTTTCTATCTCGATATTAGAGTCTTCTAACTTGGCATCAATTTCTGGGCCACCGCCATGGACAATAACAACCTTATACTTATTTTGCAATTTCTTTATACAATCAAAAAAGACACTATTTAATCGATTCAACATGCTACCGCCACATTTAACTACAATATAATCACTCATCTTCTCTCTCCTTATGTACGATAACAAGCATTTATTTTCACATATTCATAACTTAAGTCGCAGCCCCAAGCTGATCCCGTTTCATCTCCTAAATGTAAACACACATCAATTTTTATTTCATGTTCTTGTAATTTCTTTGTCATTTCCTCTTCAGAAAACATTTGAGGCTCACTATTTTTTAATACGACAATAGATTGAAGAGTGATATCAATTGTATTTGGGTTAATAATTACTTCACTCTGTCCAGTACTACTAATAATTCGTCCCCAATTTGGGTCCTCACCGTATATCGCTGTTTTCACAAGACTGGAACCGACTATTTGTTTTGCAATTTTCTTTGCTTCTTCATTTGTTCTAGCCCCTAACACGTTTACTTCTATTAACTTCGTAGCACCTTCACCATCTTGTGCAATTTTTTTCGCTAAATCTTCACATACCTTTTGTAAAGCAACTACGAAAGTTTCCCAGTCTTCATGTTCCATATTCATCGTTTTCGTTTCTGATAATCCACTTGCCATAGCGATGACCATATCATTTGTAGAAGTATCTCCGTCCACCGTAATTTGATTAAACGTATGATTCGTAATTTGTGATAATGCTGTTTGCAATACTTCATGCTCTATATTGGCGTCTGTTGTAATAAAACTAAGCATCGTTGCCATATTCGGTTTGATCATCCCTGAACCTTTTGCGACCCCAGCAATGATCACTGCTTCCCCATCAATTATCATCTCATAGCAAGTTTCTTTCGTTATAAGATCTGTCGTTAAAATTGCTTCACAAAAAGAATAAGCTTCACTTACTTCCTTTGTTGGCACAAGAGATTCAATTCCCTTTCGAATGATATCCATCGGTAAAGGTACTCCAATTACACCTGTTGAAGCGACTGCGACGTACTTTTCTTTTACTCCAAAGTGTTCCGCTCCTAATGTTCGCATCTCATAAGCATCTTGCAATCCTTTCATCCCCGTACAAGCATTTGCATTGCCGCTATTTACAACAATTGCTTGTAATTTCCCTTCTGCTGCTATGCTATCCTTCGTTACTTGCAACGGTGCTGCTTGTATTTGATTTGTTGTATACACAGCGGCACATGATGCTGGCACCTCACAAACGATTGCACCCATATCCTTTTTCAGACCATTTGCAGTACCGATTGCCAAAAAGCCTTTTGGTGTAACAATTGAACCATTTGCTAATTTTGTAATAGACGATGCTTTAATCATAATTTCCCCCTTATGGATAAAGCGGCATATGCTGTAAACCCGTTGTCTCTTCTAGTCCCGCTAATAAATTTGCATTTTGAACTGCTTGCCCTGCCGCACCTTTCATCATATTGTCTATAACAGAAACGACCGTAACTCTTTCTGTTCTTTCATCGTAAGCTATCCCAATATCACAATAATTTGAGCCCCTTACTTCTTTCGGACTTGGAAATTCTCCTCGCGAGCGAACTCGAACGAAAGCTGAGTATTCATACGTTTCTTCATACAACTTTTGAAGTTGCTCTATTTTCATTTCCTCTTTCACTTTCGCATAAAGTGTAATCATAATCCCTCGTGATATCGGTATTAAATGTGTACTAAACGTGATTGGCTTCGTTTCACGATTCCACTCTGCAAGCATTTGCTCAATCTCAGGAACATGCTGATGCTGATTAACTTTATAAATGTGTAAGTTATCGTATAACTCAGGAAAGTGAGTCATTGTTGTTGGCGTTTTGCCCGCTCCAGATACTCCTGATTTCGCATCAATAATAATCGAAGCTTCTTCAATCATGCCGCTACGTACTAACGGCGCTACCGCTAATAATGCAGCTGTAGCAAAACATCCTGGGTTTGCAATTAAATTTGCATTTTGGATCTCAGGCCTTTTCCATTCACTTAATCCATATACTGCTTTCCTAAGAAGTTCTTCCTGTGCAGCTGGCCTTTTATACCACAATTCATATGACGAGGGATCTATCATACGAAAGTCTCCAGATAGGTCAATTACTTTTAAACCTACTGCCAATAATTTTGGTGTTAACTCTGCCGATACTCCCGCTGGAGTTGCTAAAAATACAATTTCAGCTTCCTTCTCTATTTTCTCCGCATCAATTTCTTGTAACGTATGGACAAGAACATTTCGAAAATGCGGGTATACATTTGTTATAAATTCACCAACTTGTGAAAAAGAATGGAGAGATGCTATCGAAAAATATGGATGTTGCTCTAATAACCGAATTAACTCAATACCTCCATATCCAGTTGCTCCAATAATTGCGACTTTCATAAGCTCCTCCTCATATCTATTCTTTAAATTAAGTTTGATTATAATATTGCATAATTATAAAGTCAATTAAATATTTATAATTTTTAAAAACTTCAAAATATTAACCTCACTATAAAAGCGATATATATACGTGGATTTTTATGCAAAAATAGTGCATAGTAGTATTTTTATTTCACTTCAAGTACAATAAAACAATACATGTATACATACAGGCGGGGAAAAACATGAATAAAAAATTAATTGAGAAAATGATTATAAAAAGTTTTCGGCAATATCAATGTAATCCTGTTTCAAAAGAGGATCAGGAAATGCTAATTAAACATATTCAAATGATAATTCATTTAAATACTGAAATTGATGTATACGAGGCTGTTGAGGATATCGTTTACGATTATGTGACTGGAAAATAAAAAATAGGAGATTTCCATATGGAAATCTCCTATTTTTTACTTAATGATTTGCCTGCAACGCGTTCAAATAAACCTGGGAATAATGCGTAGAGCTTCGGGCCCATTCCCATCCACTTCGGCAAGTTTACTTCACGTTTTTTCGTTTGCATCGCCTTTACGATTTGTTCTGCTACATATGTTGGTTTTAACATGTAACGTCCCATATTTTTCACATATGTACCTGATTGATCGGCTATTTCAAAAAAGTTCGTTTCTATCGGTCCTGGGTTAATTGCTGTTACATATACATTTGTGTTAGATAACTCCATACGTAAACTATTCGTAAATCCTAATACAGCGTGTTTTGTTGCTGCATAAGCACTCGACTTCGGAGTTGCAATTTTTCCAGCCAATGAAGCAATATTAATAATTTGTCCTTCGTTCCTTTTTACCATATTAGGTAATACCGCTTTCGTACAAGCTACTAATCCAAATACATTTACTTGAAACATATCCTTTACTTCATCCATTGAAGCATCTTCAAACGTTTTAAAAATACCAAACCCAGCATTATTTACCAATATATCAATACGTCCTACTTCTTGTAATACCTTTGAAAAAACAGATTGTACTTTCGTTTCTTCACTTACATCTAATACATAGTAATAGCAAGGCGTATTATAAGTTACTTTAATTTTGTCTGCTAATGCTTGTAGCTTCTCTTCTGTTCGAGCCATTAATACCGGCGTCGCCCCTTGCTCTGCAACCTGCATTGCAACTTGCTCTCCAATTCCACTAGAAGCACCTGTAATGACGATTACTTTTTCTTGTAAACGTCCCGTCATTGCTGTCACCTACTTTGCATAATAAATCAATTGTTGTGAAGATTCATCAATCATCACTTGTTGATTATATGCTAAAAAGTCTAATTGTCCAACAGTTTCTGAGATAGTAAGTGGCAATTGCTCTTTATATAATACCGGAAATAGTTTTACACACACTTCAAATGCTGTCATTGGCTTTTCCTTTAATAGTTCAAGCACTTTAAAAGCACGTGTCTCTTGCTTTTGTAATCTTGTTTCAATAAGTTGTTTCACATTCAGAACATCTTCCCCATGCCCTGATAAAATCCGTGAAATATTCATTTCACTTAAACGTTTTAACGTTTGATTGTACTGCAATAAAGGATGCGCTCTTTCTGTTTGCCCTTCATATGGTGGTTCTAATATTGGATTTGAAGAAATATGACTAATGAGAGCATCCCCACCAATTAATATTCCATCAGATTCTCTATATAATGAAATATGAGTGGAAGCATGACCCGGGGTTTCAATCACTATAAATCCAGGTAACGAATCTATACGATCTCCCTCTCTCACGGTATGTGTTAACGATCTATTACAAGAATATTTAAGTGTCTTCGTCGTCAATAACGCCTCACCATTCAGAAATACTGCTGGAACGCCGAACTGCAAGGCTGTCTCTTTAAAAAATTCATGATACCTCTTTAAAAATTCAGCATTCTGTGTAATCCACGGTTCATTCCAAGGATGTCCGATAATCTTTACTTTTTCAGAAAATGTATTTAAAAGTCCGCAATGATCCGCATGGTGATGCGTAATCACTACCGTTTCAATATCTTCTATCTTATATCCTAATGCACCTAATTGACTTTCTAGTGCTTTCTTTGCTTCTTCTGTATTTGTCCCTGTATCAATTAACGTTAATGTTTCTCCCTCAACTAAAAACACATTCACTGTCTCAACTGCAAATGGAACAGGAATCTCCATTCGATGAATCGCCGTCATGCTTAGCCCCCCCTGTCTTTTTCCGGTTCAAAAATGAATACCTCTTCAGTTTACAACTTCCCTATAAATTTGTCATTATTTTCAGATAAAAAGAGGTCTTTTCCATAAAAAAACGAATGTATGTACATTTATAAGTATTTCTAACCAAATTTAAAGGAGGCACATCATGTCTATGCAAAACATTTCCTTTCTCGGTGCAGGCTCTATTGCCGAAGCGATTATTGGTGGCTTATTAAACGCAAATGTTGTTAAGGGAGAACACGTCACTGTAAGTAATCGTTCTAACGAGACAAGATTACAGGAGTTACATAAAAAATACGGTGTCAAAGGTACACATAATAAAAAGGAATTACTTGCTGATGCAAATATTCTTTTTCTAGCTATGAAGCCAAAAGATGTCGCAGAAGCGGTTATTCCTCTTAAAGAATACATAAATAATGACTTGCTTATTATTTCGTTATTAGCAGGTGTTTCTACTCATTCAATTAGAAACCTACTTCAAAAAGACGTTCCGATTATTCGTGCAATGCCAAATACATCTGCAGCCATTTTAAAATCCGCTACCGCTATCTCACCTTCAGAACACACAACAGAGGAACATATTCGCACTGCAACATCTTTATTTGAAACGATTGGTCTCGTCTCTGTAGTAGAAGAAGAAGATATGCATGCTATCACTGCATTATCCGGAAGTGGACCAGCTTATATTTATTACGTGGTAGAAGCACTGGAAGAGGCAGCAAAAAAAATTGGTTTAAAAGAAGATGTTGCAAAATCTCTTATTCTTCAGACGATGATTGGTTCTGCTGAAATGCTAAAAGCAAGCGAAAAACACCCTTCTATTTTGCGAAAAGAAATTACTTCTCCTGGCGGAACAACTGAAGCAGGTATTGAAGTATTACAGGAGCATAATTTTCAACAAGCATTAATCTCATGTATTACACAAGCAACGAAACGATCACACGATCTTGGAAAAACATTAGAAGAAATAGCAAAAGAAAAATAAAAAACGGAGCTCAACTTTATTTGAGCTCCGTTTTTACTTTAATCATATGATATGCTTTTAGTTATTACTCTTACCAAAAATCTCTTCTTGCAAACGACGACCTGTCGGTGTTGCTGCAAGGCCACCTTCTGCTGTTTCACGAAGTGCTACTGGCATCGTTTGTCCAATTCTAAACATCGCCTCAATGACTTCATCACATGGAATTGTACTAGTTACACCAGCTAATGATAAATCAGCTGAAATCATGGCATTCGCAGCTCCTGCTGCATTACGTTTTACACAAGGTACTTCTACAAGCCCTGCAACAGGATCACATACTAAACCAAGCATATTCTTTAATGAAATCGCCATCGCTGTAGCTGCTTGATCTTGTGTTCCACCAGCCATCTCAACTGCTGCTGCAGCTGCCATTCCACTTGCTGAACCTACTTCAGCTTGGCAACCACCTGCCGCGCCAGAAATACAAGCATTATTCGCAACAACCATACCGAAAGCTCCTGCTGTAAATAAAAATTCAATCATTTCTTCGCGTGTCGGCTGTAATTTTTCTTGCAGTGCAAACAGTACACCTGGCACTGTTCCAGCAGACCCTGCTGTTGGTGTTGCACAAATAATTCCCATCGCCGCATTTACTTCATTTGTCGCAACAGCTTTACTCACTGCGTCCAAAATCGTATCTCCAGATAAGCCTTTTCCACTCTGCATATACGCTTGGACTTTCACAGCATCCCCGCCAGTTAAACCAGTCGGTGATTTCACACCACGAATACCGCGTTCTACTGCTTGTTCCATCACGACTAAGTTCTTTTCCATTCCAGCAATTACTTCTTCACGTGAGATATTTCTTGTTTGCATTTCACATTGAATCATAATTTCTGCGATTTTTACATTTTGCTCTTTAGCTTGCGCCACTAGTTCCGCTGCGTTCCGAAACATGGTGTGTCCCCCCTGCAATTAATCCATAATAGTTACTTGACAAATATTTTGTTGCCCATTTATTTCCGCAATTACTTCATCTGCTAATAATTCATCTGTTTCAATGACCATAAGCGCTCTTCTTCCTTTTTCTTTACGAGAAACACTCATTGTACTTATGTTAATCTCATGCTTAGCAAGGATTGAAGCTACAGCTGCGATAGCACCAAAGCGATCGTTATTTACAATAAGTAGTGCTGGACTCGTGCCTGTTAATTGAAGATCGAATCCGTTTAATTCTACAACTTCAATTTTACCGCCACCAATTGAGCAAGCAACAACTTCAATTTCCTCTTCACCTTTATACAGACGAATTTTCGCTGTATTTGGATGCGGAGCATTTGCATCTTCTTCAATGAATTCCACTTCAATCCCGCGTTCTTTTGCAATATCTAACGCACTTGGAATACGTAAATCATCTGTTTCAAATCCTAGTATTCCACCGATTAGCGCTACATCCGTACCGTGACCACGGTATGTTTTTGCAAATGAACCATATAATGAAATGCTAACTCTCTCTGGTTCATGACGAAACAGCTGACGAGCAACTTGCCCCATTCTTGCCGCGCCTGCTGTATGTGAACTTGATGGACCAATCATAACCGGACCAATAATATCAAACACTGAGCGATACTTCATCATAACTCCCCCTAAACCTCTATGAAAAAATTATTTACTATTCTATTAAGCTACCGAATCGGTTGCTGTTCCAGTCGTACCACGAATTTGTTCCGCTGTAAGAATTGGATAGTTTTTGAATAACAGTGAAGCAATATATCCTGAAATAATACCAGTTATAATAATAAATAAGAAACTTAGCATTACCTGCATTTAAAAATAATATAAGATAGTCCATAATAAAGTCTGGTAGCAATCCAAAGTTTAACACAGAACCCCTTACAAGCATAGCATAAACAAGTGAAACTCCCATTGCTTTCATACCTTTTGATGTTTTAAAGCTAAAAAGTGAAAAAAGACTTAGTACAAATAATAGTAATATCCTTCCTATTATAATTTCCATGTTGCTCTCTCACGATTTAGTCAACTTCACTTGTTATGACAAATGGCTAAAACGCATGTAGCCTACAATAAATTATAATCTGCCCTCATTATAGCTTGTTTTTAATAAAACGCTTACTTTTAATGAATTTTAAAAGTTCTGAATAAAAATCCATTTTTGCTACTTGTACCACTCGTATGTCGTCTGACTTATATAACAGTTTTTCTAAATAATCGGTATTATGTATTTTTACCCTATATCTTCACATCATTAAAACTTTCTGTGTCATCCTATATAAAAATAAAATGATAACAGTTTTATTTTTAATTTTTTTTAGAAATAAAAAAAATGGCAACCTATCGTCACCATTTTTTCACAACATTATTATCTGTCTACTGGAAATGATTTTAAATCCGTAGCTATTTCTGTATTAGAAAATAGCTCTCTTGCCTCTTTCAATAATTCCTTATATGTATCTCCTTGATAACGAGAACTAATATGAGTCAATATTAAGCGTTTTGCATTTGCCTGAAGTGCAATACTCGCAGCTTGCTTAGATGTGGAATGAAAATAATCATACGCTTGTTGTTCATCTTCTGCCGCAAAAGTTGCTTCATGAACAAGTACGTCAGCATCTTGCGCAAGCTCTCTACTCGCTTCGCAATATCGTGTATCGCCTAAAATTGTAATAACTCTTCCTTTTTGAGGCGGGCCAATAAAATCTTTTCCATCTAACACTGTGCCATTCTCTAATTCAACTACTTCACCATCTTTTAAGCGTTTAAAAACTGGACCAGGTTTCACACCCATTCCCAGTAACTTATCCACTAAAAGAGCTCCCTGTATATCTTTCTCTACAATTCGATATCCGAAACATTCAATTCCATGTGATAACCTTTTTGTTTCTACACAAAATTCATTATCCTCAAACACAATACCTTCTTCCGTAATCTCAACGATTTCAAGCGGATATTTAACATGTGTCGTACTTACTGATAATGCCACTTCAATAAATTGTTTAATTCCTTTTGGTCCATACACTGTTAAAGGTGTAGTCCCTCCTTGAAACGAACGGCTTCCTAATAAACCAGGCAACCCAAAAATATGATCACCATGTAAATGCGTAATAAATATTTTTTCAATGCGGCGTGGACGTACTGATGTATGTAATATTTGATGTTGCGTCGCCTCGCCACAATCAAATAACCAAGTCTGTCCTCGTTCTTCTAGCAATTGCAGAGCAATTGCTGAAACATTCCTTCCTTTCGAAGGAACACCTGCACCAGTTCCTAAAAATACAAATTCCACTTTCTTTCCTCCAGCTCTTTATATAATCTATCTTTCATCTTACGGAATGTTATTTCAAATGGCAAATCGAATTTACATAACCAATCATCTAGACAACTATATAACACGAACGTTATAATCAAAAAACTTAGTAATCATTCGTGTTTTATGTTAAAATGATTATACTACATTTTAAGGGAGCGTTTTATTATGAAAGAAGCATTTCGTTTACAAACTGATTTTTCATCTTCATTTGATCGCTGGGTAAGTTCTTTCGTTTCTGATCACCCAGCACAATTAGAATGGACGACTTTAAAAGAATTAATCCATGAATATACAACAACACATACAAATGATTCGTTACCAACATATATTTCTTCAGCTTTAACATATTACGCACAACGCGTTTCAACAACAAACAGTTCAGAAATTGTTATTTTTGAAAATGCTACAATCTCATAATCTAAAATAAAAAAGCACTGATTACAGTGCTTTTTATTTATGTTCATTAAAGTATTTATTTTCCCGCCTTATTTCAAAAACTCCGCTTATTTCCTACTATATAGCCATCATAAATCTATTTGATTTTTCGAAAAAATAGATTAAAAAGATATTGACACTACGATTTTACAGTGCTAACATTCAACTTGTAATTGAATATGGTCTCTGTTAGGTGAGGCTCCTGTATAGAGAAACGCTGCTGCCCAAAAATGTCGAGAGACGCCAATGGGTCAACAGGAAAGGTCGGAATGAAGGCCTTTCTTAACGTAGCTGGTTTCAGTACCTATGCTATACAGTGCTAAAACTCAACGAGGGAGAGGTGCGTATGTTTTGTCATACACAAAAACTGTTTTTATCTATGTTTACTAACAGTCTTTGTTGTTGACTCTTTTTGACTACGAATTCAGACCTTTACTCGTTTTGAGTAAAGGTCTTTTTTATGTCTTTATGCACCTTACTATGAAACAAACATAGCATATTCAGAAACTACTAATTGTACGGAGGTGAGGAACAGTGGCAAGTGATGATTCGGCCCAGATACCCATATGTTTTACGTTAATATTTCACCATGTAGGTAGGAAAGAAGCTGTTCCTCCCAATTTTAAATAGTCGAGTAACAGATTGTTTCCTCCTTCATGAAAGAGGAGGAACTACCAATGTTAAATTTACAAAGACAAGAAACAAAGCATGCTTACGATCAAGATAGCATGAAAGCAAATAACGAATTATTAGTGGAAGTTGCAACACAGGATGTAAACTCTGCGTTAAAACTCTTAGAAACAACACAAGATGGTCTCTCTAAACAAGAAGCGTCTCGTAGACTTTCTTTATACGGTCCGAACGAAATTGCTCATAATAAAACATTGCCATGGTATATTCAATTTCTGCTGGCATTTAAAAATCCATTTATTTTTGTTTTGTTAGCTCTTGGAGCACTCTCTTTTTTCACAGATGATATACAAGGAACAATTGTCGTATCTGTAATGGTACTGCTAAGTGCAACGATTCGCTTTTTACAAGAATTCCGCTCTCAGAAAGCGGCGGATAAGTTAAAGGCTATGGTTCGAACAACTGCGAGTGTCTTTAGAATAGATGGATTTGTACACGAAACAAAAAACGTAACAAATTTAAATCGAAATTACACAACAGAAATTCCAATTGAAGAACTTGTACCTGGCGATATTATTTCACTTTCAGCTGGTGATATCGTGCCAGCTGATGTGCGTATTTTATCCGCAAAAGATTTATTTGTTAATCAGTCTTCTTTAACCGGGGAAGCACTTCCTGTAGAAAAATACGAAAACTGCTACCATACGGAAAATAAACATATATTACCGAAAAACATGAAAAAAAATTACAATCCGCTCGATATGGAAAACCTTTGCTTTATGGGTACAAATATTGTTAGCGGTAGCGCAAAAGCTGTTGTTGTCTCAACTAGTACGGATACGTATTTCGGCTCTTTAGCAAAAAAGGTTATCGGAAAACGTGCAGAAACAAGCTTTGATAAAGGCGTAAACAAAGTAAGTTGGCTCTTAATCACATTCATGCTTATTATGGCACCCATTGTCCTTCTCATTAATGGATTCACAAAAGGAGATTGGCAAGAAGCTTTCTTCTTTGCTATTGCTGTTGCAGTTGGTCTTACACCTGAAATGCTGCCAATGATTGTAACTGCTAATTTAGCTAAAGGTGCCGTTAACATGTCTAAACAAAAAGTAATTGTAAAACAGCTCAACTCTATTCAAAACTTAGGTGCTATGAACATTCTTTGCACAGATAAAACTGGAACTTTAACAGAAGATAAAGTTGTCCTAGTTCGTCATTTAGATCCTAACGGAAATGAATGCGATCGTGTATTACACTTTGCCTATTTAAATAGCTTCTATCAAACGGGATTGAAAAATTTAATAGATAAAGCTGTTATTGAACATACAGAGGAAAACCATAAATTTGATCCATCAGCTTTTCAAAAGCTAGATGAAATTCCATTCGATTTTGCTCGTCGTCGTATGTCTGTCATCGTGAAAGATATTTCAGGTGAACATACAATGGTTTGTAAAGGTGCCGTAGAAGAAATTTTATCAATTTGTAATTACACTGAAGTTGATGGGCAAATTGTCCCTCTCACTGAAGAAATGAGAGCAAATGTAAAACATCTTAGCGAAACTTTAAATAGTGAAGGAATGCGTGTCATCGCTGTAGCATACAAGAAAGATAACAAACCTTATCATAAAGCTTATGCAGTACAAGATGAATCCGCTATGATCCTTACTGGATATATCGGCTTTTTAGATCCACCAAAACCATCTGCTGCTTCTGCAATTCAAGCATTGCAAAAACACGGCGTACAAGTGAAAATCTTAACTGGTGATAACGAAATTGTTACAAGAAAGGTTTGTAAAGACGTTGGATTAAATATAGGAGAGCCTGTCCTCGGTTACGAAATCGATTCTTTACCAGATAAAGTATTAGCAAAACTGGCAGAAGAAACAACAGTGTTCGCAAAACTAAATCCAATGCAAAAATCTCGTATTATTCACGTATTACAAGGTAATGGTCATACTGTAGGTTACATGGGCGATGGCATTAACGATGCCGTGGCATTACGTGAAGCTGACGTTGGAATATCTGTTGATACCGCTACCGATATCGCAAAAGAATCTTCTGATATTATTTTACTCGAAAAAAGTTTAACTATATTAGAAGCAGGTATTTTAGAGGGACGTACTACGTTCGGCAATATTTTAAAATATATCAAAATGACGGCGAGCTCTAACTTCGGAAATGTATTTAGTGTATTAATAGCAAGTGCTTTCATTCCATTTTTACCGATGCTTGCAATTCATCTCTTAATTCAAAACTTACTTTATGATATTTCACAGCTTTCAATCCCATGGGATAAAATGGATAACGAATTTCTAGAGAAGCCTAGAAAATGGGATACTGCAAACTTGCGTAACTTCATTATTTGCATCGGTCCAATTAGCTCTATATTCGATATTATCACATTCGTTGTCATGTGGAATGTATTCGGTGCAAATACACCTGGAGAACAATCGCTATTCCAATCTGGTTGGTTTGTCGTCGGGTTACTAACTCAAACATTAATTGTCCACATGATTAGAACACAGAAAATTCCGTTTATTCAAAGTACAGCATCAATACCAGTTCTTGTATTAACCGCTTGTATTATGGCAATCGGAATTTACATTCCATTCTCACCACTTGGTGCAGCAATTGGTTTACAAGCATTACCACTAAGCTATTTCCCGTGGCTCATAGGAATATTATTAGGCTATGCTTTCTTAACACAATTCCTGAAAAAGCTTTATATTAAAAAATTCCATAGCTGGTTGTAAAAATGAGAATGAGTGGGTATTTCTCACTCATTCTCAAAAAATATAACATGTACTTATATGTATGGAGGTGACCATGATGATATGGTATGACATCGTATTAAGGTTATTTATAGCAATTATTGTAGGAGCTTGCATCGGAATGGAAAGACAATGGAGACATCGAATGGCTGGTTTGCGGACAAATGCTCTCGTATCACTTGGCGCCTGTATATTTGTTTTATTATCCGTCATGCTTGATCATGATGCTAGTCCATCACGCATCGCCGCTCAAGTTGTTAGTGGTATTGGCTTTTTAGGAGGCGGTGTTATTATTCGTGACGGTTTTAGTATTAGAGGGTTAAATACAGCGGCAACTTTATGGTGTGCAGCTGCTGTTGGTACTCTTACAGGTGCTGGCTTCCTCGTTGCAGCTATGCTAGGTGCAGCCGGCGTCTTACTAGCAAATATACTACTACGCCCAATCGCTCTATTTATGAATAATAAATCAAAAGAAGATTTACCCGAGCAAACAAACTACTTACTTTCTCTTACTTGTTCAGAAGAAAATGAAGCACATATTCGTTTTCTTCTCATGCACATGGTAAGTTCTGAAGGTATCGGTTTAAAAGAATTGTACAGTGAAGACGTTGATTCTAACCAAAAAGTATGTATACAAGCTACATTACATTGCAATACAAATGCAGCTGTCTTAATTGAAAAAATAGTAAGTAGAATGCTTTTAGAATCTGGTGTTACTGCCGCGGGGTGGAAGACAACACTAGACTTAGAAGCAAGTTAAATCATAAAGGTGTCATGAATAAAACAGAAGATTTAATATTCATGACACCTTCTGTTTTATTTTCAAGTTATTATCAACCGCTAGGAATAACTAAAAGTAATCCATACTCATTCAATCTTTTTGTTTCAACTTAGTATGGGGCTAAAAAAGAAGGGTTTAAATCTCTAAAACCTTCTACATAAACTTATTTTCTAATTTTTGCTGAAACGACTTTTCTTGCTTACGCAATAATTGACTACCTCTCTGTAAAAGAGGTGTTCCATACTTTTCATTAATTTGATCAATAACAGCAAGTAACGGCTCTTCTTTCGCATCTTCTTCGAATGAAAACAAATCTAACTGTTTCACTGATTCTGTCTTCCACTCTAATTCAGTAGCTGTAACACCTAACAGACGAACAGAATCACCATCCCAGTGTCGCTTCCATAAACGTGATGCTGATTGGAAAATAACCCGTTCTTCCCATATTGCATTTTTCAATCGTTTACTCCGTGTTACCGTGCGACGATCATGGTATTTAATCATAATTTGAATGTTATAACTAACGAGAGTTCGTTTTTGTAGCCTTTTGCTTACTGATTTCGATAATCTTTCTAACATATCAAGTAATTCTTTTTCTTCGTCCATATCCTTTGAGAAAGTCATCGAATTTCCAACGCTTTTATGTTGTCCCATTTGATTCGGATCAACTTCCCTGTCATCCATACCTTTTGCACGTTTTTGTAAATCAACACCGTGCTTTCCAATTTTAGCGCGAATGATATGCTCGTCTCCTTTTGCTAACTGTTCAATTGTATGTATATGAATGTCTTTTAGTTTTTCAGCTGTTTTCTCTCCGATTCCATGCATCTCTGCAACTGATCGTGGCCAAATAATTTCTGGGATATCACGTTTTCGAAGTACTGTAATTCCAAGAGGTTTTTTCATATCTGAAGCAGTCTTTGCTAGGAAAAGGTTTGGGGCAATCCCAATGCTACATGGAAGCTGTAACTCTGTTAGTAACGCTTGTTGAATCATCTTCGCTATTTCAAGAGGCGAACCGAGCGCATAGCAATCTGTAATATCTAAATACCCTTCATCTATAGAAAACGGTTGTATTTTTTCTGTAAAACGGGAAAGAATTTGAAACATTTGAAATGAAGCTTCTCGATATAATGTAAAATTAGGGTGCCTCACAACTAATTGCGGGCATAATCGCTTCGCTTCCCATAGAGGCATCGTCGTACGTATTCCATATTCTCTCGCCTCATAACTACATGTTATGATAATCCCTTTTCTCTCTTTTTCATTCCCCGCAATCGCTAATGGCTTTCCTTGTAATGATGGGTCATGAGCAATTTCAACAGATGCGAAAAAGCAATTCATATCTACATGTAAAATGACACGACCATTTTTCGGATACATTTCTCGCATACTACTCACCCCTCAAAGAACATTTGTTCCTTCATTATATCAAATTTCTTTACACTTTATAATAATTATGGGCTTTTCTCTATCTATTTTTTGTTATACTGTACGTAACAAATGGATATTATTGTAAAGGAGATGAATCGTTATGAAACAACATAATAAACTCAATTATGTATTTATTATTATTATAGTAATCCTTGCGATTAATTATTTGTTACTTCCCCTTTTTAACATTAACATTTACGCTTTAGGAATCTTCTCTCATTTCATACGTTTTACAACAACTTATGTACTTCCGTGGGTCTTCTTATATTGGCTTATCCGCCTTGTGAAAGCAATTGAATCAAAATAAAAAAAAGACGTGTAAACCATAATTGGTTCACGCGTCTTTTTTTATTACTTACTTCGCTACTTCTTCAATAATAGCTACAACTAATTCTGCTGTTTTCGCTAATTCTTCAACAGGAATTTTTTCATTTGTTGTATGAATTTCTTCATAACCAACTGCTAAGTTAACTGTTGGGATACCATGTCCTGCGATTACGTTCGCATCACTTCCGCCACCACTTTGGTGAAGAGAAGGCGTACGACCAATGTTTTCAGCTGCACGTTTCGCAACTTCTACAACGTGATCGCCAGCAGCAAACTTAAATCCTGGATACATAACGTTTACTTCAACGTCTGCATGACCACCCATTTCTTTTGCAGTTGTTTCAAATGCTTCTTTCATTTTTGCAACTTGTGCTTCCATTTTCTCATTTATTAAAGAACGAGCTTCTGCAAAGATTTGAACATGATCGCAAACGATATTTGTTTGTGTACCACCTTCAAAACGTCCAATATTTGCAGTTGTTTCAGAATCGATACGACCAAGTGGCATCTTTGCGATTGCTTTTGCTGCGATAGTAATTGCAGATACACCTTTTTCTGGTGCTACGCCAGCATGAGCTGTTTTCCCGCGAATAATCGCATTCACTTTCGCTTGTGTTGGCGCTGCAACTACAATTTCACCAACTTTTCCATCACTATCTAATGCATAACCATATTTTGCTGTAATGCGCTCGCGGTCTAACGCTTTTGCGCCAATAAGACCAGATTCTTCTCCAACTGTAATAATAAATTCAATTTTACCATGAGGAATGTTTTTCTCTTTTAAGACACGAATCGCTTCAAACATAGATGCTAATCCAGCTTTGTCATCGGCTCCTAAAATTGTAGTACCATCTGATACGATATATCCATCTTTAATAGAAGGCTTAATTCCATTACCAGGAACTACTGTATCCATATGAGAAGTGAAATAAATTGTATCAACACCGTCTTTTGTTGCTGGTAAAGTACAAATTAAGTTACCTGCACCATGACCAGTCACACCCATCGTGTCATCCTCAAATACTTCTACACCTAAAACAGTAAATTTCTCTGTTAACACTTTGCAAATTTCTGCTTCAAATTTCGTTTCAGAATCTACTTGTACTAACTCCATAAATTCATTTACTAAACGTTCTTGATTAATCATAAGACTGCGCCTCCTGCACTACCATTATGTATGTAACAACATTAATTATAACAGAATTTCGCAAAAGTTTCGAAATACAAGACAAAAAACAGATGGTTAACACATCTAGATACCCATCTGCCTTCTATTACTCGTTTAACAATACCCAGCGCATATGATCTTCCCAGATGCCATTTACCATTAGCATTTTTCGAGATACACCTTCATATTGAAATCCTATCTTCGTCACTACTTGTATAGATGCTAAATTTCGTGGCATAATTGGTGCTTCTATACGATGTAAATGAAATTCTTCAAAGGTAACTTGAATTGCTTTTCTAAGCGCTTCTGTTGTGTAACCTTTATTCAATTCTTCCTTATCTAATTTATAACCGAGTACACAAGATTGATAAATTCCGCGAACAATTAGATTAAATGAAATACATCCAATAATTTTTGTATCATCACCCTTTTTAAAAATCCAAAGCCTGATAATCTTGCCTTCCGCGAACTCTTTTCTATCCTTTTGTAACTTTTTCTTTTGATAATCTAACGTGAAAAAACCCTCCGGTCTATACTCTTCCCACGCTTTTAAAAATTCACGATTTTTGTCGTAATATTGAAGAACTTTTTCCGCATACGACTCATCAATTTCTCTTAAATGTAAACGATCTGTCTCGTATATTTTCATCATTGTATCTCCATTCTTCAGCTTGCATAACAAAAAATTAATAATCTATCTTTTAACATATTCTCTACGTATGCTCAAATTCCCTGTAATATTTTGCACCCCCTTCCCGAATTTTGTCCTTTCTCTCCCCTTGTCCACAATTTCATTTCTCGTTACAATGAAATTGTACTGATTTGCAAGGAGGTTTAACGATGCATAAAAAAGCTCAAAAAATTATGGTTTATATAATGTTAATTTCTATGCTTGTAACAACATTACTTACTGGCGCAAGTATGTTTTGGTAAAAAGGACGATTCACTCGTCCTTTTTTTACTGCTTACACATACAAAATAGACCATCTCGAAATCGAGATAGTCTATCTTGTAATGAACATTTTATTTTATATATATTACAATTGCTACAATGCTAAAGGAAAAGGCCATTACAAGTGCTATTACAAAACTTGTATATTGTTTCTGCTGAAATGCCCCAATAACAAAAGTAAGATTGAGTAATGCCATAAATACAATCGCTACAACGTAAGAACATATATTAAAAGTTGCCAATATGAATGTAATAACAAATAGAAAACCAACACAAAACTGCATGTAAGAAATTTTTGGATTTAAATACATATGAGCAACCCCTTTACTCAATTATCTTTATATATTCTCATTAACGCATGGTTATGTACACATGTCAAGACAACTTATAATAAAAGAAAAAGCCAACCGTTTCGTTGACTTTTCCAAATACTATGGCCCCTTTTTCCTTCGCCAATTGCTGAAATGTTTTTTTCGATTTCACAATCGATACTTTTGTTCCAATTGGAATACGATCAAACAAATATTCCACATCATGTTTCTTCATTCTTATACATCCTTGCGAAATATATTTTCCAATTGAACTAGGCTGGTTTGTCCCGTGTATCCCATACTTACTTCCATCCGTTCCTCTTGCATTAAATCCCATCCACCTCGATCCAAGTGGATTTTTTGGAGAGCCCCCAGGAATATCCTTCGCAATATAATAGGGATCCTTCGCCTTCAATACAATGTCAAAGGTTCCTTCTGGGGTTAATTCATTTGTTTTTCCTGTCGCTACTGGAAAAACCTTTTGGATCTTCCCATCATCGATGTAAGCTAGTTTATTCGTTGCTTTATTTACAATTATAAAAGGATCTCCAGCACGTGGGTTATCACCAAGAGGCCAGATCGGTGATAGAGAAAGACATAATAATAAAGAAAGAAGATACGGCATATATAGTTCCTACCTTCTAAATAAGTTCTTTTATATTATCCTTTCCCCTAAAACGACTTTTAATGAGTAAATATTGCTCCATCTCATAAACAAGTTGAACAAGTTTTGCACGTATTTCAAATTCTTCTCGCGAGACTGGTAAAGGCATTTCTCTAAATACTTCTCGCATTTCTTGAAGTTGTCTTAACGAAATGACCCCTGTACTTTCAGGTCGAATAGAATTCCCTATATTTTCAATTACGTCTGCAATCATATCAGCTTGTTCATACGTCCAAGATAGTGATGCAGCTAATGGTATCATGCGCTCCAAAATTTCAAATTGTTGCATACGCATATCAAAATACCGATAATAATAGTCATCTTCACGCATAAATTCATTCTCAAGTTTTTTAAATGATAAATCTTTCGCTTCTTTCAGCATCATTTCTGTTTCAATTAATTCGGCCCCACTCCAATTACTATCTCGATTCCGTAAATAAACGACCATTTCAAACAAAATCGTTCTGAAATGCTCTTCTATTTTTCCTTGATACTCTTTCAGTTTATTCTCACTGCTTGGCATGTACATGTTTACTAATAAAGCAACACTAATTCCAATCGTTAATATAGCAATTTCATTACCAACTATAGACCATGTAATTTGCTTTAATGAATACAGATGCATAACGATAACCGAGCTCGTGACAATCCCTTCTTGAATTTTGCACATAACTGCAGTTGGAATAAAGGTAAGCAGTAATACGCTAATCGCTAGTGGTGTATAACCAATCGTTTCAAAAATACAAAACGCAAATACCATTGATAATACACAAGCTAAAAAACGGTGCAACGATACTTGAACTGATTTTCGTTTCGTATTTTGCACGCATAAAATGACTAAAATACCAGCTGAACTATAAAATTCTAATCCTAATAGCTGAGCAATAAAAACTGCAGCACCCGTTCCAAGCGCTGTTTTCACTGTTCTATATCCAATTTTAAGCATATCATTACTCCTATATGTATAAACGTATTTAAAAATAGTATAAAAAAAGGATGACGCAATGTCATCCTTTTCTACCTATTATTCACGTACCCTTCACATATTACAATATCTTTTGCAAAAATTCTTTTGCACGGTCACTTTTTGGTGCTGTAAAAAACTCTTCCGGATTACTATCTTCTACGAGCTTTCCACCATCTAAAAAGAGAACACGATCTGCTACTTCTTTTGCAAATCCCATTTCATGTGTAACGATTGCCATCGTCATTCCTGTCGTAACTAATGATTTCATAACTTCTAACACTTCTTTCACCATTTCTGGATCTAGCGCAGAGGTCGGTTCATCAAATAACATAACTTCCGGTTCCATCGCTAACGCTCTTGCAATTGCTACACGTTGCTTTTGTCCTCCTGAAAGACGATTTGGATATGAATCTTTCTTATCAAGCAGTCCTACTTTATCCAAAAGTTCCTGAGCCTTTTTCTCAGCCACTTGCTTCGTTACTCCTTTTACATTGATAGGAGCATACGTAATATTTTCTAATACAGTCATATGAGGGAATAAGTGAAAATGTTGAAATACCATTCCGACATTTTCACGAACATGCATAATATTTGTTTTCGGATTCGTTACTTCTTCCGTTCCAATCCAAATTTGACCATTTGTCGGTGCTTCTAGTACATTCATACAGCGTAAAAACGTTGACTTTCCAGATCCAGACGGTCCGATAATTGCAACAACTTCTCCTTTTTCAATCGTTGTTGTAATTCCTTTTAATACTTCATTTTTTCCAAATGACTTATGAAGGTTTTCAACTTTAATCACTTTTCTTCATTCTCCCTTCAATGGCTTTCCCGACTAATGTAAGAATAATGACTAACATATAATAAATAAGTCCAACAAACAGTAATGGTTCAAGATATTTAAACGTTTCACCGCCTACAATATAAGCACGGCGCATTAAATCTGTGGCTCCAATTACAGTTACTACAGCCGATTCTTTCGTAAGAGTCGCAAATTCATTTACAAGTGCTGGTAATATATTTTTTAAAGCTTGAGGAAAAATAATATTTTTCATCATTTTCCCGTAAGGAATCCCTAAAGCCATAGCTGCTTCTGTTTGTCCTTTATCAACCGCTTGAATGCCGGCACGAATTACTTCTGACATATATGCACCTGAATTTAAACTAAATGCAAGTACAGCTGCTAAAAAGGCTGGTATCTCATATCCAATCATTTGCGGAACACCGAAATAAATAATCATTAATTGTAATACTAGTGGTGTACCACGAAATATTGAAGTATATATATCTGCTGCAATATTTAATGCTCGTATTCTAGCAATTTTGCAAAGTGCTAATAACGTCCCTAAAATAAATCCTGCTAAAGCTGATGCAGCTACAATTTTTAATGTAACTTCTAAGCCCTTTAATATATATGGTATTGAAGGCGTAATTGCCGAAAAATCCAAATTCATCCTTTTCATTCCCCTCACAGAAAAGTGAAAGGCAGCTTATTTTCCGCTGCCAAACCATTTCTTAACTAATTTATCCATCTCTCCATTTTCTTGCATTTTCTTAATTACTTTATTAAATTCTTCTGTTTTATCACTATTTTTTGAAAGAGCAATTGCTGCCCCTACTTCTTCTGGAGCTTCTTGAATTTCAATTCCTTGTAGTTCTTTCATTTTTTCTAAATAATTTTTTGCAACCGTGTCTTCTATAATTGCAGCATCAAAACGACCAGCTTTAATTTCTTGTACGATTTCTGGTATACGGTCACGTCCCTCAGCTTTGAAATCGACTTGTTTCTGAAATTCTTTTGCCTTTTCTTCTTGAATTGACCCTGTTTGTACCCCTACTTTTTTCCCTTTTAAATCTTCTAACGATTTAATATTAGAACCCTTTTTTGAAACGATCATATTTTTAGCAACAAAATATATATCTGTGAAATCAGCATTATTTTTACGCTCTGCAGTTGGCGTCATACCTGCCATAACGAAATCAACTTTTCCTGAATTAAGAGATGCTAATAATCCGCCGAAATCCATGTCTTTCACTTTCACTTCGTATCCAAGTTCTTTTCCGATATATTTGGCAATATCAACATCAAAGCCGATAATTTCATCACTTTTTGAAGCTTCCACGTATTCATACGGTTTATAGTCTGCTGAAGTCCCCATAACGAGTACTTTTTTATTTTTGCCATTCGCCTTTTCTTCCCCATTACTACAAGCACTGAACATACTTACAATTAAAATAAGTGCAAATGATATTGATAATAACTTCTTCATCTTTCTTCCCCCTAATAATGTATATTTAAAAGTTTAATAGAATATTTATTCGATGTTTGTATTGTATCAGCACTTTCATTTTTATGCAATATTTAAAATAAAAATAAATAAAAGAACAGCATTAAAGCTGTCGCCAATGCATAAAAACATGCATAAAACAACAACTTCCTGCATGTTTAATTATTTTAAAAACTAAATAAAAAAGGCGGTACACCCACTTGATTGTGGACGTACCGCCTTTTTTTCTTCCTTATAGTTCTTCGCAATTATCTTCGAAATAAGATTGTAGTTTTGCAATTACTTGCATTGGTTCATGACCTTCAATTTCATGACGTTCTACCATCGTTACAATTTTTCCATCTTTCAATAACGCAAATGATGGAGATGAAGGTGGATATCCTTCAAAATATTCACGAGCTCTTGCTGTTGCTTCTTTATCTTGACCCGCAAATACTGTTACAAGGTGGTTAGGGCGTTTATCATAATGTACGGAATGTGCAGCAGCAGGACGAGCAATGCCACCTGCACAACCACATACAGAGTTTACCATTACAAGTGTTGTACCATTTCTTTTAAATGCTTCTTCGACTGCTTCTGGTGTCGTCAATTCTGTATATCCCGCAGAGACAATCTCTTCACGCGCTTGACGGACAACATCATTCATAAAAAAGTTAAAGTTAATCAATCTTTTCCCTCCTCTAATTCTACCTATTTGTATCTTACCAGTTAATGTTTATGAAATACAAGTAAGTTTACTTGTATTTAGGCATAGAAAAGGTGTTAGAGCCCTTGCTCTAACACCTTTTTTTAATGGCCACGATGCTTTTGCTTTGCTTTTTGTACTTTAATTAAACGTCTTCTTTGTTTTTCAGCTTCTCGCTTCTCTTTAGACTGCACTTTCTTTTCTTGTTTATACAATTCATAAGATAAACTAATCGCTTCTTGTGCCTTAGTAAAACGTTTTACATTTACTTCTTTTGCCGCTTGTCGTATGATACGTTTTATATTTTTGGGACGCTGTTTTTCTTTCACTTCCACACCGCATTTTGCAACGTGCTGGAAATATGCTAACATTGGACCATTCACAAATATAAGTACTTCTTCATCTGAAGGTTCCATTCCAAAAATATACCTTGCTCCATACAATTTCCCTTTTTCTTTATGCATAATAATTCCTATGAAAAATTGACCATCGTGATATACTGTCAAATCCATTGACAGCCCCTCCTTTAAAAAAATTAGAAATACTGGACATCCCGGAGGGGAAGGTTACTGACATGAAATCATGCGTCTGGACTACCGACCAGAACTGTGTTTTTGTATCTCTTTCATTATATTATATCTTATTTCCCATAGCCTTTATATACTCCGTAATCATTTTTTTATGCGATCCTACAATATAATCAGGTAGCTCTGTTACCGGGAAGAATTTAAGCTGAACCGCTTCTTCTTTATTCATAACAAAATTCCCTTCGTATTCATCGGTATAATAGGCTGTCGTTACGGATTGAAACTCATCACCGTTTGTTAATTTTGAAAAATAGTTCGCTCCAGAAAATACATTGATTAATCGGAGGTTCTTTACTTCTATTCCTGTCTCTTCATATACTTCACGGTAAGCTGTTTCTTCTGGTGATTCACCAAGCTCCATTAGCCCGCCAGGCAACCCCCATTTTCCGTACGGCTCTGTTCTTTGCTGTAATAATACATATCCACTTTCATTTATAACGAGTACAACAGCACCAACTAAAATTAAAGGGCGATGACCAACTACTTTTCGTAATTCCTCTACATATCCCATCGTATCCCTCCTTTTTCGTTGTCCACACTATTGTATCATATGTATGAAACGACAAAATGCGTATATTTTTCATTTTTTTAACAAAACATTTATTTTATGCGCTTCATCTACTGTAGCTAACATAATGGATTCGATTTCTGCACTCTTCTCTAAACACTCTTTCGCCCACTCTTCTGTTTTTCCTACTAAAGCTAGAACATCTTGCTGAATCCTCCCATCCTTTACTAATACAAAAGAAACTGGAGATCTTCTTCCCGCCACTTTCAGATCAAGCCGCGAAACTGCTTCATATTCTGGATACTGAAATATAGAAACAACACCATTCGCTTCCCACAATGCTAATTTAATCGTTTGAATATCGCTCACATTTCGCATACGAATTTCCGAAAATAAATATTCCACCGTAATTCTCGCTTTTTTCAAATTGCTAAAATCAATGGAACCATTGTGTATAAGAATAATAGGTGCTGGCTCTAAAAATCGTCTCCATCTATCCCATTTCAACATTAAGACTGAGCTTATAATGTGAAGTACAACGAGTATGAACGTTGTAATCATCGAGCCGAGTAACCCCACTTTTTCATCAGATAATGCGTTAGAAATATTCCCACCAAGCAATAATACTAATACGACATCTAAAAAACGAAGTTGTGCGATGGACCTTTGTCCCATCGCTTTCGCAACTAATATTAAAAATATGTATGCTATGATAGCTCGAATAACCCATTCACCATTAGATAGATGCCGTGCTCCTTCAAAAATATGCATATGCATCACTTTGCACTCCTTACCCGTCTCAAACTGCTATTCTGTCTTAGTTTGCAACGTTTAAGGGCATATATGTAAAAAAGCTAGTTCGTTTTTACACGAACTAGCTTTTTTACTTAACTGAAAACATATATTTTTTATACGTTTTCCGTACCGATAATATGAGCCCCATCATAATCATATTCGAAAATAAGGAACTTCCCCCATATGATAAGAAAGGTAATGCGATACCTTTTACAGGCATTAATCCAACGATCATACCGATGTTTTGGAATATTTGAACCGTTAGTATTCCTATTGATCCAGCACATAATAATGTACCAAATAAATTATCAGCAGAATAACCGATAATAATTGTTCGATATAGTAGTAATAGGAACAAGAACACAACTAACGCCGCTACTATAAATCCACCTTCTTCGGCAATTGTAGCGAAAATAAAGTCAGTGTGTTTCTCTGGAATATAGACGTTCCCTTCACCGAATCCTTTCCCTTCCATACCTCCACTACCTACAGCTAAAATCGATTGCTGTGTTTGATAGCCTTCATTTGCATTCTCAAATGGATTTAGCCAACCTATAATACGTGATTGTTGGTGAGGTTTTAACAAAGTAACTAATTTATTAAAGAAGAAATCTGGATATTTTACAAATATAAATATTAATGTAGACAATATGGTCACCGGAATGACTGTACATAACGCAATTAATTTCTTTTGAATTCCTGACATAAATAAAATACACGCGATAGCTGCTGCATATAAGAACACCATACCTGTATCCGGTTGGCTATATACAACGGCCATAGGCGGGAGGGATACTAGCATAATTTTACCTACTAATTTTAAATCCGTTTGGAATGTCCTTGCCATATACTGTGCATTATGCTTCACTGCTATACTTGCTACTACAAGAAGCAATGCGATTTTGAAAAACTCGGATGGCTGAATTTGTCCAAGTACTGGAAAAACGAACCACCTTTTTGCCCCTAACTTTTCAGGTGTGAAACCTGATGCTGGTAATACTTTCAAAAGAATAAGTGAAGCAAACCCAGCAATATAAAGCGGCCAAGACAATTTTTGCAACTGATCTAAGTCGATGCTAGCAACAAGAAGTAACAATACAACCCCAATTATGTAGTTAACTCCCTGCTTCATAGCAAAGTTTGCATCTCCATACTGTCCGGTTTGCTGACTGCTATATATAGCAGTTATACTTATAACACAAAATGCACACAAAATTAAAATTAATTTTACATCTAAACTTTTTAGAAACTCGGTACTTCTTTTCATGACATCCTCCTGAAACATTGTTACAGCAAAATAAAAAACCAGGAGTCAACATTCTTCATGTTTTGACGACTGATTACACATTATCTATAAAACACTTATATAGAATAACTCTCTTTTTCATACAATACAATATATTATACTACAGTTTCATCAGTAAGATTTGCCAAAAAAATTATTCTTTTCTTATTTTATATCTATATACCATATATCAGCAATGTATTTTCGTAAATTTCTAATACATAATCGTTCATTGTAAGATTACTGGGAAAAGTTTTGTACATATAGTAGGATGCAGATGAAGAAATAAGATGATAAAAAGCTCGCATAAGCGAGCTTTTTATTAATATACAGATGTATTATTTTCTGACGTATTTTCTAAAATTTCTTTTACACGTCCTAAGAACTTACCACAAATTAGGCCATCTAGTACACGGTGGTCAAGTGATAAACATAAGTTAACCATGTCGCGAGCACCGAACATACCATTATCCATAATTACTGGGCGTTTTACAATTGATTCAACTTGTAAAATAGCCGCTTGTGGGTAATTAATAATACCCATAGATTGAACAGAACCGAATGATCCTGTGTTATTAATTGTAAATGTTCCGCCTTGCATTTCGTCCGCTTTTAACGATTTCGTACGTACTTTTCCTGCAAGCTCTGTAATTTCACGAGCGATGCCTTTAATCGTTTTTTCGTCCGCGTGCTTAATTACTGGTACAAATAGTTCTTCCTCTGTTGCAACAGCGATAGAAAGGTTAATGTCCTTCTTCTGAACTATTTTATCGCCAGCCCACATTGAGTTAATTTGAGGATATTCTTTTAACGCCTGTGCTACTGCTTTTACGAAGAAAGCAAAGAACGTTAAGTTAAAGCCTTCACGCTTTTTGAAATCGCCTTTAATTGAGTTACGGTATGATACAAGGTTTGTCACATCTACTTCAATCATCATCCAAGCATGAGGTGCCTCATGTTTACTGCGTAACATATTTGCTGCAATTGCTTTACGCACACCTGTTACCGGAATCTCGATATCTCCAGGCATTGTCGGCACAGAAACTGGTTTTGCAGCTTCTACTTTTTGCGCTACCGGTGCTACTGCCGCTGATTTTGGTGCTTCTGGACGCTCTGCTACTGCAACAACTTCCTCTTTCTTGGCACCTGCTTGCGGAATATTTCCAGATTCCACTAGCTTTAAAATATCTTTACGAGTAATACGGCCATTTGCTCCCGTACCTTCTACTAAATCTAAATCAACATTATGCTCACCCGCAAGTTTTAAAACAGCTGGTGAAAAACGTGGTTTTCCATCAGTTGGTTGTTTTGCTTTCGGTGCTTTTTCAGGCGTAGTTATATCTGCCTTTGGTTCTTCTTTCGTTTTTTCCTCTACAGTTGTTGCTGCTACTTCATCTGCGCCTTCTACTTGAATGACACAAACAACTTCACCTACGGCTAACGTTTCACCTTCGCCAGCTATTAACTCTTTCACAATACCAGTGAAAGAAGATGGTACTTCGGCATTTACTTTGTCCGTCATTACTTCTGCAAGCGGATCATACTTATTTACGTGATCGCCAACATTAACGAGCCACTTACTAATTGTGCCCTCTGTAACGCTCTCCCCGAGCTGAGGCATTGTAATATTTTCTACAGCCATGTATAGTCCCCCCGATTAAAATTCCGCAAGTTCACGCATTGCTTTTTCAACTTTATCTGGATTTACCATAAAGAATTTTTCCATTGTTGGTGCATATGGCATTGCTGGAACGTCTGGGCCTGCAAGACGTGCAATTGGTGCATCTAAATCAAACAGGCAATTTTCAGCGATAATAGCTGCCACTTCACTTATAATACTTCCTTCTTTATTGTCTTCTGTTACAAGAAGAACTTTACCTGTTTTAGAAGCCGCTTCAATAATAGCTTCTTTATCTAACGGATATACCGTTCTTAAATCAAGAATGTGTGCAGAGATTCCATCTTGTGCTAACTTCTCAGCTGCTTGAAGAGCAAAGTGAACACATAATCCGTAAGTGATAACAGTAATATCATCACCTTCGCGTTTTACATCTGCTTTTCCGATTGGTAATACATAGTCATCTTCTGGCACTTCACCTTTAATTAAGCGATATGCACGCTTATGCTCAAAGAATAATACTGGATCTTCATCACGAATTGCAGCTTTTAATAAGCCTTTTGCATCATATGGTGTAGAAGGGATAACAATTTTTAAACCTGGTTGGTTTGCAAACATCGCTTCTACAGATTGTGAATGATACAATGCACCGTGAACACCCCCGCCGAATGGCGCACGAATTGTAACTGGACAAGTCCAATCGTTGTTAGAACGATAACGAATTTTTGCTGCCTCAGAAACAATTTGGTTTACTGCTGGCATGATGAAATCAGCAAACTGCATTTCAGCGATTGGACGCATACCATACATTGCCGCACCAATTGCTACCCCAGCAATTGCAGATTCTGCAAGCGGTGCATCAAGCGCACGATCTTCACCAAATTGATCATACAAACCGTGTGTCGCTTTAAACACGCCACCTTTTTTACCAACATCTTCTCCTAAAACGAATACTTTCTCATCGCGTTCCATTTCTTCGCGCATTGCTAATGTAATAGCATCAATATAAGACATTACAGCCATGAAACGTTCCCCCCTATTCTGCGTATACGTGCTTCAATGCATCTTCAGGTGCTGCATACGGAGCATTTTCTGCATATTCTGTTGCTTCATTTACGATATGCATGATTTCGTCTAGCATTTGTTTTTCAAATTCCTCAGTTAACACACCAACTTCTTTTAAATAAGCTGCAAATGTTATAATTGAATCTTTTTTCTTCGCTTCTTCTACCTCTTCTTTATCACGATAAACACGATCATCGTCGTCACTAGAATGTGCTGTTAAACGATATGATACTGCTTCAATTAAAGTCGGACCTTCACCACGACGACCTCGGTCTGCTGCTTCTTTTACAGCTTTATATACTGCAAGCGGATCGTTTCCGTCTATTGTATATCCAGGCATGCCGTAACCAATTGCACGATCTGATACGTTTTTACATGCTAATTGTTTTTCAACTGGAATAGAGATTGCATATTTGTTATTTTCACACATGAAAATAACAGGTAGTTTGTGTACACCAGCAAAGTTTGCTCCTTCATGGAAGTCACCTTGGTTTGAAGAGCCTTCTCCGAATGTAACGAACGTTACTAAATCTTTCTTCTCCATTTTTCCAGCTAGTGCAATACCAACTGCATGTGGTACTTGCGTTGTTACTGGTGATGATCCTGTAACAATACGATTTTTCTTTTGACCGAAGTGACCAGGCATTTGACGACCACCAGAGTTTGGATCTCCAGCTTTTGCGAAAGCAGACAACATAAGCTCTTTAGCTGTCATACCAAACGCTAGTACAACACCCATATCACGGTAGTATGGTAATGCATAATCTTTCTCTCTATCAAGAGCGAACGCCGCTCCAACTTGTGCAGCCTCTTGTCCTTGACAAGAAATTACGAATGGAATTTTACCTGCACGGTTTAATAACCACATACGTTCGTCAATTTTACGTGCAAGTAACATCGTACGGAACATTTCTAATACTTGCTCATCGCTTAAGCCAAGCTCTTCATGGCGCTTTTCTTTTACTTCTGCCATTTTTCATAACCTCCTAAATCCACATTTTTATGCGTGTAACGCTCTTCCATCTACAGCAAGTGCAGCTTCACCAATCGCCTCAGATAATGATGGATGCGGATGAATTGTATGTGCCACTTCCCAAGGTGTTGCATCAAGTACTCTTGCAAGACCAGCTTCAGAAATCATATCTGTTACATGTGGTCCGATCATATGAACACCGAGAATGTCATTTGTTTCTTCATCAACTACAAGTTTTACAAAACCGTCTGATTCTCCGTATACAAGTGCCTTTCCGATTGCACGGAATGAGAACTTACCTACTTTTAACTTATAGCCTTTTTCTTTTGCTTCTTGTTCTGTTAAGCCGACAGAAGCAACTTCTGGACTACTATATACGCATTTTGATACCATAGAATAATCAATTGGTGTAACTTCTTTACCAGCGATATGTTCTACTGCAACAATTCCTTCATGAGAAGCAACGTGAGCAAGTTGCAAGCCACCGATTACATCTCCAATTGCGTAAATATGAGATTCCTTCGTTTGATAAAACTCATTTGTTTGAATGTATCCTTTTTCCACAACAATATCTGTGTTCTCTAAGCCCATATTTTGCGTATTCGCTTGTCTTCCTACAGATACAAGCATTTTTTCTGCTTTAAATGCTTTGTTCTCACCGTTATGTTCAGCTTGAATTGTTACTCCATTATCTTTTACCAATGTTTCTGGTAATACTTTTGCACCAGTTACCACTTTAATACCTTTTTTCTTGAATAGACGTTGCATTTCTTTTGAAACGTCATTATCTTCTAGTGGTAATATGTTTTTCGCATATTCTAATACAGTAACTTCTACACCGAAGTCAGCAAGCATAGATGCCCACTCAATACCAATTACACCGCCACCAACGATAATGATTGAGCTAGGAAGCGTTTCCATTTTTAGGGCATGATCCGAAGACATTACATACTCTCCGTCTAACTCTAATCCTGGTAATGAATTTGGGCGAGAACCTGTTGCAACAAGTACATTTTTTGGAATTAACATTTCATTCTCTTCTCCACTTGCAAGTTCAACTGAAATTGTACCTGGCATTGGAGAGAAAATAGATGGGCCAAGAATACGGCCAATACCTTCAAACACATCAATTTTACCTTGTTTCATTAAATGCTGAACGCCTTTATGAAGCTGCGTTACAATCTTCTCTTTACGCTCTTGTACTTTAGCAAAGTTTAGTTCTACATTACTTGCAATAACTCCGAACTCTTCTCCTTTTTTAGCAGTTGCGTATACTTCCGCACTACGTAAAAGAGCTTTACTAGGAATACATCCTTTGTGTAAACAAGTACCACCAAGATTTTCTTTTTCAACAAGTGCAGTTTTTAACCCTAGTTGTGATGCACGAATAGCAGCAACATATCCACCAGTACCGCCGCCAACGATGACTAAATCATATTCTCTTGCCATTATCTCAACCCCTAGCTACTGTTTGTTTTTCTCGTACAATATATTCTTTTGGAGCTTCTTCTTCACGTAATACACGAAGTGCTCCTTCTGCTAACGCTTGTAATTCATCTTCTCCTGGATGTACGATAACATCTGCAATCCAGTGAACACGTTCTTTTATTTCATCGACAAGAATTTTACTGTACGCAAGTCCACCAGTTAATACGATTGCATCGATTTTCCCGTGAAGTACAGCACTAGCTCCGCCAATCTCTTTTGCAACTTGATACGCCATTGCTTTATAAATAAGTGTTGCTTCAGGATCACCTTTTTCAACCATTTGTTCTACTTTAATTGCATCGTTTGTACCGATAAGACTTACAAGTCCACCTTGTCCGACAAGTTTTTTAACCATTTCGTCTCGGTAATACTCACCAGAAAAACACATTTCAACTAATTGTCCTACTGGTACTGTACCAGCACGCTCTGGACTAAATGGTCCTTCTCCGTTTAAGCCATTATTCACATCGATAACTTTTCCTTTTTTATGAGCACCAACTGTAATACCGCCGCCCATATGTGTAACTAATAAATTTAAATCCTCATATTTGTGATTTAATTCATCTGCTACTTTACGAGCAACCGCTTTTTGGTTTAATGCATGGAAAATACTTTTACGTTCCATACCAGCAATACCGCTAATACGAGCAATTGGCTCCATTTCATCTACAACGACAGGATCCACAATGAATGCAGGAATGTTTAATCCAGAAGCAATTTCATATGCTAAAATGCCTCCAAGGTTTGAAGCGTGATGACCGCTAAACCCATTTTTCAAATCTTCTAACATCGCATCGTTTACTGTATACGTACCGCCTTCGATTGGACGAAGTAATCCACCACGCCCACAAACAGCGTTTAATTTTGAAATGTTAATACCATGAGAATGTAGAACTTCTAAAATCGTTTCTTTACGAAACTCATATTGGTCGATAATTCGCTTATATTTTCCAATCTGTTCTACGTCATGACGAATAGTTTCTTCTAGAACGGGTCTTTCATTATCAAAAACACCAATCTTTGTGGATGTACTACCTGGGTTAATAACAAGAATTCGATTTACAGACAATGTTGCTACCTCCACTAATAAATTTAAAAGGAAGTGGAAACCTCATAAGAGGTAACCACACCTTTTGTAAAAGTTATATATGAATGATTAGCGACGGCTAATAATGTCGTGACCGTTGCGTAAGTATGTGCTACGAGAGTTTTTCAAGCTTGCAATGCGCTCTTCAGCTAGACGATCTGCTGCTACATAAGTTGCTATGCCATCGCGTTTTGAAATTTCGATTACTTTTGCAATTGTGTCATAAATAGACTCAACACGTTTTAATGCACGTTCTCTATTGTATCCATATAATTCGTCTGCTACGTTAATTACGCCACCTGCATTAATAACATAGTCTGGTGCGTATACAATACCCATTTCATGAATAAGGTCGCCGTGACGATCTTCTTTTAATTGGTTATTTGCAGAACCTGCGATTACTTTTGCTTTAAGTTGTGGAATAGTTTCATCATTAACTGTTGCGCCTAATGCACATGGTGCGTAAATATCACATTCAACACCGTAAATTTCATTTGGCTCAACTGCTGTTGCACCGAATTCTTCTACTGCACGTTGTACAGCTTCTTTATTAATATCTGTAACGATTAATTTTGCTCCTTCAGCGTGTAAATGTTTGCATAGGTGATACGCTACGTTACCAACACCTTGAATAGAAATTACTCTTCCTTCTAGGTTATCTGTACCAAATGCTTCTTTTGCAGCTGCTTTCATACCACGGTAAACACCGTATGCAGTTACTGGAGATGGGTTACCAGAAGAACCGAATGATGGTGAAATCCCTGTTACAAAATCAGTTTCCTCATGGATAATATCCATATCATCTACTGTTGTACCAACATCTTCAGCTGTAATGTAACGTCCGTTTAGTCCTTGAATGTAGCGTCCTAATGCACGGAACATCGCTTCGCTTTTATCTTTACGTGGATCACCGATAATTACTGTTTTTGCACCACCTAAGTTTAAACCAGCTGCTGCATTTTTGTATGTCATCCCTTTTGCAAGACGCAATGCATCTTCAATCGCCGCTTCTTCAGAATCATATGTCCACATTCTTGTTCCACCAAGAGCTGGTCCAAGTGTTGTATCATGGATTGCAATGATTGCTTTTAAACCAGATTCTTTATCTTGACAAAATACCACTTGCTCATAATCATATTTTTCTAAGTATTCGAAGATTTCTAATGTCATTGTCGTTTCCCCCTAATTGTTTTACCCTATTTGGTTTATTTTGAAGCAGTCGCAACTGCCAATGCTAATGAATATACTTTTGTTTCTGCTGAATCAGCACGTGATGTTAAAACAATCGGTGCTTTAGCGCCAGCAATCATCGCTCCTACCTTTGCATTTGCAAAATAGACGAGTGATTTATATAGCACATTTCCAGCTTCAATCGTTGGGACGAGTAAAATGTCTGCCTTACCTGCTACATCACTTACTATGCCTTTATGTTCTGCTGCAATTTGTGATACTGCATTATCTAAAGCAAGTGGTCCATCAACGACACAATTTTTAATTTGTCCGCGGCGATTCATTTGAGTTAACATCGCTGCATCAATTGTCGCTTGCATCGCAGGATTAACAACCTCTACCGCTGCAATTGGCGCTACCTTCGGCAAATCAATTCCTATTGCCTGGGCAACTTCTACAGTATTTTGTATAATAGCAGCTTTTTGTGTTACATCAGGTGCAATGTTCATCGCTGCGTCTGTAACAAAAATAAGACGATCGTAATTTGGAACTTCAAACGCTGCAACATGTGAAAGCACGCTGCCCTTACGAAGTCCCCACTCTTTATTTAATACAGCTTTCAAAATATTTGCTGTTGGGATGTTCCCCTTCATTAGCACATCTGCTTCGCCATTGCTTACAGATTTAACAGAAAGTTCTGCAGCCTCAGCACTTGACGCTGCTGCAATCACTTCAATATGTTCTGAAGTTTGTAACCCATGCTCTTGTAGCATCCCTATTATTTTCTCTTGATTTCCATATAGACGAAATTGAGCTAGCTGTAACTTGATTGCTTTCGCTACAGCTTCAATTACTTCATGATCTTCAGCTACTGCTACAGCCACAGTTTTTTTAGGCTGTCCTGCTGCTTGATCAATTAAGTGTTCTAACTTCATATTTTGTAATCAACCCTTTCCGTCGTCCCTCGTCTATTCATTAAGCAAATACCGTGCCAACTTTTAAAAGTGGTCTTACCAATAATGAAAACGCATTCAAAATGCAGTAAAATCAATACTTTGGAAAACAACGAAATATTCTGTCTCGTTTTGTCGCTTTTTGTATACCATGCAATAAATTGCACGGTACGCAATTTATTGCATGCTATTTTTTGCACAGTCATACTTTTCTAGCTTGTAATATAAGTTTCGAACTGAAATTCCTAACGCTTTTGCAGTCTTCGTTTTGTTCCCATCAAATTTCTCTAAATATTCACGGATAATATTCCCCTCAAATTCTGTCACTAGGTGTTCAAGGGCCTTCTCTTCTAATTCAGGTAATAAATTATTTTGTTTCGTCTCTACTTGTTCTTCTTTATGTAAAGGCGGTAAATGATGTACATCAATATATATCTCGTTATAATTCATAAAGATAATAGCTCGTCCTAAAATATTTTCAAGTTCCCTAACATTCCCTGGCCATTCATATGATTGTAAATACGAAACGGCTGAATCGGTGAGTCCTTCTACATTACGACCATAGTCTTGATTAATTTTTTGAATTAACCTTTCTGCAATCGCTGGTATATCTCCTTTACGCTGACGAAGGGAAGGAATTTGAATCGGGATTTTATTTAAACGATAATATAAGTCCTCTCTGAAATTCCCTTCTAAAATAGCTTTTTCTAAATTCACATGCGTCGCAGCGATCACTCGAACATTAATAGGTATCGCTTTCGTTCCCCCTACTTTCACAATTTCCTTTTCTTGTAGCACACGAAGGAGCTTCGCTTGCGTATTTGCAGATAACTCTCCGATTTCATCTAAAAAAACACTTCCATTATTCGCTTCTTCAAAGAATCCTCGTTTCCCGCCTCTTTTCGCTCCAGAAAACGCACCTTCCTCATAACCGAATAATTCACTTTCTAATAAGGTCTCAGAAATAGCAGCACAGTTTACTCGTACAAACTTATTGTATTTTCGATTACTACTGTTATGAATAGCGTGTGCAAATAACTCTTTCCCCGTACCAGATTCCCCTCTAAGCAATACTGTTGCCGGTGTATTCGCTCCAAGTTTTGCTTGTTCAATAGCTGCCGTCGTTTCATCTGAATCACCAACAATATCATCAAATGAATATTTTGCTTCTAACGTTCGAATAATTTGTCTTGCCCTATTCAATTCATTTGTTAACTTTTGAATTTCTGATACATCGCGAATTACCCCGACGCTCCCTTTCAATATTCCATCGACAATAACCGGTGCTACGTTTACAATTACATCTCGCTTTTTTTGCCCAATCTTCATATGTATTCCTCGTACCGCTCGGCGCGTCCGAAGTACTTTCATATGCATACTTTCACCTTCCACAATATCAGTTGTAGCCGGCTTCCCAATAATTTCTTCTTCAGTCAAACCCGTTAACTTCGTATAAGCAGGGTTTATAACTAGTCCTCTTCCTTTCTCATCAACAACCGAAATTGCTTCCTCAGATGAGTTAATAATCGCCTCAAGTAGCGTTTGAATTTCTTTTAAGTCTGTAACTTCTTCCGCTAAATCTACAACTTCTGTAATGTCTTTAAAAATCGCAAATGCCCCTTGAACCTCTCCACCTTCTTTTAATATCGGAATACGCGTTGTAATAATCTTTTTTTCATTCTCTAACGTCAGTTCATGATTCACTTCTATTTTTTTCGTGCGTATAATACGAAGCAACTTACTCGTTGGAATAACTTCTAAAATATATTTCCCTATTGCTTCCTCTTTTTTATATCCAGTAATACGCTCTGCGCTTTTATTAAACAGACGAACTTGTCCCTCTTGGTCTATAACAATCATACCGTCATGCGTTGAATTTAAAATTAAATTCCCTTGTTGCGTCTGTTCTTCTAGCTTTCCAATTAAACTTTCCTTCTCATGCGCTAGTCTCGTAACAATTTTTGCAATATCCCCTGGTATAAGAAGAGTATCTTTATGCTTACTTCCCAATAACACTTTATGTAAATCATAATCACCTGTCATATCAAACATTACATCAATATGCATAGAAAGAAACGGAGTTACACTATCACCAATCGGAACTCCATGTTCCTTTGCGATTTGTAATCCTTTCGCAATTGGATTAATATCAATAACCCCTATAATTTGAAATATATTCGAATTTTGCAACAGACTCAGCAGTGTACTCCCACCTTCACCTGCTCCAACAATTAACACATTTTGTTTCATACATTACACTTCCTCTCGAAGTATCTCTGCAAAATTTTTCACATTCTTATCTTACTCGTTCAGCAACCTCTTGACAAACCCCCATTCCATATAACATCATTAAAATACACAAAATAATCTGAAAAGGAGCGTTATGTATGCAGCGTTACCTCGCTCTATCATTAGCACTCATCCCAATTTCATTAGCCGTGCTTGGTATTAAACTAATGAGAGATACTGTATTTGGGATTTTATTCTCCCCAATCCCTATATTATGGTTACAATTTTTAATCGGCGCTCTTTGCTTTGCACTCGGGTTTTATATTTTCGGCGGCTTCGTCTTACACAGAGATCGTAAGAGAAATAAAGTGCAAGCTCGCTTCAGAAGATAGAACAAAGTTTTCACATACCGATAAAAAAATGAGACCATTATATTGATATTATCCCCTTTAGGTAGACAGTGTAAAAAGACCATGTACATACATGGATGTTACACTATTACTTGGAGGGGATTTTTCATGACTAA
>NZ_QNRN01000007.1:96364-313366 GCF_003315125.1 Bacillus sp. DB-2 | reverse complement strand
GAATTTAAAAAAGATGACTCCTGTTGGATACAGAAATCATCTTCTTGATGTTGCCTAACTTTTTTCAAAATGTCCTTTACAAAGGGTACAGATTATTTTGAACTGCTCTTTTTTTACAGTATCTTTTATTATGGTAAATGAAATTATATTAGCGGCAATTTCAATATATTAATCTATCGCTAAATAACGTCGAATTAATATATTGTTATACAATTCTTGTTAAGCTGCTTTCAATACTTTAATACCTTTAACAATATTCCAAATGAAGTAGTAAATCCCTACTAAAATAAACACTGCATACGTTATAACCATCCCAATTCCAACGCTATCAGACTGATTGAAACTTAAACCGTATACCCCTGATAAAGCTAATCCACCAAATAAGATTGCGTACGGAAAAACATGTGACCAGAATGCTTTTTTCGCATGATATTTCACTTCATCTTCCGCAACGAAGTAAACGATAATTGGTAGTAAAAATGGTGCAAAAAAGATACTAAAATAACATAGCGAAGATAAAATATTATTTCCTTTCAACCGAATCACCTCTAAAGTTTTTTGTTACCTTCATTATGTCAGGAAACCTTTCCAGAAACTATCGCTTTACCTTTCATGAACATGACATTTTTGTAAGATTTTCCTCGAAATAAATCCCGCCTCAAATTTTGGGCGGGATTACTTTAACTATATTCGATTCATAAACCAATATTGCGTAATCGCTAAATATTCTCGCACATTTGATGGAATGATAATTGGCTTCGGTGTTTTGGCCGGAAGCCCTTCTAATTGCAAACCTTGTTTTGCAGCTATTTTTTTCGCTCTAAACATATGGAAATCGTTTGTTACGATCATACCTTTTTTCATATTGGCTGGAATTAACGGTTTTGAGAATTTAATATTTTCATCTGTGCTCGTCGACTTATCTTCCATTATAATGCGGTCTTCTGCAATATTTTGTTTCATTAATCCTTGTTTCATCGCTAATGCTTCTGTAATATCTTCACCTTTTCCTTGGCCTCCAGATACAATAGCAATTGTTTTATCATGTAATTTTAAATACTCAGCTGCTTTATCAATACGATATTGCAATGAATAAGAAGGTTTTGTTCCATTTACTTTCGATCCTAGTACAATTATATAATCCGCATCATCAATTGCATTCATATGCCCATGCTTATAAATGTTATATTGTAAAAACCCCGCATATACGGCGCAAATCATTATAACAACTAAAATATACTTGATTATTTTCTTCTTTCTCATATCCATATACCCCTATTCCCTTTACTTCCTTCATCATAATATCCAGTTATTCGTTTGTATACAGACAAATTCCAATTAAGCCTAATTTATCCTCCAAAAGGTAATATTTCTATTAATTTCGGGAATAGTAAGTACAACTTCGCACGAAGGAGTGTCCCTATTGCTTCTCTTTTTATGTAACGTATCATTCTTTTTCATCTTATTTTTACTATCACTTAAGCTACTTGGTAAATCTGCATTAGCACAACTAACTCCTCATGATTTTGGGGCTATTATCTTTTTATCTTATTTAGCTTTTCAAGCCATACCAGTCGCTGGTGCTTTACAAGCATTTCTCGGTATGGTCGTTATTACATGTTTGCATTTGCTTCTTACAAAATTAAGCCTACTCAACAAACTAAATCGTTTTATTCTCGGACACCCCATTATTTTAATTAAACATGGTGATATTATTTTTGAGAACTTACAAAAAAGTAGATATCCGATCCCTGAATTGCTTTCTAACCTTCGCGTCGCAGGATATCCAAGTGTTCATGAAATTGAGTATGCGATATTAGAAGCGAATGGAGCTATTAGTATTTTACCAAAAAGAGAACTTGTGCCTCTGACTCCAAAAGATTTGAATATAAATGTTAAGTATGCAGGCTTACCAATTGCTCTTATCGTTGATTCACAAATTCAATACGATAACTTAAAATTAATCCATAAAAATGAAAAGTGGTTACATGCAGAGTTAATGGAGAAAGGCGTTACAAATATTAAAAATGTGGCTTTCGCTTCTGTGCAGGAGACAGATGGATCTTTTGCGATTAGTTTAAAAGAATGAAAAAAAATCCCCTTACTTGTTCAAGGGGATTTTCTTCACTATATTACTTTTTTCTCTCTCGCCATGTTTAACGGAACAGGATGTTTCATACGATTCATCGTAAATACGATAATTGCTGTCAATACTTCCGCTACTGGCATAACGAGCCAAATTCCGTTTATACCAAATACTTTTGGCATAATCCATAACAATGGGATAACAAATAGTAAACCTCGGCTCATTATTATAAGTACTGATTTTTTCGTTTGTCGCACTGATTGGAAATACTCTCCATACACAATGTTATAGCCTAAAAATACATATTGAATAAAGAATAAACTAATACCTGTTAACGTTAACTCCAATAGTTCTGGCGATTGAACATTAAATAAACCTATAATATATTTCCCAAAGAATAAACCGACAACAATCGCAATGCCTCCGAGTACAAGCGCAATTTTCACAGCAAACTGTAATCCTTCACGCAATCTTTCTGATAAGTTTGCACCGTAATGGAAACTAGCGATTGGTTGTAATGCTGCACCAACACCGAAGAATAATAGTAATGTCATTGCATGAATACTATTCACCATCGCATAGGAAGCGACTCCTATTTCTCCTGCATATTGAACGAATGCAATGTTAAAACCGATTGTTACGATTGCAACTGTACTTTCTGCTGTAAAACTTGGGAAACCGATCACCATAATTTGTTTAACCGTATCCCATTCAAAATGGAATTTCGTCCATTTTAAAATACTACTTTTTCTAAAGAAGTGAGTTAATAATACAAGGAAACCAATTGCCGCCGAAAGAATAGTAGCTGAAGCAGCACCAGTTACACCCCATCCAAAGATGAAAATAAAAATATAGTCGAACACTATATTTAATACAGCCGTTACAACAAGACCTGCCATTGCTAAATTAGGATTTCCGTCATTTCGTATAAATGTACTTAAAATATTTTCTAAAACGTATATCATTCCAAATGTTAATAACACCTGTAAATAGTCTAATGCGTATGGTAAAATCACTTCATTCGCACCAAATAAATATGCTAAATCTTTTATTCTCCATAAGCAAATAGCCGCTAAAACGCCAACGATAACAACTGCTACTGTCATAGATTGAGTAAAGATAGACCTTGCTCTTTCCAGTTTATTTTCACCTAGTGCAATGGAATATAGCGTGGCTCCGCCCATTCCAATCCATAATGAAATAGAGAAGAAAATTGAAAATGCTGGAATAGCTACGTTTACTCCGGCTAAACCGTTCGCTCCAACTCCTCTACTAATCATGACTGCATCAATCACAATATTAACCGACATTAATACCATCCCAAGAACAGCTGGTATTAAATACGTAATAAATAAACTTTTAATTGGTTTTTCTCTTAATTTTTCTGTTGTTTCCATCATATAAATGCTCCTTTTTCAATGCTCTGTTCACAGTTTAAACCTTCAAGTTACTTGAAGGTCAATAGAGAATCGAAAAATATATAAGCCTATTTTTTTACAACAGGTATTTGAATTTCCGTTACTTGCTCCTTCGGATTTTCTGTTACGGACCAATCAATTAATGCAAGTTCCAGTGCATCTCCGCACACTTCATATCCTTCGTTATCAATGTGCTTTAATAATTCCGTATACGTTGCGTCTGTTTCTTCATATGGTCCATGATGATAAGAACAGGCAAATATCCCTTCTTTTATTTCATCTGAAGTATGCGCTTCAAAAGGCATGTAATCCAATAAAATAAACACACTGTTATATGCTTGAAACTCATTTTGCATTAATGCTTTTTTTGAAACTGTTACACCGATATCACCTGAAAATAAACTATTATCAATTTGCTTCATATTTTTTTGCAACGAATGGATATAATATTCAAACATATCATCCGTTGTATTTGGTGCAACTGCAATTGCTGTAATTTTTCGTTTCGGTATCTTTTTATAAATAATTTGATTTGCTTCAGATTTCGTCGCTTTCTTCATTAAATGGATTTTATGTTCCATTTTTGCCAAAGCATACTCAATTTCTCTTTGTTTTTTCAGCATCATTTTTTGTTGTTTTTCAAGTAAATTCAGCGCATAAGATGGATTTCGTTCATCAATATATTTCTTTATTTCCTTTAACGGGATGTTCAATTGGCGTAAAAATTTAATCGTATCTAATAGTGAAAACTGATCAATTGTGTAATAACGATAATTGGTTTGAGGGTCAACAATTGACGGATGAAAAATCCCTTTTTCATCATAATAACGTAATGTAGATTCCGCTATATTATGCATTTTCGCCATTTCCCCAATTGTAAAACGTTGATTTAATAACATTTTTCTTTCTCCATTCATTATTTGTAAACTTTATTACTTCCTATTATATATCTATATCCCCCGTTTCTAAAACGAATCCTCTCATGAAAATCTGCTATTTTTTCATTGATTTTTAATAAATTTTATTATATATTAATTACAGGTTCAAATTACAAGTTCAAAAGAACTCGTAAATAGACCCTTTGTTTAATGGATCTTTACATATTATCATTAGGCAAATTCCGAGAAATCGTATGATAAAAATAAAAAGTGATGAGGAGAGGATCAAATGGAATTCGAATTTTTCTTTCAAATTGCACTTATTTTATTAAGTACAAAGCTTGCTGGTGACCTTAGTGTTAGATTAGGTCAACCTTCTGTACTCGGTAAATTAATTGTTGGTATCGTTATCGGTCCAGCTATATTCGGATGGATTGAAAATTCAGAGCTTCTAACACAATTAAGTAATGTCGGAGTTATTCTTTTAATGTTTATGGCAGGACTTGAAACAGACTTAGAAGAATTAAACGCAAATCGTAATTCTTCTTTAGCTGTTGCACTTGGAGGTATCGTTCTTCCATTCGTAGGTGGTTACGTTGCCGGTCTTGTTGTCGGTATGGAACAAGGGAATGCTGTCTTTTTAGGATTACTTCTATGTGCAACAAGTGTTAGTATTTCCGTTCAAACACTTCGTGATTTAGGTAAAATGAAAACACGTGAAAGTACGACGATGCTTGGAGCCGCTGTATTTGATGACATTCTTGTTGTTATTTTATTAGCATTTGCAATGAGCTTCTTAGGCACAGATGACGTTAACTTAACAATGATTATCTTGAAGAAAGTAGTATTCTTTGCTTCTATCATTTTAATTGGTTGGAAAGGTGTTCCAGCAATCATGCGCTGGTTATCACCACTTCGCGTATCTGAGTCTATCGTTAGTGCTGCACTTATCATCTGTTTCTCATTCGCATACTTCGGCGAACTATTAGGAATTGCTGGTATTATCGGTGCTTTCGCAGCTGGTATCGCTATTTCTCAAACGAACTACAAACATGAAGTAGAAAAGAAAGTAGAACCAATTGCTTACGCTATGTTCGTTCCAGTATTCTTTGTTAGTATCGGTATGAATATTACATTTGACGGTATTGGCGATCAAATTTGGTTCATCTTAGCATTAACAGTTATCGCTGTATTCACAAAACTAATCGGTTGTGGATTCGGTGCACGAATCACTGGATTTGATGCAAAGTCTTCTGCAATTATCGGTGCTGGTATGGTTTCTCGTGGTGAAGTTGCACTTATCATCGCAGGAACAGGACTTTCTTCTGGCCTATTAGCACAAGATTACTTTACAGCAATCGTTATCGTAGTTATTTTAACAACGATGATTACACCACCAATGTTAAAATACACTTTTGGTGCAAAAGATAAAGCAATGAAAGCAAGTAAATAAGTTTACTATAATAAAAGGAGATTGCTATCTTAAAAGATAGCAATCTCCTTTTTCATTTTCTCTTTAAACAATTCCATTCGTTTTCAACCATTTTTCAAAAATGGAGCGTGCTTCTTCATCATCCATATCATTACTAAATGAATACACCATAATGCCGTAATCATCTATATATTCACCTAGCTTCATCTTCTCCACCTTCTTATAAAAGTCGCCTGCCTCATAGTGCGGAATATAAGCATCCCAAACTGGTTCATTTATTCTTTTGTACGCTGTCACTTCTAAATCATAACCATCTTCATAATATCCGATGTGATAATGTTTGTTAGGATCATATTTCTCCATTAAAAGCTCCTCCTAATAAACAAAAGCGAGCCTTATATTACAGCTCGCTCCTCTCGTTCTATTTATTAAATACGTTCCATCGCTGTCTTCAACGTTCCGACAATAAAAGCAATTTCTTCACCTGAAATAACGAGCGGCGGTGCTAATGTTAATACGTTATTATACCCTGCTGTTGTCATACCGTTGCGTCCGATAATGAGCCCTTTTTCTTTACAAGCATTTACAACACTTGCAATTTTGTCATTATCAATTGGTTCTTTCGTCGCTTTATCATTTACTAGTTCGATTCCAACTAATAGCCCTTTCCCTCTAATATTTCCAACAAGCGGATGTGCCCCAATTTCTTCTTTTAATTGATTTAATAAAAGTGAACCCATTTGTGCAGAGCGCTCAATTAAATTTTCATTTTCCATAATCTCTAAGTTTTTAAGTGCTAATGCACAAGCCGCTGGATTTCCACCAAATGTATTAATATGACGGAAGAATTCATATTCTCCCTTCCCTTTAAATGCTTCATATATTTCTTTTTTCACAGCTGTCGCTGATAACGGTAAATAAGCACTCGTAATCCCTTTTGCCATCGTAATAATATCAGGCTTAACGTCATAATTCATAAATCCAAATGCTTTTCCTGTACGTCCGAAACCGCAAATCACTTCATCGCTAATGAGTAGTGCACCGTGTTTTTGACACGTTTCATGAACAGCTTTCATATAGTCTTTTGGCGGCATTAAAATGCCTCCGCCCGTAATAATTGGTTCCATAATAAAAGCTGCAATCGTTTCACTTAATTCCCATGTCATAACGCGATCTACTTCTTTTACACATTCTACATCATAAATATTTTGCGATTCCATTTCTGGCATGCGGTAACAATCTGGAGGCGTTACGTGTAAAAAACCTGAAGCAAATGGCTCATATTGGTATCTACGCTGTGCTTGGCCAGTTGCCGCCATCGTTGCCATTGTGTTTCCGTGATAACCACGATAACGTGACATAAATTTATAACGATGCGGTTCACCTTTTTGAGCATAGTATTGCCTTGCTATTTTAAAAGCTGTTTCGTTCGCTTCCGAACCACTATTAGAGAAGAATATAACATACTCTCCTCCAAGCCACTCGTTTAACTTTTCAGCGAGCTTAATTGCTGGTTCATGTGATTGTGACATCGGAAAGTACGATAATGTTTGCAATTGCTTATAAGCTGCCTCTGCGAGCTCTTTTCTTCCATACCCACTATTTACACACCAAAGGCCACTCATACCATCTAAGTATCTTTTCCCCTGTATATCTTCAACCCAGCACCCTTCTGCTTTCGCCCCTATCATTGTACTACTCGGGCTAAAGGGACGCATTCCGTGCCACACATATTGCTCATCTTTTGCTAATAATTCATCGGTTTGTTTTGTCTTCATCATTTCTTCCACCTTCCATAACAACTTATTTTTCACAAAGCTGCGCTGGTACCATGATGAGTTAAATTTCTCCCTGCCTATTTTCATTCCACAAAATTAAGACAAATCCTACTTACAAAGCAGTATTATTTACAATAAAATGACAAAAGAAAAAGGAGCTTTTCTTATATATCGAAAAGCCCCTCTTTTTTAATGTGAAGACGCATCGCTAATACCATGACCAGTATTAGATTTCACAAGAATTTCATCAAATTTCGCTGCATCTTCTTTCTTACTAGATAAAACTGTCCCTAAATATGCTGCAAGGAATCCAAGCGGAATTGAAATAATTCCAGGTGTCGTATATGGGAAAATCGCTTCCCCAACAAATATAGCTTTTCCAGCTACTGGGTTCCAAACGTTTGGACTTAACGCTACGAGAACAATCGCTGATACAAGACCAACAATCATACCAGAAATTGCTCCTGTTGTATTAAAACGCTTCCAATAGATTGTAAATAATATAACCGGTAAGTTTGCACTCGCTGCAACTGCAAATGCTAGTGATACTAAAAATGCTACGTTTAATGTTTGAGCAAATAAAGCAAGTATAATAGATACTATCGCCACCCCAATAGACGCATAACGCGCCATTGACACTTGCTCTTTTTCCGTTGATTTTCCTTTACGGATAATCTCATTATAAAAATCATGCGCGAATGCTGATGCTGCTGTTAACACAAGCCCTGCTACTACAGCTAAAATAGTTGCAAAAGCAATTGCTGATACGAAAGCAAATAAGAAATCTCCGCCTAATGCTTTTGCTAATAAAGGTGCTGCCATATTACCAGCAGGGTTTGCTTTAATAATCGCCTCATTTCCTACAAACGCTGCTGCTCCAAACCCTAAGAAAATTGTCATAATATAAAACGCGCCAATTAACCACGTCGCATATACAACAGATTGACGTGCAGTTTTTGCATCACGTACTGTAAAAAAGCGGACAAGAATATGTGGTAATCCGGCTGTACCAAGGACTAGTCCTAAATTTAAAGAAAGTGTATCAAGACCATCCTTATACTTTACTCCTGGATTTAAAAACGAATCTTTTAATGGAGTAGCTGTTTTCATGTGAGCGAACATTTCAGTCACACTGAAATTAAATTTGGAGAAAACGATAACAGAAATAATAAATGTCCCTGCCATAAGTAGTACAGCCTTTACAATTTGAACCCAGCTCGTAGCTGTCATTCCTCCAAAAATAACATACACAGTCATAAGTGTACCTACGATTAATACAGATGTTGTATATTCAATACCTAATAATAGTTTAATAAGTGCACCCGCACCAACTAATTGTGCAATCATATAAAAAATTGAAATCGTCATCGTATTAAGCGCTGCTATACCACGAACTTTTTTCGCATCAAAACGTGCCGCAATCATATCCGCTAACGTGTACTTCCCTAAATTTCTAAGCGGTTCTGCGACAAGATATAGAACAACTAAATAAGCAACTAAAAAGCCGATACTATAAAAGAACCCATCAAACCCAGTTAACGCTATCGCTCCGGCTATACCAAGAAATGACGCAGCAGACATGTAATCCCCAGCAATAGCCAGACCATTTTGCCAGCCAGTTAATCCCCCTCCAGCCGTATAAAATTCACTCGCATTTTTCGTTTTTTTCGATGCGAAATACGTGATAACGAGTGTACCAAGGACGATAATTAAAAATAGTGCAAAAGCGGTTGTATTCAAAGTCAGCCCCTCCCTTGTTGCATATCTTGCAGAATTTTTTGCGAGATTTCATCAAAGGATTCTGCTTTTTTGCTATAAATCATACATAATGCCCATGTCATTATAAATTGCGCAAATGCAAATACCCACGCCCATGTAACATCACCAAATACCGGTGTATTAAGCACCTTTGAATAGGATGTTAAAATAGGTAATGTAATAAAAAAACTTAAAAAGAAAATACTCATCGGAACGATAAACTTCTTTTTCTTATTTAATAGCAATTGAAAATCTTCTGACTGAACAACCTCTGTATAATTCACCTCATTTTGTAACTTACGTGCTGACGTATCATCTCGTTTCATTCTCTGGTCCCCTCTCTTACTTGAAATGCACTTCCCCCTTGCATACCTAAAAACTAAATCTTATAAATATTCAGAAACTCATTTTCATTTTAGACAATCCGTACATTCCTGCAAAGATTTTTCGATAGACATTTTTCGGCATTTTCCCCTAAGTTTTTAATATACTTTTTCACCATAAAATTCGAGTACTTCAATCCACACCAATCGGGATAAAAAAAGTAGTGCTTATCGCACCACTTCTGTCTTTTTCTCTTTTTCTAAATTACGAGCTGTTTCGCTTAATTCAACTTCTTTTCCATCTTTAAGCGTTCCAAATATAAAATCGAATACTGGATTTGAAACACCAAACCAAAACTTTTCATTTTTATAATGGTGTAATATATGCTGTTTTTTTAGCCATCTTCCAAACTTAGTGAAGGGACGAATCGGTTTATGTGCAATATAATGTTTCCATTCATAAACGAGGAGCATGATAATCATTCCGATTCCGAATGAAAGTGTAACAGTAACACTTTTTGTAATACCATACGTTATAAGTAAATATATAGTAAAGCTAGGTATACTAAACCATACAGGCAAAAATAAAAGCTTTAAATCATCTGGATATACGTGATGATCATAATGTAATCTTCTTAACATTTTTAATAAAAATGCGTTTTTAGGCGGCTTTAGATGGAATAAAAAACGGTGTGTCATATATTCGTTAAACGTATAAAAAACAATCCCAAACATACACGCTAACATACCAATCCATGTGAAAAATTGCATTTTTAAAATAATAATAAAAATTAATAAAACACTATACATAATAACAATATCATGTTGTAAAAAAAACTCTTTCACCACTCTCTTCATCTTACTTCCCCCTTTTCCACAAAAACAGCCGCAACATATCGTTACGACCATTTTTTTCTATTTCATTCTTATTTTATTCACTTTACAAATTTGCCTGCTGTTCTATTGCCGAGAAAAAAGTGTTCGGACCAAATATATTTTGTTTCGGAATAATGTGTTCTACTGCAAACACCGTTACTTCTCCTCTTTGTACTTCTCCAATAATGAGACCAAATACTTCATGATTTACCGCAAACGTTGGTTGTTTCGTTTGCAGTAACCTTGCTGCATTTTTAAATACCGCTTCATATAATGGGTTCCTGTCAGTAATTTCTTTTCGGATTTTTGGTGCTAACGTGATGATAATTTCTTTTCCGTCAATAGTGGTTCGATACATAAAAATCTCCCCTTCAATCTTATGTGAACAACTGTAAAGCTTTGTATGCAAAATGGATAGAATATCCTACTAAAATAATACCTGCTCCGGCTGTAATATAGCCAAGTGCTTTTGGTTTTAATAAAGTTCTTCCAAAATGTACAGAAAAAGCAATATTTAAGTTCCACAAAATAATACCAACAATAATGCAAAGACTGTACAAAAAAGCTTCTTGTTTCGTTACCTTTGTAAGCAATGAGCTAAGTGTACTTCCGTATATACCAAACCAAAAAACGAGATTTAATGGGTTGGATATCGCAATTAAAAATCCCGCCATAAAAGATTGTTTAAGTCCACCTACCTCTTCTTTGTTATATTCCATATTCGAGTGGGAGATTCCTTGTTTTACACTTTGAAATCCTAAATAAAATAACAGGAAAAACCCAGTGCAGTACATAAAAGCTTGTACATATGTATACATAAACACAGAAGATAAACCAAAATAAATAAGAAGCATAAACAAAATATCAGCAGTCATTCCTCCGATTCCAACAATCCACGCATGCCAAAATCCACGTTCAATTCCACGTTTTAACATTTCAATATTAATTGGACCTACCGGCGCAGCTAATGAAATACCCAATACTATTTGTTGTATAATTGCTCCAAACATCGCTCTATCCTTTCTACTTCTTTTACTATTAAGTAATGATGCAAATATAGAAAATAGACTAGCTTTCATAAAAATTATTCACTAATACAATACCCTTTTTTATCCAAAATATACAAAAGAGCCATCAGTTGATGGCTCTTATTTCTCTACTCTATGATGAAAAGGACATTTACCTTTAACCGGCTCAATATCATCCCCTATGAAATATTGTTTCCATTCACGATGTTTAGGATCGCCGTAGTGACTAATGTTAGGGTGCTTCGGCAACTGATCCCACTTTTCAACTCGTTCACGGACCATTTGTCTTGAATACGACCCTTTAGGACGATCTCCTTCTAATCCCTCGAAAATAGTTCGTGGCTGGAATCCAATAACGAGAGAATTTCCTAAATGCCTAGTCTTTCGCTGTTTATAAGCCGGCGCATTTCCAAACGCAAAAATCGGTTCACCACCAAATGAGAATTCCCATAAATAATGATCTGGATCTTCAGGAATTTGCTTCGGCCATGTTTGATCATCGTTTTCATGTAAATATTGTAGTACTTTCCAAAAATAATCTCGATAATATTCGATTGATTTCTCTTCACATTCCGGCTCTACAAAAAGAAAAAAGCCTCTTCTTACAATTGGCCGTTCTTTCATTAACTCCAAAAAAGATAACATTGTATTGGGTAAATGCCCCCAATCATTATGAGAGAGAAATGAATAACGAAGTTCATTCTTTTTCAAAGCTGTTAAACCGAAATAACACGGAAAAGTTGGTTCTAGCACGACATTCGAAAAATCATGAAATTCTTTTGCAACCCAATTCGGTATGTCGACTCTATTTTTCATCCCTTCATTATCTAATAAATAAGACTCATCCATTCTTTCACCTCATTATGTACAGCATTCACTTAAGAATATTACATACTCGGCTTGTCCTATACCTTTTTAAAAATTCGAGAAAAAATTAATTCAAAATACAAAATTTTAAAAACGCTTACTTGACTAAATTCTACCAATTCATGTATATTTAAATTAATCATTTGGCAGAATATTCGAGAATATAGCATTTTTTATTTATATTATTTTTTGATGAATTTCACTAAATGAAAAAAGGAATCGTTTTTAGGAGGAATTGTGACATGCAAGGAAAAGTAAAATGGTTTAACAATGAAAAAGGTTTTGGATTTATCGAAATGGAAGGCTCTGAAGATGTATTCGTACATTTCTCTGCTATTCAAAGCGACGGCTACAAAGCTTTAGAGGAAGGTCAAGAAGTATCTTTCGACATTACTGAAGGAAACCGTGGACCTCAAGCTGCTAACGTAGCAAAACTTTAATCCCACATATGACAGGAGGTTACCTTACTTGGTAACCTCCTTTGTTATTCCTTTGTATATTTCCGTTTTCCAGAGCAAAAACTATGTGAAATGCGCAAAATACAAAGGAGGCAATAACAATGGGGTCACATGTAAATGATTTTGAAGAAGTAAAATTCCGTGTAGAAACTGCACAAAAAATGGTAGGTTCTGCAACAATTTCAATGGATCCAGACACATTAGAGCATGCCACTACTGCAGTAGAATCGGCTCGTTCTCAGCTTGAAATCATGAAATCCGTTGCAACGGATTTAGATGAGCCATTTCTAATGAATGAAGAAAAAAAATTAAGTAAATGCGAGCATCAATTGCACGAAGCGAAGCACTAAAAAACATCCAGAGAAAATTCTCTGGATGTTTTTTTATGACAATTGCTCCCCATACTTTTTCAACTTCTCTCCAACCGTACATTGCCGTATACAAAAAGAATGGGCATAGTATTTACTATGATTTTTCCGATTATGTTCCTGCAGGAAACACCCTCCGCAATACGTTTCTAATAAGTCATTTACCTCTGTAATGAGTTGCTTCTTCTTCACGTGTGCACCTCTCTATTCGGTTATTTCTTTATGACTATCAATTGTCGTCCCTTCTAATGCTTGCGCTGCTAATTGATGTGCCTCTTTATTTTGTTTTCTAGATATCGGTTCACAAATAAGCTTTAATTTCATTTGCTTCGCTTTTTGTTCAATTTGGTCTAAGTAATGATTTAAATGTTCATCATAGCAAGGCCATTCACCAGCTAATTGCTGCAGTACAACTTGAGAATCTCCACGAAGTGTAACTGCTTCATATTTAATTCCTAATTCCTCGAGTGTATTCATCCCGTATAATAATGCTGCATACTCCGCTTCGTTATTATCATATATGCCTTCTATGTATGCATTGCGACGAATTCGGTAATTTGTATTTCCTTTTTTATAGTATACACATATACCAACCCCAGCTTCTTTCGTCTGCACATCATAACCACCATCAAAATAAACTTGAATTTCTTGCGGATCTTCCTCCACTTGCTTACTCAGTTTTTTCATTTCTTTTAATGACCATTCCGCGTCCATTTCATCGAAAAATAAAAGTTCTTTCACCCTACCTGTTTTCTCAAAATCCTCCGCAAATTGAAGCACTTCTTCTATGTTCATATAATCTGTTGTTAATTCAGTTTGTAAACCACGCTTCGTTTTATACAACCAATGTATTTTATATTTCATACTAGATTCCCCTTTTATAAGACTTCTTATATTTATCCCGCTATTTGCGGCCAGTAAGACTCCCACCTTAAAATTTAACGAAAGCAAAGAAGTTAGGCGGGAGTCGGGCTGTCCGTAAATGCCCGATTGGTGCGGGCTAATAATCAGTGGGGTCCCCCCACTGATTAAAGTTTCACTTTATTTTATTATATTTTATCAAGAGTCACAGTATTATATACAATTTAATCACATACAAAAAGAGCCATCCTAAGTAAGGACAGCTCTTTCATCTATTGCATAAATCTTTCAAATTGCACTCGCTTATTAATCCAGTACATTACAGGCATACCAATTGCCATTACAACAAATTCACCAACTGCACAAGTTAGCCATGTCAATAAAAATGGCAGATCAAACGCAAGATGAAGTTCAATTGCAATCATAAACATTGTGACTGTAAAAATAACTGTATTAAAAATCATACGAGCCCAAACACCTTTAATGAAGCGCATAGAAATAATAGTTGCAAGTAATGCAAGAATGGATTGCCCTACTCCAAATACTAAATCATAAGCGATCATAGGTGAGAAAAAGAGATTCGTTAAAAATACACCTAATACAATCCCGTAAATTGCTTTCTTATTGAATACAACGAGATGATTAAACATCTCTGAAATACGAAACTGTACACTCGTAAAGCCAAATGGCTGAATAAGCATAGAAACAGCAATATATAATGCCGCTAAAATACCATTACCGACTAATGTCCTTATATTCATGACAAAATCTCCTTAGTTTTTTTCCGTGGGATGGTTTCGAACCACGTTATTCGTTTTTAAGCAACAAGATTATATTTTACGCAATAGGCACTCTTTCGTCAATAGATTCCTATCATTTACTACCTTTTTTCTTTTGGACAACGTATAATAAAACATATGAAAGATTTAGGAGGTTTCACTTCATGACAGCAACAATTCAAAATGAAAAAGTGATCGTTTCCATTTCTGACAAAGGTGCAGAATTACAAAGCGTTCGCTTAAAAGAAGATAACACTGAATACTTATGGCAAGGCGATTCTACTTATTGGGGGCGCCGCGCACCAATTTTATTCCCAATTGTCGGCCGATTAGTAGATAATACATACTACGTAGATGGTAAACCATATTCTTTAACACAACACGGCTTTGCTCGTGATCTTACATTCTCTGTAAAAGAACAAAGTGAAACGAATATTACTTATATTGTTACTAGTAATGAAGAAACATTAAAAAAATACCCATACGAATTCGAATTACTCGTTTCTTATGAGCTAGATGGACAAATCGTTCATGTAACATATGAAGTAAATAACCCTACTTCAAAAGAGATGTTCTTCTCAATCGGAGCACATCCTGGTTTCAACTTCCCCTTATTAGAGGGCGAATCATTTACAGATTATCATTTATCATTTAATGGTTCTGAACGCTTAGAAACAAGCGTATTAGAAGGACCTTATCTTTCAAGTAAAAAGCAATTAATCGCTGAAAATACGAATGAATTACCACTTACATACGATTTATTCAAAAATGATGCACTTATTTTTGAAAATATGAATACGGATGAAATCTCTATTCGTTCTCATAAACATAATAAATTTGTAAAAGTAGAATTTGACGGATTCCCATTTGTCGGTGTATGGACACCAGGCGAGAACGCACCTTTCTTATGTATTGAACCTTGGTACGGGATTGCTGATGAAGTAAATCCGGCAAAAGATTTCAAGGAAAAAAAAGGAATTCAATCTTTACAAACGAATGAAACATTTACATGTCGTTATAGTATTACAATCGGCTAAGTTACTCTATCCCCTACTTCAAAGAAACATATAAGTAGGGGATCATCTTATAATTTGGAGGTTTCTCATTTTGATTGAAGTATATATTGATGGTGCATCAAAAGGAAATCCTGGTCCTTCTGGTGCAGGAGTGTTTATTAAAGGGGTGCAACCAGCTGTACAGTTAGCATTGCCCCTTGGGACAATGTCCAATCATGAAGCAGAATACCACGCTTTACTTGCGGCATTAAAATATTGCACGAAGCATAATTATAACATTGTCTCTTTTCGTACCGATTCGCAGCTTGTCGAGCGAGCTGTCGAAAAAGAATACGCAAAAAATAAAATATTTGCACCACTATTAGAGGAAGCACTACAGTACATAAAAAGTTTCGATCTCTTTTTTATTAAGTGGATTCCAAGTAGTCAAAATAAAGTTGCTGATGAATTAGCTAGAAAAGCTATCTTACAAAATTAACGGGGGTATGAGTGTGAAAAAAGATTGGATTGCTCCTCTTGCTTTATTATTTGTCTCTTTTATTTGGGGAGCTACGTTTGTTGTCGTCCAAAATGCTATGTCTTTCGTTGGTCCATTTACTTTTAATGGGATTCGCTTTTTATTCGCTGGAATTATTTTATTATTCGTTCAAATGATTTTCTCACAAAAAACTTCAAAACAAGATATAAAACAGAGTAGTCTCGCTGGATTGATTGTTGGATTCTTTTTATGTGTTGGCTATTTATTACAAACATTCGGCTTACTTTATACAACCTCTTCAAAAGCTGGTTTCTTAACTGGACTTAGCATCGTTATGGTTCCAATCCTATCTTTTATCTTTTTAAAACAGCGGGCTACAATTTTCATCGTACTTGGTATTGCTGTAGCAACAGCAGGTTTATACTTATTAACGGCTGGTGATTCTTTTCAATTAAACATTGGAGATATACTCGTTCTCGGTTGTGCAGTTGCTTTTGCTGCCCATATTCTTGTTAACGGTTTCTTTTCTAAGAAAATATCACCTTTATTACTAAGCACCTCTCAAGTATTAGCTGTCGGTATATTTTCTTCTATTTGCGCTTTTTTGTTTGAAGATTGGGAAAAATTATTTTCAGTTTCACTATGGACGAATCAATCCTTTTTATTCGCTCTATTTCTAACTTCCCTATTTGCGACATCAATTGCCTTTTTCATTCAAACTTCTGCACAAAAACACACTTCTCCAACGAGAGTAGCAATAATCTTCGCAATGGAGCCTGTTTTTGCAGCATTGACAGGTGTTCTAGTAGCAAATGAACAGCTTTCTATTTCTGCTATTATTGGATGTCTATGTATTTTCCTAGGTATGGTTTTTGTTGAACTACCTTCCAAAACGAAAAAAGAAGCGCGGGCTGCGTGAAGTTACGCTTGTAACTTCCGCATAAAAGCCTTAGCGCTTTTTTTATCTGTAATTTCTTCTTCTTTCAAGCGTTCTAATAACGCAACAAAATAACTGCCATCAAACTGTAATTGATGTTTAATCGTCGCTTCTATTGCTACGTTCACTATCCCATCAGATGCACCAGTATATCCTTGTCCGAACATAATAAATCCTTGTGCTTCCTCTGATAATTTAAATCCTTTCGTATGTAAGAATGAAAGATAATCTTCTACTGTTTGCATGATATTCCCACCTACTCAAAAATTCTCCACTTCTTATCATACATGTTTTTATACTCTATGAGAATGAAATTTATTTGACAACTTTGTAAATCTATCGTCTACTTCTTAGAAAAAAGAGGAGTTCCTTACAATATAAAAGAATATGTAAAGTGGAATTTATTTTATATTAAAGGGGATATCGAATGAAACAAGCACTATTAATTATCGATGCTCAGCAAGAATTAATTGATGGAAATGAACAAGAAAATGAAGTTTTTCGTAAAACCGAGCTATTATCTACACTAAATACAGCCGTACAGAAAGCAATAGATGCAAATGCCCTTATTGTTTTCGTAAGAGATATCGATGTTGCTTCTGGTAGTGGTGTAGGATTTGAAGTACATAATCAAATTAAAGTACCTCAGTCTGCAATCCTTATTAATAAAGCAGCAACAAACTCATTCTATGGCACTTCTTTACTTGAGCTTTTAAAAGAAGAAAAAATTAATCATATTGTTATAGGTGGATGTAAAACAGAACATTGTATTGACACCGCAGTTAGAACAGCTACTGTACAAGGATTTGACGTTACATTAATTAAAAATGGTCATTCCACAACTCATTCTGACGTATTGTCTGCAGAGCAAATTATTGGTCATCATAATAAAACTCTACACGGTCATTATAATGTTGATCATTTTTCTATGGTGAGAGATATCGAGGAAGATCTCTTTCAACCAACTCATGACCAATATCGTGAATAGATTAACTACAAAAAAGAATCCTTTATTTTATAAGGATTCTTTTTTCATCCAAAAATTTGAGCTGCAATGCTATATAATTCTCCGTTTCTTTTCAAAAATTGATCTCTATTTTCCATCATAATTGGCGGTGTATTAACCTTTTGAAAACCGCTAATCTCTAACTCTTTCACGAAATCTTTCTTTCCTTCTGGTACATCCATTCTTAATTTCCCATTATGCCCTTTTGCTAAATAATGTACAATTTTCATTGCCATCGCATCATTTTTAGCAACTACCGGTCCTATTATTTTATTTTCTGACGTTTGTAAACTCAAACCATATCCTAGTACATTTTGTTCTTTATCCTTCTCAACGATACACTGTTCACTTTGCATAATTCTTTTCTTTAAAAACGCTTTTCTATTTGTTCCAAACGCACCTTCATCTATTTGTATTATTCCTTCTAAATCACGTTCTTCATAATTCACAATATACTCTTCATTTCCTACACAATGGTAATTCGCATTGTACGAGTTACATATGTATTTAGAAACATAACTAACAGCCCTGAATCCTAGTTTTTCATATAAAGGCTTCCCCTCATCCGTAGCAATAAGCATAATTGGAGTTTGAGTTGATACGCTTTTAACGCATGAATCCGTTATCGCCTTTCCAATCCCTCTCCCTTTATAATCTGGATGTACAATCACCATTCCGATAGACGCTAATGTCTCCCCGTATAATATAATTGCCGCGCTTGCAATAAGCTCTTCCCTCCCATTTACCACACCATATACAATACCTGAATTAAAAATCGTTTCAATTTCTTCTCTGTTATAATCCCAGCCAATATAAGAAGATAATGCTACAATATCCTCTGTTTTTTCTCTACTAAGACGCTCCACTCTCATTTCCAATTCAATCATTCTCCATCTCCATATTTAGACGTTTGCATCATTTTTTCCGAATCAACTTGTACATGTTTCCCTTTACCAGTCACACACATATCCTATTTTGACCAAGACTATATTGTAAATGAGGTGACAACATGCCCATTACGAATCGATTTTCTACCACCACTAACGGCGCACTCGCTATTACAGGAAACACACTAGGTTTAAGTAAAATTAGCAATCTAAACCGTGCTGGTACAATCGGTGCAATTGGTGCATTCGTAACTACGAATACCGCTTTACAAGTAACTACTTTTCCTGCGGGTACAACGTTAAACTATACACAAAATAGTTCTACCGCTATTTTGAATATCCCTGCTGGCAGTACTATTCTTTACGCAGAACTCGTTTGGGGTGGAAACTATTTATCTCGTGATCAAAACATTACGAGCGTATTAGGAAACCCCGTTTCTTTTACAACACCTGTGTCAACATACTCAATTACCCCTTCGGCTGTTACAGCTTCAAATCAAACTTTCGTTTCTGGATCTGTCACATTTGGATTTTATACACGTTCAGCAGATGTAACGTCACTCGTTCAATCTGCTGGATCTGGCTCTTATACAACAGGTTCTGTTCCTGGACTTGTAGATCCTTTAGACGCTTCTAATGGAGCAATTAATTCTGCAGGATGGACGCTTATTGTCGCTTATCAAAACGGTTCCTTACCCGCAAGGAATTTAACAATTTACGTAGCTGGTAACCGTGTTTCTGTAGAAACCGGTAGTGCAGATGTATCTGTCTCAGGGTTTTTAACACCTGCCGGGGGACCTGTAAGCGGGAGATTATTTTTAAGTTCTACTGAGGGGGATGCTGATTTAACTGGGGATCAAGCTTTATTTGGACCAAACTTCAGCTCATTAAACGCTTTATCTGGGCCAAATAATGCTGTAAATAACTTCTTCGCGTCTCAAATTAATAATGCAACAGGAAATTTAGATACAACTGGAACATTCGGAACGCGTAATCAAAGCGGATCCACAAGTACTAATATTTCTGCTGGAAGACAAGGGTGGGATATTACAGCCATTGATATATCTCCCTATTTAACAAATTCACAGGTTTCCGCCGCAATCCGTTTAACAACGAACGGTGACGCATATATGCTAAATACAGTTGGTTTACAAATTGATATTAATTCACCTAATATACAAGCAACAAAAAGCGTAAATAAAAGTGTTGCTACAATTGGCGATATTCTAACCTATACAGTTACTGTTCCTAACACCGGGCTTCTTCCTGCAAATAACGTTACTTTTACAGACGTTCTCCCTAACGGCACTTCCTTTATACCTGGCAGCGTAACGATAGATAATGTACCACAAACAAACGCAAATCCTGCCGCTGGTATTTCTCTCGGAACAATTAATAACAACGCTTCTCGTACAGTGACCTTCCAAGCAACTGTCGTTTCTCTTCCAAGTCAAAACCCTATCTCTAACACCGCTAACATTACGTTTCAATACACACCAATTGCTGGGGGAACAACTTTTAACGGTCTTGCAACGAGTAATGCTGCCGGCACACAAATTAACCTTGCAACTATTAATGGAACTAAATCAGTTAACAAACTTTTTGCCGATATTAGTGATACGTTAACTTATAGTATTTCCTTAGCTAATGCAGGAAATATCGCTGCTACAAATGTTATATATACGGATCCCATTCCAAACGGGACTACTTTTATTCCAGGTAGTGTAACTGTTAACGGCGTTATTCAAGCTGGAGCAAATCCTGCTAATGGTATATCCGTTGGAACTATTGCTGCAAATTCTACTACTACCATTTCATTTCAAGTATTCGTTCCTTCTATCCCCCAAACAAATCCAATATTAAATAGTGGTACAACAACATATCAATACATTCCTGTACCAAATCAGCCTGCAGTAAGTGGTACTAATACGACTAATACCGTCTCTACTCAAGTGAATAATGCTACTGTAACTATGGCAAAAACAGTGGATAAAAACTATGCGGATATTGGAGATACACTGACTTACACTGTTGCCTTTACAGGTACAGGTAATACGAATGCGAACAATGTTATTTTTACAGATGCCATTCCTACAGGAACAACTTTTGTCCTAAACAGTTTAACAATAGATGGCACAACACAGGTTGGCGCGAATCCCGCTAATGGTGTGAACATAGGCTCCATCCCAACTGGTACGACAAAAAACGTTTCATTTCAAGTAGTAGTAAACACAATACCTCCAGCAAATATCGTATCTAATGGATCAAGCGCTTCTTATCAGTATACTGTCAACCCTAGTCAATCACCCGTTACGAAAAACATCGCTTCTAACGTCGTTACCACTCAAATTAACAATGCGAATTTAACATTAACAAAATCGACAAATAAACAATTTGCTACAATTGGAGATACAATCAGTTATACAGTCCTTATTACAAACAGTGGAAATACTGCTGCAACGAACGTACAGCTAACAGATCCACTTCCAAATGGAACGATATTGACTCCAGGTACTGTAACGCTAAACGGCGTTTTGCAAAATGTAGCTTCTCTTATTGCCTTACCTATCGGTACAATTCCTGGCGGAGCTACTTTCACCTTATCGTTCCAAGTAACAGTCATCAACATTACCTCCCAAAATCCTATCATTAATAATGCTTTCGCCTCTTATATTTACACTGTAAACCCAAGCCTGCCGCCAACTTCAAAAACAGCAAATTCTAATTCTGTTACCTCAACAATTAGACTAGCAAATCTACATGCTATAAAATCTGTAGATAAAACATTTGCGGAAGTTGGAGATGTATTAACTTACACCTTTGCTCTTACAAACGATGGAAATGTTGCGGCGAACAATGTATTACTATCCGATTCAATTGCAAATGGTACTTCCTTCGTACCGAACAGTGTTATAGTTAACGGTGTTACTCAGCCGGGCGCAACACCAGCTAGCATCAATATTGGTAGCATCAATGCTAATACTACAATTACAGCTTCATTCCAGGTATTAATAACTAGTATTCCAAACCCAAATCCTATTTCGAATAGTGCCTCCATTTCCTATAACTTTATTGTTGATCCAAACGCTTCACCTGTAAGTAAGAACACTACTTCAACCACTACATTTACTCAAGTAAACGATGCAAATGTCATTTCAGCCAAAACAGTGGATCGAGCGTTCGCTACCGTAGGGGATATATTAACTTATACCGTTATTTTAACGAATGCAGGAAGTGTTTCTGCTGATAGTCCTACTTTCGTAGATACGAATCCAGACGGTACTACCTTTATCCCAAACACTTTCCTTATTAATGGTGTGCTCCAAAATAACGCAGATCCAAATATAGGTGTTCCGTTACCTTCCATTCCTACTAACGGCTCACTTACCGTCTCTTATCAAGTAACTGTCACCTCTTTACCAGCACAAAATCCAACAATAAATTCATCTAGTACACAGTATAGCTTTATTCTAAATCCTGGCGATCCACCAATTATAGAAACATCTTTAAGTAACACTGTAAGTACACAAATTAATTTAGCAAATGTAATTATTGTCAAACAAGTAGATTTAACTATTGCTGATGTTGGGCAACCAATCACATATACAATTTCCTTAGCTAACCTTGGCAATACTACAGCAAACAATGTTATTGTTACCGATATAATCCCTCCCGGCACCACTATCGTACCAAATAGTATTTTTATAGGTGGCGCTTTACAGCTAGGTGCAGACCCAAGTACCGGCCTTCAAGTCGGCTCCATTCCTGCTGGTGGTTTTACAACGATTGTTTTTCAAATAAGTGCAAATGGGCTACCTTCACCAAATCCAATTCAAAATAGCGCTTCACTTCAATATAGCTTTATCGCTGATCCGAGTTTACCTGCTGTTGTTAGAAACGCTGCTAGCAATATAGTAACTACACAAATTAATACTGCTAATATTGTTGCTACAAAACTAACGAGTACAAATTTCGCTGATGTTGGTGATGTCATATTATATGCAACCATTTTAACAAATAACGGTAATATCCCTGCTTCTAATGTAACGTTTACAGATATCATTCCAGCGGGTACCCTCTTCATTCCTAATACTGTAACGATTAACAATGTCCCTATAGCAAATGCAAATCCTGCTAACGGTATTTTGATCGGTACAATCGGGGCGAATTCATCACGTACCGTTTCATTCCAGGTTTTTGTACCAAATATCCCTGCTGTAAATCCGATTACAAATCAATCAGGCACAACATTCCAATATACGTACGATCCATCCAAACCAGCTGTAATGCAGATGGTGGCTTCTAACACGGTACAAACAACAATTAATAACGCTACGATTACCGCTGCAAAATCTGCAGATAAACAGTTCGCTAACGTAAATGATATTATTACGTACACGACTACTTTAACGAATAGTGGGAACACTCTTGCATCAAACGTGATTTTTACAGATGTAATTCCAAACGGGACATCGTTTATTCCTAATAGTGTAACAGTAAATGGGAATATACTGCCTAATGTAAATCCAGCGAATGGGATAGCAATTGATCCAATAAATCCGAATGCAAATACGATAATTTCGTTCCAAGTACAAGTAAATTCCATCCCGAATCCGAACCCAATCCCTAATCAAAGTAATACAGCATACCAATATGTCGTAAATCCTAACTTACCTCCAGCATCCGCCAATGCGTTAAGTAACGTAATAACAACTCAAATTAATAATGCTACGATCGTCGCTACTAAATCAGTGGATACACCGACAGCTGCAATTGGAGATATCGTTACCTATACGATTGCAGTTACAAACACTGGAAATATCCCTGCTAGTGCAAATGTTTTAACGGATGGGCTTGGCGCAGGAGCTTCATTTATCCAAAACTCCGTAACTATCAATAATGTTCCACAACCAGGATTAGATCCATCACTTGGTATTCACTTAGCAGATATTCCACCAGGTAATACTGTATTTATTGCTTTTCAAGCACAAATTTTAGCGATACCGCCTAGTGGCACATTAACAAATAACGCCCTTGTAAATTATGAATATACAGTGAATCCAAACCAATCACCTGCTGTTGGTAGTACAATTACAAACACAACGGTTACTCCAATTATTGATGCTACTCTATCTATAAATAAAACTGTCAATTCAACATTCGCTACTATTGGAGATACACTTACTTTCACTTCTACCATTACTAATTCCGGTAACACTACCGCAAACAATGTTATTTTTACAGATTTAATTCCAGATGGTACAACGTTTATTCCAAATAGTTTTACAGTAAATGGAACAACCATTCCTAATGCAAATCCACAAAATGGTATCAATATCGGTAACATAAATTCAAATGCATCAGTTATACTCAGCTTTCAAGTAAACATTACAACGATTCCAAATCCTAATCCAATCCCTAATAAATCATCGCTTCAATATAGTTTTATTGTAGATATTAATGAACCCCCTGTTTCACGAACAGTTAAATCCAATAAAACTTTTACACAAGTAAATACTGCTTCCGTTATCGCAACAAAAACTGCGAGCAGTGCATTTGCTGCTGTTGGCGATACAATTACGTATACAACAACCCTTACCAATAACGGAAATACAACTGCAAACACACCTGTTTTTATCGATATATTACCACCTGAACTTTCATTCGTTCCTGATAGCGTACAAATTAATACCATCCCACAACTCGGATTTAGGCCAGATAACGGGGTTCCTTTAGACCCAATTCCAGTTGGAGGAACGACAACCATTACCTTCCAAGCTATTGTCGGTTCAATACCAGCTTCAAACCCTACGATGAACCAATCTAGTACAACATACTCTATCATTGTTGACCCTACCGAGCCGCCTGTTACAGAAACGGCTACTAGTAATCCGGTCTTAGTTCAAATAAATGAAGCAATTATTCAAGCAACGAAAAGTGTGGATCGTCTATTTTCTGACGTCGCGCCTGGAAATTCATTTTTAACGTATACAGTTTTATTAGAAAATATCGGGAACGTGACTGCTACTAATATCATTTTTACAGATCCGATTCCAAATAATACAGTATTTATAGAAGATAGTGTTCGAGTAGGTGGGATTTTATTACTTGGGGTAAATCCAGCAAATGGGATACCAATTGGGGATATTATTGCAGGGGACTTTATAAACGTCACCTTCCGCGTGCAAGTAGTTAGTATTCCAAATCCAATTTTCACAATCGGACCAGGCGGGCCAAACTCACCGGTTATAAATGGTGCTTCTATTAATTACCAATTTATGACAGGACCTAATTTGCCACTTGCTTCACGAAGTACAACATCCAATTCTGTTTCGACACAAATAAATTCCGGAGAAATTGTCGCGGTTAAATCCGCGGATAAAAATTTCGCAACGATCGGCGATACAATTTCTTATACAATTACATTAAATAACCCTGGAAATGTCACTTCACAAAATATAATTTTCACGGATATTTTGCCTAATGGAACGACATTTATATCTGGCACTCTTATAAATGATTCTGGTACGCAGCAAATTGGCAATCCGGCAAACGGGATTCATATTGGAAATATAAATCCAGGTGGTACGGCTACTATTACGATAAATGTCCTTGTGACAAACATTCCAAGTATAAATCCAATCTCTAATTCTAGTTCTGTACAATTTCAGCATATTGTCGATCCAAGTCAACCCGCTATAACACAAACCGTTTCATCTAATACCGTGACTACGACAATAAATAGTGCGATATTAACTACAACAAAAAGTGCTGATAAATCTATAGTTTCTGTCGGAGATACAATTACGTATACAACGACTATTACGAATACTGGTAATACACCCGCAACTAATATAACATTTACAAGTGCTATTCCAGCTAGCACTACATTTATACCAAATTCAGTCACAATAAATGGAGTTCAACAGCCTGGTGCGCAACCAGCACTTGGAGTAAATATACCCAATATCGCTCCTGGCCAGACAGTAACTGTTACTTTCCAAGTAAATGTTATTTCTATTCCACCTTCAAGTTCGATTATGGGTAACGATACAATTTTATATTCTTATACTGTTGATCCAAACGGTGCTCCTGCTACTACTTCTACTTCAACGAATATTGTTACAACCCCTGTATTAGATGCTATGATAACGATGGTAAAATCAGTCGATCAAACGCTTGTAACACTAGGTGATGCCATTACCTATACGACCATTTTAAAGAATAGTGGTAATACAAATGCAACTAACATTACTTTCACTGACCTTATTCCAGATGGTACAACGTTTATTACTGATAGCGTTACAATAGATGGCATCACACAAATTGGCCTTAATCCTAATACAGGTATAACGATTGGATCAATTGCTCCTAACAGCTCAATATCTATTGCATTTCAAGTTACCGCTACTTCTACACCAGCCCAAAATCCTATTGCCAATTCCGCGACTGCTTCTTACACATTTATCGCTGATCCAAATGCACCTATTGTTTCAAGAACTGCTACTTCAAACACAGTGTTCACTACAATTAATACAGCTACCATTCTTTCATCAAAGCAAGTTGATAAATCATTTAGTCATATCGGAGACACACTCACTTATACTGTCACTTTAACAAACAATGGAAATTCATCCGCACAAAATGTTATATTCACAGATACCGTGCCGAGTGGAACTACTTTTATTGCAAACACATTTTCTATTAATGGAATTCCTCAAAGTGGCGCGGATCCAACGAACGGTGTAAATATTGGGCCTATAACAGCTGGGACTACAGTAAATGTTTCCTTCCAAGTAAACGTGACCTCATTACCAACCGCAAATCCAATTGTAAATTTCTCATCGACATCGTATCAATTAGTCTCACCACCTGATGCAGAAACTTCAATTAGCAATCCTGTTTCAACGCAAATTAGAGAAGCCATATTATCCATGACGAAAAATGAAAGTGTATCCTTTGCAGATATCGGGCAAACTGCCTTTTATACTAATTCTATTACCAATATAGGCAATACGGATGCAACTAACATTGCATTCACAGATGTATTACCAAGCGGACTCACATTTGTTCCTAACACGTTAACTGTCGATGGCGTTTTACAACCTAATGCGAATCCAAATACAGGTGTATTACTGGCAGCACTTCCACCAAATGAAATATATAGTATCGTCTTTCAAGTTACAGTAAACAGCATCCCGCCTAGTAATCCAGCACAAAATACAGCATCAACGACGTATGAGTTTACTGTTGATCCAGGTAATCCACCGGTATCGAATACAGCTAGTTCCAACACTACACTTCTTCAAATAAACAATGCAAATATTTTGAGCACAAAAACAGCAAATCTTACTTTTGCGGATGTTGGTAATATAATAGCATTTACACTTAACCTTCCTAATACAGGGAATGTCGCTGCAACTGATGTAACTATTATCGATATTCTTGATAGCAATTTAAGTTTCATTCCAAACAGTTTCACAGTTAATGGGCAAACCATTCCAAACGCTGATTTGTCTACTGGTGTAAACATAGGTTCAATTAATGGGGGTAATACGGCAATCGTTACATTCCAAGCAACTGTTACTACACTTCCAACACTTAATCCAATTTCTAATTTTGCTTCTACCACATATCATTATGTCGTTGATCCTAGCCAGTCACCTATTACAACTTCCAATCAATCGAATACAACGACAACCCAAATTAATAGTGCTATCCTTACTGCACAAAAAAATTCAAATGCGGAAACGGTAGATATCGGGCAGGATATCGTCTACTCCGTTACAATTACAAATAGCGGAAATGTTAGTGCAACGAATGTTATTTTTACCGACCTTATTCCAGCCGGAACTTCCTTTGAACCGAATAGTTTTACACTTAACGGAATTAGCATCCCAAATGCAAATATAATTACAGGTGTTCCAATTGGTGATATCGCGCCAAACCAATCTGTCATCGTAGCATTTCATATTAATGCCAATGAAATTCCGCCTATAAATCCAATTTCCAACCAAGCTAGTGTGAGCTTCCAACATATCGTTAATCCAGCAAATCCTCCAGTTTCAAAAAATATTACTTCTAACAACGTTATAACAAAAATTGAAAGTGCTATTTTAAACACTATTAAAATAGGAGATAAAGCTTTTGCAACTATCGGTGATACGATTACGTATACAACTACTATTACGAACACAGGAAACATTCCTGCTAACAACGTTATTTTTTCAGATCCTTTACCAACATGGACACAATTTGTTGCAGGATCAGTTGTTGTTGATGGCACTCCATTACCATCCGCTTCTATTATTAGCGGTGTTGGCATAAATACAATAACTCCAAATCAAATCGTAACAATCATATTCCAAGTTCAAATTGTAAGCAATCCAACAACGTTCACACCTGAACTCCAAAACTTAGGATTTGTTAACTTCCAATATAACGTAGGCAATTCATTACAAGCCCAGCCTGGCAATGTGGAAACGAACGTCTTCGTTACTTCTATTAATTCAGCAATACTTTCAGCTGTAAAAACTGCTAATACAGCCTTTGCAAATATCGGAGACACAATCACTTATACAGTTTTGATTCAAAACAGCGGCAATACAAACGCTACGAATTTAAATTTCTCAGATCTTATTCCAGCTGGAACGACCTTTGTTGAAAATAGTTTCTCTGTAAATGGAAGTATCATTCCAGGGGCAGATCCAAATAACGGGGTTAATATCGGAACCGTTAGTACGAACAGTTCCTTAACTGTTACTTTCCAAGTCATGGTTGCATCTACTCCACCTTCAAACCCAATTACAAACGTTGGATCTATTCAATTCACATTCATTGTTGACCCGGCAGCTCCTCCTGTTACAAGCACAATAAATTCTAATGGCGCTTCAACACAAATTAATAACGCTACCGTTACTACTGTTTTAGAAGCAAATCGATCAATCGTATCCATCGGAGATATAATTACGTATACAGCAACATTAACAAATACCGGAAACTTCCCTGCAAATTCTGTATTGCTCATAAACGGAGTTCCTGTAGGTGCAGTATTCGTTCCAAATAGCGTTACGTTAAATGGAATGTCACTTCCAAATGCAAGTCCAACTCTCGGTATTCCAGTTGGTATTATCGCACCAGGTGATTTTGCTACTATTACGTTCCAATTTCTTGCAAGCTCTATTCCACCGCAAGGGGCGATTATAAATCAAGCCATTACAAGTTACACGTATATTGTCGATCCAAGTCAACCTCCAGTTACAGCAACATCCTCATCTAATACGGTTAATACAGCTGTCGTTGATGCATCGTTATCCGTAATTAAAAATACAGATTCTCTCGTACAATCTACTAACGGTACAATCACTTACACAGTAGTCGTTCAAAATAACGGAAATACAACTGCAAATACAGTTAATTTAACAGATTTGGTCCCAGAAGGAACTGCATTTATTCCTAATAGCGTGACCATTAATAGCGTTTCCGTTCCAGGTGCCGATCCAAACATAGGGATACCTTTAAACGCCATCGCGCCGTCAGAAATCGTCACCGTCACATTCCAAGTTATCGTTCAATCCATTCCAAGCGTGAATCCAATTTCTAATACAGCCCGTATTGACTATACTTTTATCGCCGATCCAACCTCTCCTATCATCTCTCGTACAATTACTTCTAATCCAGCATCCACACAAATTTCAGATGCGACTATCATTTCTTTAAAAGCAGTCAATGCACAACAAGCAACAACTAGCGATATTTTGACCTACACGATAACATTAGAAAATAACGGAAATATCTCAGCAACTAATCTCTCATTTTTAGATTCTACTCCAAATGGGACTACATTCGTAGAAAATAGTTTTACACTTAACGGAACAGCTATACCTGGTGCCAATCCAAACGTAGGTGTTACTTTGCCTAACCTTGCAGCAAACGCTACTCACCTTATTTCGTTTCAAATTCTTATTAATAATTCATTCTCGCAAGATTCTATTACAAATCAATCCAATACAACATATACAATTCAACCAGATCCAAGCCAGCCGCCTATTACTGAAACATCTACAAGTAATATTGTCATTACAAATTTTGTGCAAGCACAATTGACAATTACAAAAACGTCCAATCCAATAACTGTAGATATTGGCGGAACTATACTTTATATTTCTGAAGTGAAAAATATCGGCAATGTTGACGCAATAAATATTATTTTTACAGATTCTATTCCAGCTGGGACTACATTCGTTCCCGATAGTGTCACAATTAACGGTGTCCTGCAGCCAGGTGTAAATCCTGAAAACGGAATACCGATTGGAACGATTCCAGCAAATAGTTCAAAAACGATACTATTTCAAGTGCAAACAAACAATCCACCTACTGAAACCGAAATTGTAAATCAATCTTCTGCAAATTACCAATATGTAAGTATTCCTACAGCTCCACCGGTGAATCGCTCTGCAAATTCTAACATTGTTACAACATCACTTCAAAATGCAAATATTATTTCTGTTAAAAGCGCGGATGTAACTTTCGTATCAATTGGGCAAATTATTACCTACACAAATACACTACAAAATATAGGAACCATTCCAGCTAACAATACCGTGTTTATTGATAACATTCCAGAAGGTACTATATTCATTGAAGATAGCTTATCAATAAATAATGTGATTCAGCCTGGCGTGAATCCTGAAAACGGAGTAACTCTCAGCACGATACAACCAAATGAAGCAGTCACTATTTCATTCCAAGTACAACTTACAAATATACCGTCCGGCAATACAGTCATTAATATTTCAGACACTTCGTACGAATACCAAATTGACCCTAGCTCTCCGATTATTCAGCGTAGATCGTTATCAAATGCAGTAAATACGGAAGTGCGGACGGCAAATGTTAGTGCAATTAAATCCGCCAATAGATCCATTACACGCATCGGTCAAATCATCACATATACAGTCGCAGTTACAAACGCTGGTACAGTACCTATTACAAATACTCTCCTAATTGACGCAATTGCAGCTGGCACCACATTCGTTCCAAATAGCATCCTTGTAGATGGCATACCAAGACCTAACGAAAATCCAATTACCGGAATCACCCTTGATATTATCCTTCCAAATAATACGATTATTGTTACGTTCCAAGTAAATGTAGTCTCTATACCTTCTCAAAATAATATTAATAATATCGCTGTCATTCACTATGAATATCAACCGGATCCAAGCTCACCACCAATTTCAGAAACGACCTCTTCCAATAGTACAAATATACAATTTATTGACGCTATTCTTATCGCTACAAAATCCGCTAATAAAGTATTAGCTACTATTGATGAAATCATTGAATATACAGTATTAATCCAAAATAACGGATCCACTACAACTAACTCCATCTTTTTTACAGATACTATAGAAGATGGAACAGTATTTATTCCGGGAAGTGTAATAGTTAACAATACTGTACTTCCTGCAGCAGATCCGAATATCGGCTTTTCCATTGCTAATATCGCGTCAGGTCAATCGACAACAATAACATTCCAAGTTTCCGTTACGAATTTACCTGCTGTAAATCCAGCACCTAATACTGCAAACATCGTCTACGACTTTATTTTCAATCCTGACTTTGCACCAATTCAAAAATCTACTACTTCCAATACTACTTTCGTTCAAATTAATGACGCTGATATCGTTTCACTGAAAACTGTTGATTTAACTTCTGTAACGATTGGTGACATTTTAACTTATACAACAACTTTAACGAATACAGGGAATACAGATGCTACTGCTGTTGTATTTACAGACAATATTCCTGATGGAACAACCTTTATAGACGGTAGCGTTTTAGTAAATAACATTCCGCAGCTTAACGCCAATCCAAGTACCGGTATACTTGTAGGAACGATTGCTCCTGACATTTCTATCCCAGTCACATTTTCTGTTACCGTCGTAGCTCTTCCAGCTAGCGGCCATGTTCAAAATCAATCAGCTTCCCGCTATACAATAAACGGGGAAGAACAAATATCGACTAGTAATATTACCTTCACTGAAGTTATTTCTGCTAATGTAATTGCGACAAAAACAACGCCAATCCAATACGCTGACCTACAAACTATTATCCCTTATACAATTTCCATCATAAATAACGGAAATATACAAGTGGAAAACATTATCGTTACAGATATCATCCCAGCAAATACGAGCTTTATAGAGAATAGCGTTATTGTAAATGGCAACGCTCGGCCAAATGACAATCCACTTAGCGGTATACCAATTGATAACATTCCGCCTAATACGACAGCAACTATTCTATTCCAAGTCCGGGTTATTTCGATTCCGCAAACAAATCCAATCTCTAACACGAGTGCAATTGAATATGAATACACGGTACCAGATCAACAACCTATTACCGAAACTATTATTTCATCAGCTGCTGTAACAGAAATTAATCATGCGAATTTGACTAGTAATAAAGCTGTTGACCTTGCATTTGCAACGGTTGGTGATACGTTAACGTATACGATTACACTAAATCAAACTGGTAATGTTTCAGCAGATGATGTAGTCATTCAAGATATTATTCCTCAAGGTACTACGTTTATAGAAAATAGTGTCATTGTAAAAGGAGAAACTGTTCCGGGAGTTAATCCAGTAAGCGGCATACCAATTGGTACTATAATTGTAGGTGGAGATGCCATCGCTTCCTTCCAAGTAACTGTGACTTCTATTCCAACACCAAATGAACTCAGCAACAAAGCAATTACTACTTTTAACTATATAGTCAATCCAAATAACTTACCTGTTACAAATACGATTACAACAAATACTGTGACAACAACTGTCCAAAATGATAATGTCGTTGCCATAAAATCTGTTAATGCCACGAATGCATTACCTAGTCAAACTTTAACGTATACAATTACAATTACTAATAGTGGCAATGTAACGATTGAAGATCTTTTCGTTGTAGACACCGTACCAGTAGATACAACCTTCGTTACTAGCAGTGTTACGATTAACGGAATCAATCAACCGAATGCGAATCCTGAAAACGGTATTACATTAGGAAACCTTGCTCCTAATGAATCTGCTATCATTACGTTCCAAGTAACAATATCTTCTTCGACTCTTCAGCCTACAATTAATAACAATGCTTCTGTTTCCTATACTGTTATCCTTGATCCGAATGAACCACCTATTACAATTACAAAGCAAACAAATACCGTTACAACAACACTCATTGATCCAATGGTGCGCATTGAGAAAACCGCTGACAAATCTATTGTCGTTATAGGAGATATTATTACATTCACATTAGAGGTATTTAATAATTCCCCAATTCCTACAGTAAGTACTTCCGTTTTAGATATGATTCCAGCTGGTACAACATTTATAGAAAACAGCGTAACAATTAACGGTACTTCGGTTCCAAATATTCGTCCAGACACCGGTATTAATATCGGCGCTTTACCTGCAGATGGAGTAGCAACTATAACATTTAAAGTTCTCGTAACTTCTATTCCTTCAAACAGTGCGATTATCAATTCTGCAACCGTTACAGCTGCTTTCCAATTGACACCACAGGATCCAATTATTATTTTCATTGTTAATTCGAATATTGTTCGTATACCAGTTCAATTTATAACGGCAGCAGTGATAAAAAATGCTTCCGTTAGCTCAGCTTATTTAAACCAATATTTTGATTATACAGTGCGTATTACGAATACTTCCGAGATTTCACTTTCAAATATTTCATTACAAGACACCATTCCAGCAGGTTTACAATTTATGAACGGTACGGTCTTCATTAATGGGGAACGCTCTCCACTAGCGAATCCGAATATCGGTTTCCTAGTCGCTACTAATTTGAAACCGAACGAAACAATTATCGTATTATTCACAGTACAAGTGATAAGTCCACCTATTAATAATGAATTTAAAAACACGGCAAACGTTTCTTTACAACTTCAAGTCTCTCCTACCGATCCACCAATCACAGTAACCATTACAAGTAACGAAAACATCGTCACCTTTATTCTAGAAAATCCAGATGAAACACTTCCAAATTTAAATTGTTTCTTTGACGGTGAACGTTTCATACGCATTACTCCTCGAAATATACGAAATTACTTTTGGACTTGGATTTGGTGGCGTTAATCAAAAAAGAAAAAGCTTGTAGTTCGGATAATATCCAAACTACAAGCTTTTTTCATAAACAAAATTATCAATTGCTAGCAGCACTATATGCTACATGTCGTTTCTCAATCCGTTCTTCAATTTCTTTCATATTCTCTTTATTAGTTAGTAGGGATTGTTTATTTTCTATTAATAATTGTTTAAAGGATTTTCTCACTTTTTTTCGCATGTTTATTTTCCTCCTTGGGGGATGGTTTATATAAAAGATAACTTGAAACTTTAATTAATGAGAGGATTTACCCTCACTAATTATTAGCCTACATCAATCGGGCTTTTACAGGGAGTTACTCTTCCATCATCACTCTTTATTCAGCTATAATACTGAGATAGAAGTCCTATCTCCCGTTAATGCGGGATAAGGATTTATCTGTGTGTCCTTATAATAGTTGATTGTTGTGAATTCCATTTGAACTTCATATGAAAATTCCGTTTATTTTCTGACAACTTTGTGAACAAAAAAAGAAAGGTTAATCAAAAATATATTTGATCAACCTTTCCATGCTCTTTAAAGCATATTAATTAATATTTCAGGTCTTCCCCAATTCATTTCGTTACAAACAAAGCGTAGTTTTTCTTCGTCCATTGTGTGTAACCCTTCTTCTAACGAGCATGAAATTGGAACTTCACAATGAATTTGCGCTAATTGTAAAGAGATATTTAAATTCTCTAAATCACTTTCAATTTTTGTGCGCTGCGCTTTCGTTAATGATGCTATATTTTCTAGCACTGCCGATACTGTCCCGTATTCTTGAATAAGCTTATACGCTGTTTTTTCACCAATACCTTTTACACCCGGATAATTATCACTTGTATCTCCCATGAAAGCTTTCGCATGAACAATTTGCCAAGGTTCTACACCTTTATCTTCCATGATTTTTTCCGGTGTGTAATACTCGTAATTTCCAATTCCTTTACGAAGAAGCATAACTGTAACATTCGTATCAACAAGTTGAAGTAAATCTGTATCACCTGTCAAAATATAAACTTCCGCTTCATTGCAATATTGTTTTGCAAGCGTACCGATACAATCATCCGCTTCATAACCTTTCATACCGATTACAGGCATAGATAATTTCGCAGTCATTTCTTGCACTAAATCAAATTGCGGAATTAATTCTTCCGGCGGTGCTGCACGATTTGCTTTATAATTCGAGAAAGATTCCGTTCTAAATGTCGTACTTCCCATATCCCAGCACGTTACAATGTGCGTTGGTTCGATTGCTTGTGTTGCTGTTAATAAATGCTTCATATAACCATGAATCCCATTCGTCGGGGTACCATCTTGTCGTTTCATAAATTGTCCATATACACTTGTTGCGTAAAAAGCACGAAATAATAGTGCCATACCATCAACTAATAATACTTTTTTCATAATTCCTCTCCTACTAACAAAAAATAATAACCTCACGTTATCACGTAAGGTTATATATAGATTACCATTCTACGTTTTTGTTCAACTTTGTCTATTATACATTGTTTTTGTATATTTAGCATCATTAACACATTAAGACATTCTACCACAGCAAGTATGAAGTATTCCTGAATACGTATTTTTACCTGTCGAAACAACTACAGCCTTTGCATTTCCGTCAACAATATACGTACCTTTGAAACATACATTTTCAAGTTCAAGTGGATTATAGTCTTTCATCCGTTTTAATGGAATAAATCGTTTACGTTCAAGATGATAGCAACTTTCAAATTTCTCAATACTAGCATCATTTCCTGTCAGCATAGATTCATTTACTAATAAATCATTTGCATAAATAATACGTACATCTGCCGGCACTGTATCGCCCTCTGAAAGAAAAATCATATCTCCAGGTACAAGCTCTTGTATTGGTAATTTCATCATTTTCAGTTCACTGTTTAGCCCTGTTACGCTAGAGGCTTCTACTCTAGAAACAGTAACTGTTTCACATTGTAATTCATCACCCATATTTTGTTTTGAAAGACCTGGAATCATTCCACTTAGCTTCATCATTACTTCCGCAATACGCGCTCTTTTTGAAGTTAATTCATTTCGACCGTATACTTGAATACGCTTTTGTGCCTCTTTCATAGATAGTCCGTCTCTTGTTGTTTTAAAATACGCAAATACAGATTTTACATCTCTTGTTGCGATTTCAATTAATAAATCTTTATTTTTTTGAAGCATTGTTTGTTCTTTCATTGCTTTTTTACTTAATTTATACGAAGTGTTACCCACACTTTTATTTACATATAACATATTATCGTCTCCTCCTTTACAACATAGGAAGAAACGCTTTGTTTCTCAATTTATCCACTTTACCGTGAAAGTGTCTAGCGCTTAAATACTCGAATAAACGCTACATTACGATAAATATAGAGGGAGGAACAAGTCGTTTCCTGCCTACATCATATATTTTTGATTTGAAGTATATGGGTAACGGAACCGAGTCAGAATTTGACATGCTCCTCACCTCCTCTTTAATTTTTTAGTTATAATCTATACTATGAAATTACTCATAGCTTGCTAACAAAAAAGACCCTTACTCATAAGAGAGCAAAGGTCATTGCATACACAAATAAGCGATTCCTAATATAATACAATTAGAAATCTACGGACCTCTCCCTCGCCGAGTTTTAGCACTGTATAGCATAGGTTCATTACCAGCTACGTTAAGAAAAACCTTAATTCGATCATTCCTGTTGACCCATTGGCGTCTCTCGACATTTTTGGGCAGTAGCATTTCTCTATACAGGAGCCTCACCTAACAGAGACTTATTATAATTACATAGAAAATGTTACTCTTATTTAAAATAGATGTCAACACTTTGTATGGAAACTTTTCCTTTTATTACAACAACTATCTCGAGTTTAGTACACTAATACGTATTCTGCTCAGCGTTCGGCTACATAAATTAATTGAACACATATTGCAAGAAATTAGCACATGAAAAATAAAACCCTTACGTTAAAATGTAAGGGTTTTAATATGTTACACAACCAGCAATTACAATTCCGATGGAAAGTGATAAAAACATAAGGAAAAGACCAACTGCTTGATTATCTTCTTCAAGGCTTTTATTAATATTAAAACGTGGTGTAAGCCATTCCGCTAAATAAAAGACAATAATTTGAGCTAATATCCCAACAGCCCCCCATGAAACCATATCAAGAATTGAAATAGAATTAGCAGCCGTTGAATATAAAACGATAGCAAGGCCAAGTAGTCTTCCTCCAAGTACATAGCTTACCGCTTTATTTCCTTGAGCCATTAACTTAAATTCCTTAACTTTCGTTGTCACTTCCATAAGAAAAAGACCGATACATAAAAGTGCAAGTGATACTGCTAAATATAGTAAAAAATTAATCATTTATTTTCCTCCTTCTTAATACCTACCGGTAAATAATACGATTCATTTCCCGTAATTTTTTCTCCAGCACGTATACCGATGCTACTCGCTTTTCCAGCAATTAAAAACGCCCCAAACACGTACGAAAGCTTCTCAATTCCTTTTTCAGTTTCCAAAAATACAACTGGAAGATCTGTATATTTCTGAAATATAGGAAGTGATGATTTATACGTTTCATGTGCATTTCGAATCATAACATTCGTATCCTTATCACGAATCGTAATCGTGTCACCTTCTCTACCGAACGAAGGTTTTTGAACGAAAGGACTTTTCCCAAAAAATAAATCTGGCTCTAAATATGTAGGAAGCATATATTCTTTAATCCACTTTTGTTCCTCACTTGTGTAAAAAGCACCTTCTTCTGCTAATCCCCAAATAAGACATTGAATTGATTTTGGCTGAAGTAAAAAGGCCGACAAAGGATTTATAATACAAAGCTTTCCTTCTTTTACAAGTTGCAAGAGTTCCACTCCCACCAAATCCCCAGTTTCGGGATCTTGATCTTCAATCAAGTCTTCAATTGGATATGTTTGGCGATATAAAATATCAATTGGTACACCATCTCTATCTACTAAAGCATCGGCTGTAATTCTAAGTTCTGTCATTGGCATTACTTTATTCTCAACATGACATAGCCCACTCAAATACATAGTCGTATTCCAATCTTCTATATGTTCATGATGAGCTGTGAAAACAACATTTGGATCTTCCATTCCTTTTGCAAACTCCATTACGGCTTTTGTAATACCAGAAGAAAGTAAGCGCTCTTGATTTGCATTTGGATTATCATATCCTAATTCTTCACAAACTTTTCCATTCATTTGAAAGCATTCCACAATAAAAGTCGGAGTGTCACTATTAAACTCAAGCATTTTAATACGATTATCATCTGTTAAAGCAAAATCAAATCGTGAAATAACAGATTCAGGATACATTCTTTTCAGTCTAATAAAAGGCAAGCTTGCAGTTGGAAAACCGAGTTCAAGAAGCTGTTCATTAGATAAATTCCGAAGAATTCTAGCAGTCTTAAAAAATATTTTCCCCATTCTTTCAGTTGCTACTTGTAATTGTTTCATCGTTTGCTCTGTTATCGGGAAAACATGAAACAAACTATATTCACATTCATATAAATCCGACCAGAAATGAGGATAATTCGAATAAAATTCTTTTCGTTCCTTTATGTATTGCGACATATTTTAACCTCCAAATCCACCTTTTGAACCGCTTCCAATTCCACCTTTAAATTCGGCCGAAGATTGATAAGTTTTAAACTCTGATGAATTTTTGAAGGCGGATTTATTTTGATAGTATGTACCACCATAAAAGTAATGTCCACGATAACCTGAACTACTATCATCACACTGCCAAACACCAAGCTCATCATCCCAATCCCAATCAGAACAACTATTATCATTCGGTTCAGGGGGAATATCTTGCGCGCAGCCAAATAAAGTGCCCGTCATTAAAGATGTTAGGACACCACCTACTAGCCATTTCGTTTTTGTCACCTTTGCACTCCCCTTTTAAAATTATATTTCTATTATATAAGATACCATGATAAAGTAGAAGAAAAAGGAAGGAGAGGGATAAAATGAGATTGGAATATCGGCTCAATGATGAAACTAACGGGTATCCGGCTTTATGGAACTACACAAATATTTCTAATTCTGAAATTGTCGCGCGCATGACTTGTGAATATTTTACAAAAGATAGAAATACATATGTCGTTACTGCAACTTCAGTAGATCCAGACGGGACAGCAGTGTTATATATACAAAAAGAAGTTTTTTTCAACGACCCTTCAGATCCTACATACTCGCACATAGGTTTTGAAATTCGGGAACTAAAGGAAACAAGCTCAATTATGATAGAAAGTAAAGATGTTTGGAATTACGAGGATATCTTACCCTCTCTCCATTCAGATATTATATATATTCAACAGGATAGAATACATTTGGAATTCACCCTAGATTCAAGAGAAATTGATGAAGACCGCAAGTGCTATATTTATTATGGGAACTTTACAGGTAAATCGAGATAACATGAGCATATATATTCAACAAAAAAACCTTACGTATAAAACGTAAGGTTTTTTATATAGTCCCACATATGCCGTTATCTATAGATGTCCATAAACCTGCTCTCACAGGTGGATGTCCTCACAAATGTTTGTAACTTCCTTCTTAAAAAGATGGCCTGCTATCTACATTTAAATATTGAACTTCCATATTATACTTATTGGTTTAAGACATACACAAGCTACGTACACCGTAGGAATTTTATATACTATTAGTTGAAATAAGACCCCCGCAAGTGCCGTCTCTCGTAAATGTCCAAAAACCCGCTACTCGCAGGTGGATGCCCTCACAGTTACCGTATATCTTCCTCCACAAGGAAGGCTTGATAATGGTCACTAAATATTGAGCTTCCGTAAAACTAACATCGGTTTTAGACATAAATAAGTTACGCACACCGCAGGATGTATTATTTACTTGTCGTTATATTATCACATTGTTTCCAATGTGTAAAATATAATATTTTTGAAGCAATCTCTTGCTTGTGACCTTATTTTAATACAAATTATTTTTGCATGCAAGTGATTAATCTTCTTCTTTTGCAATTTGATTTTCTGGATAAGAAATCCAATCACTCCAGCTACCTGTATACAACTTAACATTTTGAAAACCAGCTAATGTTAATGCAACTATGTTCGGACACGCTGTAACACCAGAACCACAATATACGATTGTTTCCTTCTCTTTATCAAGATTTTGGAAACGCCCTTGCTGTTCCTCTTCGTTTTTAAAGTGTCCCGATTCTAAAATCCCATCTTTCCAAAAATAGTTTACTGCCGTCGGAATATGCCCTGCCTTCGAATCAACGAGCTCTTCCGCACCAGCATAACGTTTTGGTTCCCTAGAATCAATTAATGTCATATTTGTACCTGCACGAATTTTCCCTCTCACATCTTCCATCGTTACAAGCATATTTTCTTGTATTTCCGGTATAAAAGGTTTTCGTGCAATAACTGGGATATTCGGCGTTGTGTGTAATCCATTCTCTTTCCAAGCTGGAAATCCACCGTCTAATATATACACTTTCTCATGTCCTACATAGTTTAATAACCACCATAAACGAGAAGCCATTGCACCAGCTTGACTGTCATACGCAATCACTGTCGTATGTTCATCAATCCCGGCCTGTGAAAGCTTGTCTGCAAACTCCTCAATATTTGGCAACGGATGGCGGCCACCATGTTCTGCTACAGGACTTGATAAATCTAAATTTAAATCAAAATATAACGCATGAGGAATATGTTCTTCCTCATACTTCTCTCTACCCCAATTAGGATTCGCTAAATCAAATCGACAATCGATTATACGGACATTCTCATCTTCTATATGCTCACGTAACCATTCGACTGTAACAACCATCTTTAACGACCTTCTTTCTCTTGCAAACGACCTACATACTCCATAACCATATCTTTTGTAACAAGTTTACGCTGCAGTGCAACGCCATTTTTTGCAAGTTCATTAATTTGCTTTGTTACAACATTAATGACATCAACCGAAAATTCTTTCCCATTTGACGCAAGAGATACGGCTGCTTCAATAGCTGCTTCACGCTGCGCATCTAATTGTAAACATGCTTTTACACTTTCATTTTGTTTACGAGAATGTGCTGTAATTGCTTTATGTACTTCCATCTTCTCTTCCCCCTAAATAAGTTATACGTTCTTATTCAATTCCATTGCAAGCCGAATCATATCACGACATACAATCCCATTTTCAATAATCTCTTCTTCATAATGCTTTGAAAAGTAATCAAAATCAATAGAAAAAATACGAAATCCACATTTTTGATATAAAGCAAGTTGTGAAACACTAGAATTGCCTGTACCAACTTCAAGTTTTGACATACCATATCCTTTAGCAGTTTCTATGGCATGACTTAATAGCTTCTTTCCAATCCCTTTTCCTTGCAAATGCTCTACAACCGCAACGTTCATAATTTCCATCGTCTTCGGCCTTGTTTCCAAAAGAACATATACACCGATAACACTCTCCTCTTGCTTAGCTACATATGTTAAGCCTCTTTGTGCATATGCATCAATTTGCTGCTCACTTGGATCAGCAAGCAATAATAAAGGTTTCGGTATAGCTTCTTTCGAAATATACTCTATTACTACGCCCATAAAAAATTCCCCTTTCTCTATTGTTCTAAACCCTCCTTGTCTACCATAAATAATAGAAAGGAGGGATTCATCATGGACAACAATGAGAAAAAATGCAACGTCATCTCTATTGATGGAAAGAAAAAGAAGAGCGACACATATTCCTATCCAAAATTAGTAGTAGAAAACAAAACGTATGAGTTTTCTTCATTCGTCTTATGCGGTGAAACACCAGACGGCAGACGCTTAGTTCTTACCCATATGATTTCTACTGATGAGTTTGCAGGGTTTGTAAAATCTTTAGATACTGTACTACAAAAGAAAATTGAACGAATCTTTTTTTCATAACAGCTATTTAATATAAATTTCTTTTTCAATTTCTACTAACTGCTTTTGTAGCTCTTCTTTACTTTGTTCGTATAGTGATACATCAATTGTTTCAGCTAAAGCGAATAATATACTTTCATAATAATTCTCAACATCTTGCTGCATCACTTTTTGGAATAGGTTCCATTTTGCATCCCACTCTTGCTTATAATGATGAACGAATAAATCTTCTTCATCAACTACATAGTTTGATACGAAAGGTTCTAACACTCCTTTAGCGTCTTCTTGCATAAAAGCTTTATCATTTTTTTCAAAAAAGCTTTTCTCATTTTTAAAATGTGCTAGTGCCTTTTTAAAATCTTTTATTTCTATTGAAGGAAACGGCTCTTTATGTGTAATAATTTTATATTCATAATCCACTGTTCCACCCATAGAAATCGATTCATTTTCCACTTTGCAATTCACAACAATTTCATCCTTTGCACGCTTCATCGCTTCATCTATCCATTTTTCAAGACGTAATGATGTCGCACGCATTTCTTGTAATAAATCATGTTGAATAAATGAAACTAATTCCATTACACATTGCTGCAACTGCATTTTCACATTCCCATCTGTTCGTAACGACGCCGGATTAATAAATTCAGTAAACACATCGTTATAGCGTAAAAATAGACGTTGGTGTACATAATAAAGCAATTCTTTCACTTCATTTTGCATTGCTTGCTCTTCAGCAAGTACACTATATGATGAAATAATATGAAGTAGCTGATTACGCTCTGCTTCATATTTTTTTGTTTGCTTCTCTTTCTCATCATTTCCCTGCTTTGCGCCATTTATCATATTTACAAGAAGCTGATTCGCTCCTTGCAATGCACCATATAAAGCATGCACAGATACAAGCATTAAATCCCTCATCATAAAGGACGTAAATGATTCTTCAAACTTAGTAATCCCGGAGTTTTGTAAAATACCATACTTTTCTTTATCAATACTTTTCCCTTGCTTTTCTTCAAGCGCACATAAACTTGAAATTGCAAATAAACGTGGATTTCTAATACCGTATTGCAGGAGCTGATCAGCAATATAACCTTTTACCATTTCAAGTTCTTCTTCAGATTGTGCTAAATCGGCAGCATTTATTAAGAAGAACATTTTATCAAGTGCAAATGTATCCTTTACACGACCGAGCTGAATTAAAAATTCACGATCTGCACGAGAGAAAACATGATTATAGTATGTTACGAATAAAATAGCATCTGCGTTTTTAATATACTGGAATGCAACATCCGTATGGCGCGCGTTAATAGAATCCGCCCCTGGTGTATCTACAAGAGCTACTCCTTGCCTTGTTAAAGCACAATCATAATAAAGCTCCATATACTCAACAAAGCATGATTTTTCTTCATTAGCTACATAATCAGAGAACTCCTCTAACGTAACTTGTAATTGTTCCCCTAAATGATTAGCAACTGCCTCATATCCTTTTTGTACCGCTCGCAAAAAGCTAAATGTTGTTTTTTGCTTCCCACTTGGTGAAGGGTATTTCATAATTTGATCAATTTTCGTTAACGCTTCTTCCAATGTAGCAATTTCATAGTGAAACATTTTATAAACAGCTTTCATATCTTCTAACAGCGCTTGCTCTGATTTAAACTGGACAATTACCGTTCCATGTTGTTTATCTTCTGTAACTGGCAAAATTTGATTTATTGTTGCTGTCGTTGGGTTTGGCGATACAGGAAGTACCTTTTCACCGAGCAATGCGTTAGCAAATGATGATTTCCCAGCACTAAAAGCTCCAAATAACGCTACTGTAAATTGCTTCGTTTCTACACGCTGTCTTTTGCCAACTACTTCTTGCTGTAGATGTTTCAGTGTAGGCAATGGATCTAATATCGTTTCAGCTTTCTTCACTTTTTCTAATATACGCTGAATATTTAAAGCTTTCGTTCCTTTAATCTCTTCTTCACTAGCCGCTACGTTATCATTTACAATTTCTTGCTCTTGTAGTGTAAACTTCTCACTAACAACTTGTTTTTTACTTTGTAATATTTCGTCTATTTGCAATCCATCTGGTATAGAAATATTTTCATTCCAAATATCTCCTAAATAGTTCTCATATTCCTCATACGTCTTAATGTACTGTAATTTTGTTTCTTTTGCTGTTTGTAACATCGTGTATTTTTCAATTTCTTCTTCAATACGAGCAATCTCTATCTTCACTTTCTTCTGCAATATACCCGTACTTTTTCCAAAGATTTGCTGAGATTTCATAAAGTATCTTTTCTTTAACTCATTTGCAACGTCAGCAGTATAAAGAAGTAAGTAATCACCTGTAAATCCAGCCCCCTGTTTAATTGGTTCAGCCAACACTTCCGGTCCGAAAGCAATTTCTAACGCATATATGTCTTTCCCTATTTCCTCTGTAAATAACCCTTCTTCTTTTAAGAAGGCTACAATAAATTCTTTCACATGAAAATCAAGTTGCGTTTCAACAGTCTTTTGAAGAGCAGAATAAAAAGCATCTACACGTCTCTGTTTTTCTTGCTCCGTCTTTCCTTTCGCAAATAACAAGCCAACTTTAAACTTCGTTAATTTCGTTTCTAAATATTTATTTGCCAATTCTCTCATTTCAAATGGCATTAAATACGCGTTATCTAATATGGCTTGTAAACCTTTTATAAATTCATTTCTCACATCAGATTCTTTACTAGCCACCCGATTTTTATTTTCAGTTAACTCTTCCTTTTTTTCAACTATCTCTGAAAGTGACAGTGGTGATGTTAATTCTTCTTCATATTTCATGAGATGTTTTTCATTTTCAGAAAGAATAAACGAACAATGTTCTTGCAGTAAATATTCTGTTTCTCGCTCCATTCCCTTTCTTACATACTGCTCTTTTTCTTTCATGATAGAAAAGATTAATGCTTCTAAACTTTGAATTTCATTGTATGGATGATTCATCATTCGCAATGATGTATAGAAAATACCATCTACTTCAATATCCCAGTTAGAAAAAGACTGTTTTACACTATCTCTATACTCTTCAAACGATAACTCATTTGCTTTATGTTTATCTATTTGGTTTACAACGAGATAAACCGTTTTATTACGTTGTTTCAATTCTTTAACAAACTGTAAGTTAACCTCTGATTGGACATGGTTATAATCCATCATATAGAAAATAACATCTGCTAGATGCAGTGTTGATTCCGTCGCTAATTGGTGGGCATCATCTGTAGAATCAATTCCCGGCGTATCAACTAACATAACCCCATCAGGAATTGGCGCATCATTTCGATAAATATGAACACCAATTACTTCATCACCGTCTTTACATATTTGTTTTAATTCTTCTGCTGAATATGCGCCGTCATATTCATACTGTTCTCCAGACTTAATCGTTACAACAACACGATCAGATCCTCTTTCAATTTTAACAACGTTAGCACTCGTTGGAATCGGACTTGTCGGTAATAATTGCGCTTTATATAGGTGATTCATCATTGTCGATTTCCCCGCAGAAAAATGACCACAAAAAGCTAGCATAAGCTGCTCTTGTTTATATTTTTGAATCACTTCAAACAACTTCAAACTATTCTCTACATCGCCGTTTTTTTGCCACTCTTCATAAAAACAAACAAGTTTTTTCATACCGTTTGTCTGTACTATGTTTGTCATCCCCTTGTTCCCCTTTATCCAAGATGTATATACTTTATCCCGCTATTTGTGGGCAGTAAAAACCCGTTTCGTGCGGGCTAGTAATCAGTGAGGGATAGACCTCCCCGCTGATTAAAGTTTCACTTTATTATCATACTAAATTTTCAGCATATTCACATCAAAAATAAAAAATCCCTTTCATTCTTTTTACAAATGAAAGGGATTTCATGTAATATTATTCATTTTGTTGTTCCTACTCCATTTAAAACATACTTTGTAACACCAACATATATAGCAATCGTTCCTGCAACAAGTGCATACACCATATTAACACACCAACCTTTTTTGATAATGATTATCACTTTTGAATACATTTTATCATTAAAGAGAATCATTATCAACAAATTTATAAAAAAAGAAAGCTCCTTCGGGAAAAGGAGCTTTACTGCCTGTTTTAAAGAAGTTTAAAACTTGCTGTGCACTCTTATTATATCTCATAATGCACATCTTAGCAGTTTTAAAAATTGGAAATTACCTATATACCCTCCTCTTTACATTTTGTATAATAAAAGGGAATTACTTAACAAGGAGGAAAATAATGACACAAAATATTTCACAAGGCGAGAGGATACATTCCATCGATATTATTAGAGGAATAGCTGTACTAGGTATTTTTCTTGTTAACTGGCCTGTTATCGCTGGGATCGACTCACGTGATCTTTCAGGAGTCTATGAGGGGCTAAATAGCTATATCCGTCTATTTTACGATATGTTTATTCAAACAAAGTTTTATACTATCTTTTCGTTTTTATTCGGCCTAGGCTTTTACATTTTTATGACTCGTGCTGAAGCGAAAACGGATCGCCCAAAAACTTTATTTGTTCGTCGCTTGCTCATTTTATTATTATTTGGTTTCTTGCATTACGTTCTTTTATGGGACGGAGACATCTTACATAGTTATGCCATCGCTGGATTTTTCTTATTGTTATTTTATAAGAGAGAGCCTCGTACTATTTTAATATGGGCATTAGTTTTACTAAGTATTTTTCAATTTTTCATGCTAATCGCTAGTATAGTGGTTGCCTTAGTACCAAAGGCAGAGTTAGGGTTTTCCTTACCGATCATGCCACTTGAAGACTGGGTGTCACAAATACAAAATCGTTTCCATGCATTTTATTCTGAAGGAATTGGACTAAATGTATTCATGCTCCCAGAAACAGTTGGACTATTTTTACTTGGTTTATACGCCGGCAAAAAAGATATTTTCCGCCGCACGAAAGAGTTAGATCCAAAGCTTAAAAAATGGCAAATCATTATGTTCATTTTGACATTACCAATGTGGTTCTTCATGGTCCGTTACTTCTTATCAAAACCATCTTATGAACCATTTTATATGCAGGCCTTTACAATGTTTAGTGGAAAAACATTATTCATATTCTACATTTTCACACTCATGCGTTTATTACAAAAAGAAAGATGGCAAACATTATTACGCCCATTCCAATATGTCGGACGAATGGCGTTAACAAATTACATCACGCATACGATTGTTACGTTACTTGTATTCGGCCTATTTTTCAAAAAGTATTATCCCGCTCCATTATGGGTGGGACCACTATTTTGCATCGGCTTTTATACGTTACAAATCTTTATTAGCCGCTGGTGGCTTTCACGTTACCAATATGGGCCACTTGAATACATTTGGCGCCTTGGTACGTACGGTAAGATGATGCCACTTAAAAAGAAAAGCAAGGTCTCATAATGAGACCTTGCTTTTTACGCTTCTCTTACTGCACTTTGCATAGAGACTGGTTCTTCTTTTACTTTTACTTTGCGATGCGGCACCATATTAAATACGATATTTAAAAGTACTGCTGACGCACTTCCAAGTACAATTCCGTTATCTGTTAAAATACGGATGTTTTCCGGAAGCTGTGAAAATAACGTTGGAACAACTGTAACTCCAAGTCCGATTCCGACAGAACATGCGACAATTAATAAATTTTCTTGTTTTCCAAAATCAACACTGCTTAACATTTTAATACCATATGCCATAACCATGCCGAACATTGCTAGCATTGCACCGCCAAGTACTGATTTCGGAATAATTGTTGTAATGGCTGCGATTTTAGGAATAAACCCAAGAGCAATTAACATACCACCACAAGTATAGATAATGACGCGATTTCTTACTCCAGTTAATTGAACAAGTCCTACGTTTTGAGAATATGTTGTGTATGGAAATGCGTTAAAAACACCACCTAGAACCATTGCTAATCCTTCTGCGCGATAACCTTTTGTTAATTCTTTTTCACCGATCTTCTTATTACAAATATCAGATAATGCAAAATATACCCCTGTTGCTTCCACAATTCCTACGCAAGCAACGAGAATCATCGTAATAATTGGCGTTAATTCAAATGTTGGTGTACCGAAGTAAAACGGCTGAATACCGTGGAACCAATCTGCCTCTCCAACCGCTTGCAAGCTTACTTTCCCCATAAATGCTGCGACGATTGTACCGAACAAAAGACCAAGTAATATAGAGATTGAACGGATAAATCCATCAAAGAAACGATACATAATAATGATAAATAATAAAACACCAAATGCTAACGCTAAATTTTCTAGACTTCCGAAATCTTTACTTCCAACTCCTCCAGCCATATCATTAATAGCTGCTGGAACAAGTGTAACCCCAATAACTGTAACGACAGATCCTGTTACAACAGGAGGAAACAGTTTTACAAGCTTCCCAAATAATTTCGCGAAAATAACAACAAATAATCCCGCAGCAATAATTGCTCCATATATAGAGGACACGCCGTATTGTTTACCAATTGCAATCATCGGTCCAACCGCTGTAAATGTACAACCAAGTACAACCGGAAGCCCAATACCGAAAAAGCGATTTGATAATGCTTGTAAAATCGTTGCTACGCCGCACATTAATAAGTCAATCGATACTAAATACGTTAATTCTTGTTGATTTAAACCAAGTCCCCCGCCGACAATAAGAGGAACAATAATTGCGCCAGCGTACATGGCAAGCATGTGCTGCATACCAAGCGATGCGATTTTAAATGGGTGCTGCTTCATCGTTAGTTCACCTCCGCAGTTTCTTGCTGTACAAATGTAACTGTGCCGTTATCAAGTGATGCAATTTCTGCTAGTGATTCAACACGAACACCCTGTTCACGCAGCTTCTTTCCTCCATCTTGAAATGCTTTTTCAATAACAATGCCAATTCCCGCAATACTTGCCCCGGCTTGCTCTACTAAACTCATTAAACCTAAAGCAGCCTGACCATTTGCTAAAAAGTCATCAATAATTAATACATGATCATTTTCATCAATATGATTTCGAGATAATGAAATCTCGTTCGTTTCTTGTTTTGTAAATGAATATACGTTTGCAACATACATATTATCTTGTAACGTTAACGATTTACGCTTTCTTGCAAAAACTACTTTTACACCAAGCTCTAAAGCAGCCATAACCGCTGGCGCAATGCCTGAAGATTCAATCGTCACGATTTTTGTAATGTTCTCTTCTTTAAAACGCTTAGCAAATTCTTTTCCGATTTCTTGCATAAGTACTGGATCAATTTGATGATTTAAAAATGCATCTACCTTTAATACATCACCAGATAAAACCTTTCCTTCGTTCAAAATCTTTTCTTGTAATACTTTCATGTTAGTTCCTCCTCTTATGCAAATAAAAAACTCCAAAAGCCGCCACCACTCGTTACAAGTGAGAGACGTGCTTTTGGAGTTTCGCAAAAAAGAATGCTAAACAAGCAAATATATTCGTCCTCACTCATAGTCAAAGTATTTACGGTACTTCGGTAGAAACTTGCAGGCCATATCCCCGCGATTATATGAGTGTAGCTAACTTATTTATTTATAGAAGGATTATAACGCACTTTTTTCACTTTGAAAAGCATTTATCGAAAAAACACGTACGAATTTTATGAAAACACCATTTTTGTTCGAGTTTTTCAAACTTTCACATTTCATATTACAACGTCGTTAATATGATAGGACCATCCTTCGTAATCGCAATTGTATGCTCATACTGTGCAGATAATTTCCCATCCATCGTCCGTGCAGTCCATCCGTTTAAATCTACTTTAGAATATCGCATACCGGCATTTACAATAGGCTCAATTGTAATTACCATTCCTTCTTGTAATTCTGGTCCTTGCCTTGGCTTACCAAAATGAAAAATTGCTGGTTCCTCATGAATTTCTTTACCAATTCCGTGTCCCGTAAAGTCTCTTGCAACAGAAAACCCTTCAGAGGCTACATAACTTTCAATTGCGTATCCAATATCTCCAACATGGTTACCACTTATTGCTTGCTCAATCCCTTTATATAAAGCACTCTCTGCTACTAACAATAACCTTTTTGCTTCATCAGAACTATCTCCAACTATATACGTCCATGCAGAATCCGAAAGCGCACCATTTAAGTTTACTACCATGTCAATTGTCACAATATCCCCTTCACTTAAGGGAACATCTGTTGGAAACCCATGACACATTTCATTGTTCACAGATGCACATATTGCGTATGGATAATCGTTATACCCTTTCTGTTCGGATCTGGCACCATGCTCTTCTAAATATGCTTCAACAAACGTATCAATTTCTTGTGTAGTGATACCTGGTTTCATCATTTTTGCAATTTCTCTATGACAAGAAGCTAGTAACTTCCCCGATTCATGCATCAAATCTATTTCATTTTTCGTTTTAATTATAATCATACTACCTCTCCTTACTAAACTTGCTATTTGCTACTAAACTTCAATCATACACATCCTCTTCCAAAATTTCAAAACTTCTAATTACAACAAGTACAAAAACAAACATCATTTATTTCTACATCAAAATAAAAAAACAGAAGCTCTCCTCTGTTTTTTAATCATTTTCACATATATAATTCATTTTCAAAAACTCAAAACAACTACCATTTGTTTTCTGTATAAACGTTCCAACAGCTTCGAATCCTGCTCTTTTATACACTTTAATCGCTCTTTCATTAAATGTCGCTACTGATAGTGTTATATAATTGCATCCGTATTTTTCTTTACTAAAATCTAATCCAGCTTTTACGAACTGTAAACCTAATCCATTGCCTGTTATATCAGGTCTCATTCCAAGTCCTATATCAACTGTTTGATTATTTATGTTACTAAAACTAAAGAAACCAATGAGAGTACCATTTTCCTTCACAGAAAATGTATGATTCCCTCTACTCTCATCCTCTAAAAACTCAGCTAAATCTTCTTCATCTGCCTCTATATCATAAAAGGAATACTCCCCTTCATAATGCCAGTTGTATGCAATTTCTTCTGCTTCCGCTTGCGACATTACTGTAAACATATAGCCCATTTCTCTCACCCCCTCATAAAAAAAAGCTGCAATTAAGCAGCTCCTGTTTTATAACTCATAAATCTCTTTATATTTAGCTTCTAAATAATCAGCTAAGTAGTTTGCATTTAAACCTTCACCTGTCACATCTTTTAAAATTTCAAGTGGTTTTTTCGTTTTTCCATATTGGTGAATATTCTCTGTTAACCATTCACGAATTGGTGTCACGTTTCCTTCTTCTAATAATGCATCAAAGTTTGGAATATCCTTTAGCATCCTATGTTTAAATTGCGCTGCATACATATAACCAAGCGCATAGGATGGGAAGTATCCAAATGAACCACCAGCCCAGTGAACATCTTGCAATACACCTTGTGCATCGTTTTCCGGACGAATTCCTAAATATGCTTCCATCTTATCATTCCAAGCCGATGGCAAATCCTTCACTTGTAATGTACCATCAAATAATTCTTTCTCAAGTTCATAACGAACCATGACGTGAAGCGGATATGTAAGCTCATCTGCTTCTATACGAATAAACGATGGCTTCGATTCGTTAATCGCATCATAAAACTCATCTACTGATATATCATTGAATTGACCATCGCTATACTCTTTTAATAAATCATAATTTTTCTTCCAGAATGATTTATTACGACCGATAAAGTTCTCAAAGAATAATGATTGTGACTCATGAATACCCATAGAAGTTCCACTACATAGCGGTGTACCTTCAAATTTCTCTGCAATATTTTGTTCATATACAGCATGACCACATTCATGAATCGTGCCGAAAACAGCCATACGGAAGTCTTTCTCATCGTAACGAGTCGTAATACGAACATCCCCTCTATTTAATGTAATTTCAAAAGGATGTACCGTTTCATCAAGACGACCCGCTTCAAAGTTATAGTTCAATTGTTTTAATAACTCTAAAGTAAAATTCTTTTGTTTTTCTTTTGAAAAATGTTCAGCTAAAGCATTTGTTTTCAACTCTTTTTTAGACTCAGAAATTTCTTTCACAAGCGGAACGATACGTTCACGTAGTTGACCAAATACATGATCTAACACTTCTACTGTGATTCCCGGCTCATACATGTCTAATAGCGTGTTATATTTGTACGTTTCGTAACCCCAATATGTAATAAACTTCTTTTTGAATTCAACAATTTTTTCTAAATACGGACGGAACATTTCGAAGTCAGATTTTTCGCGAGCTTCTTCCCATACACTTTCCGCTTTCGCTTCTAATTTCACATACGCTTCATATTCCGCTTGTGGAATTTTCTTATTTCTATCATATTCTTTACGACACTCTTCAACCATTTTCTTTGTCGTTTCAGAAAGTTTATTTTCAATAATTAAAGATTCTAGTTCAGTTAAATAGTTCCCCATCTCATCTGAAGTCGACATCGCAAACACTTCGGATGAAAGCATTCCAATTACTTCTGAACGCTGGTCTACTCCTTGCTTTGGTGCACCTGTTCTTAAATCCCAAAACATTAAACTTAATGCCTCTCCGTAATTCTCTATCTTCTTCACATATGTTAAAAATTGTTTTTCCACTTCATATGTAGCAACTGTCATAGTATAAAAAACCTCCTTTTTCTACCTCAAACTTATTTCGACACTGAAACATAAATTCCTTTTCTAATAGAAAAAAAGCTTGGCAAATGCCAAACTTTTCCCTACAACATTTTTTCGCTTAAAGTACTTTTCCTTCTACCGGAAGTACTTTCTTCACTGCTTCTATCACTTTTTCATCTTCATTATCTGATAAGAATAATGATATAGCACCTTTATCTTCACTTGTACGAATTAAACGTCCAATTCCTTGGCGAAGACGTAAAATCATATAAGGCACATCTACGTCCCAGAATGGATCATTCACATGTTTACGCTTCGCCTCAAACACAGGATCGTTTGGAGGGAATGGTAATGACCAAATAATAACATGTGATAATGATGAACCTGGAATGTCTAAACCTTCCCATAAATGAACGGCACAAAGTACAGTCTCTTCTTCATTTTGGAAACGAGAAACGAGCTGACTAATTTCTTGATCTCCTTCATATAGGAACGGCACTGACATTTGCTCTTTACTTACATATTCTTTAAACGCTGCAAGTTCTTGCGTTGTACGGAATAATACGAGTGTACGTCCATTTGTTTTTTGTATATTTTCAAGTGTATATTGACACTTTCTTTCCCATTCATTTTCTTTCGTATACGGAAGTAAGTTTACTGTCATTTGCTCTTCATAATCAAACGGCGAAGCAACTGAGAATGATAAGTAATCTTTTACCCCTAGACTATTTGCAGTAAATGCGAACGAATCATTGTCAGATAATGTCGCAGAAGAGAAAATATATGGAATCTTCTTCGAGAATACTTTTTCTTGTAACACTTCTTCAACTGCACGCGGCATAATAACTAACGTGAAAGCACCATCGCCTTCTTCACCCCACGTAATTACATTTTTCTCGTGCATGAAAAGACGAAGTGAATGCTCTAACACATCTAAATGCTCATCAACAATATTTAAATCGTATGTGTTTACTGTATGCATTTCACTTTCAAATACTAATGCATCACCGACTTCACCGATTTTCGCATAAAGTCTTTTCGCTTCTGCAGTTACCTTTTCTGTCACAGTAATTTCTAAACGATCAGAACCTTCAATTTCCTTTTTATTCTCTTGTAGTACCCCAAAGAATTGTTCAGTTTGCCAAATTGTTTCTTCTACTAAATGTGCGAACTCTTCACGAATATCATTTTGTAATAATCTCGTTAAAAGTTGCTCCATCATCGTTTGTTTTAAACGGTACGTTAAAGCTTTTTGAGCTGCATATTCTACAAGATGCCCTTCATCGAATACAACGCAGCTACTTTCTGGTAATAACGGAATTTGTCCTTCACGTTTGCGAGCTTCGTACGTCCAAATATGATCCATATAGAAATCTTGAGAACAAATGATTAAATCTGCCGCTTTACGATAATGCTCGCGCGAAAGAGTTTGACCACAACGATGACGAGAATCACAAGTGAAGCAATCTTGGAAGTAATCCCAGTTTACCTTTGACCATTCCTCGTCATTTAACAGTGGAAATTCTTTTCGATCACCATAGTGAGTAAAGTTCTGCATCGTACCATGATCGAATACGAACTGAGGTAATTCGTAATATACATCTTCAATTACTTCTGGAGCTCGTCCACTCATAACATCTTCAAGTTTACGTAAACATAAATAATTATCCATTGACTTCGCAAGTCTAACATCAACAGATAGCCCTAATGCTTCAGATAACTTAGCAATGTCTCCTTCTTCTTTCACAAGCTGCTCAATTAACGTTTCATCTGCACAAGCGATAATAGCCGGCTTCCCTGTATAACGTGCATAACAAATTGCATATAGAAGATATACAATTGTTTTCCCTGTTCCTACACCTGCTTCTGCAAACATAACTTTCTTCTCTTGGAAAGCGCGCTCTAACTGAAACGCCATAAAAATCTGTTCATCACGCTCTTCAAAACCTTTTTCCGGAAGAATGTCGTAAAACACATCTCCAATCCACTCATTCAACTTATCATAAAAATTATCTTGTTTTCCTACTTCAAATGGTAACCTATTCTCAGTAAACATCCTTAGCCTCCAACCAAACAGTTTTTCTATAAAAAGATATAGCAACTGCTACTCACATGTGTGCAGCCACTTTCCCCTGTTACAATACATAGAAATACACGAAAAAAAATTTTCCTTTCGAAAAAGGAAAATTTTTTTCTATATTAATGACCTTAAATAACGTTTATCAATCGCTGTTTCATGTGAAAGAGCTGACAAATATTCTTCCTGCGCTTTTTGTATTCCCTCTACAATTGCACCTTGACTATCCACTTCTTTTCCGAGCTCATCATACGTACGGTGAATAGCTTTTTGAATCATCGAGAATTGGAAACTATCCATATCACTTCCTCCTTTACGCATTACATAATAGCCAGTATATGCGTGCTGGAGGAGTTTTATACTATGAATTACGCGGTGGACGCTTTCCGAAGTATTGATAGTAATCTGTACGGATAAATCCGTTAAACAGTTTACGCTTTTTCGATGCATCTTTCCCATAACATTTCTCAAATGCTTCATAACTTGTTAATAAATACATTGACCACGTATCTAATGGGCGGAATACCTCTCCCATTTCTTTATATAATTTTTCAACAAGCGCTCTTTCACTTAAACGTTCTCCGTATGGAGGATTCGTTACAACATAGCCATATTCCTCTTTTGTCGTGAAATCTTTTACTTGCATTTGTTTAAATGATATAAGATCCCCTAATCCAACTTCTTCTGCGTTATCTTGGGCAACTCTTATCATACGGTGATCGATATCTGATCCAATGATTTGCAATGGTTGATTATAATTAGCTAAATCTTCAGCTTCTTGACGAGCTTCGCGCCAATTTTGTTTACCAACCCAGCCCCATTCATCCGATGCAAAGCCTCGGTTAAATCCTGGTGCGATATTTTGTCCAATTAATGCAGCTTCAATTGGAATTGTACCAGACCCACAGAAAGGATCAACGAAAGGACGATCCGCCTTCCAGTTTGTTAACTTAATTAAAGACGCAGCTAATGTTTCTTTTAAAGGCGCTTCACCTTGCTCAAGACGGTATCCACGTTTATGAAGACCTACACCACTCGCATCGATTGTTAACGTCGCAATATCCTTGAGCATTGCAATTTCAATACGGAATAACGGTCCATCTTCTTCAAACCAAGTTGTGCGTCTATACGTTGTTTTTAATTTCTCAACAACAGCCTTTTTAACGATACGTTGGCAGTCTGAAACGCTAAATAATGTTGATTTCAAAGATTTCCCAATAACGGGAAATTCTCCATTCTCTGGAATATAATCTCCCCAATTTAACGCTTTTGTTTTTTCAAATAACTCATCGAATGTTGTTGCTTTAAATTCGCCGACTTTAATTTTCACACGGTCTGCAGTACGTAACCATAAATTCGTACGACAAATCGCTTTTTCATCCGCTTCAAACGTTACCTTTCCGTTTTCCACTTCACATTCATAACCAAGATCGCGAACTTCTCGGGCAACTAACGCTTCAATACCCATTGCCGCTGTTGCAATTAAAGTAACTTTTCCCATTTGCATTCACCTCTTATGTATAATCAAACAATAATTAATAACATGTTTTCCTATTAATTATCACATATTACGAAGAATATTCTCATTTACCATTTTAACTCACAACTTATAACTTCATACAAATAAAAAGCCCTCCTCTAACAAAGGAGAGCTGAGTTATTTCATAGTTGGTTCATAACGTTCTGTAAGCCATGTTCTGTTCCTTTGTACTGCAAACGGCCCACGCCTCGTACTCCGGTGGTAATCATCTATCTACAGGTTACGAAAACCTGTCCTTTTCCGTCGTTCATTTCCTTGGAAAAGATTCCCCTACCATTATTTGGGTTTCTCGCTCGTGGGGTTTACCTCGTTCCACTCCTATCATTTCTTCAAGGACTTCGTCACTGTGGCACTTTAAAGGTAGTCAAACCATATCCGAAAGGACTTAGGTTTTTTCCCTGCCGTTAAACCAGCCTTGCAGCCAGAATACCCTAGCTTATGACTTGGCTAGGCACGAACACTACAGCCATCTCAGGCCGTGCGAGCATGGACTTTCCTCTACAACGTTGGCGTTGCAGCGATTACCCAAACGTTATGACAAACATTAGTATAGTGGAAACAAAAAGATTTTGCAATGTTTTTTTCTATGTAAAATACTTTAACCTTTTTGTTACCTTAATTTATTCGTATAACTTACTTCCAAATACAGCTTTTTCTAAATTAGATAGACGTTTTAAAATATCCGTATTCGTATTGTTATACACTGGTTGTGCAACTGGTGTTTGTACCGGTTGTTGCGGAACTTGTGTTGCCGCTACTTTCTGCTCTTCTAATTCACGTTTCAAACGAACGTTTTGTTGTTTTAATTGATCAAATTCCTTATGAAAAGCTTCATAATCTTTAATAATCATATCAAGAAACTTATCTACTTCTTCTTGTTGATAACCTCTCATACCTGTTTTAAATTCTTTTTCTAAAATATCTTTCGCTGTTAATTTAATTTTATCCGAAATCATTTTCTTCACCTCTAATTTTTGCCAAAGCTTTCATTAACTAAATTTTTTCAGAAACAATGCCTTTTGTCAATCAAATATACGAGTACTATATTACATATTACTCTGCATTATTCCACTGTTCCTCTTCCATTATATCTTGTAAATCAGAAAAAAGAATAAAATAACTGTGATAATTTTCTATTTCTCCTTTTTTCTTAGCTGCTTCTACAATATATTTAGGGCTCCCAGACTTTTCTTCATCATATACAGCTAAAAGTGCATCGCTTTTTTCAATAAAAAACTGATTCTTTAATTTAAATTGCTCTGGGCTTTCGTACTTCCGTTTCGTAATACTATCAATGTGATCTGCTTGCGAAAGAATAAATTCGTAATATTCACGGTTATCTTCCTTCCAATTTTCTTCTTGTTCTAAAAAAGGAGTAAATACCGCTAATTTTAAATCTGGATATTCTACTTGAATTTCAAAAACAACTTCAGCAGCCCATAGCTCTACTCCTAACTGGCCGCTAATAATAACCCATTCCAAGCCTTCTTCTACAAAAACAGTTAATTTACGACGCAGCGCCTTTTTTATACACTCTACTCCTGGATGATCATTTTTAAATATTCCAAGTTCAAACGGCTTATATCCTGTTACAGCAACAACCTTCATATCAACACTCCAATTACAAAAAAAGAACTAGCATTTCGCTAGTTCTAACATATCATTTACTTTTTAAACATTCCACCAACGTTTGGTCCGATATTTGGTCCAAATGGTGATACATTCGGTCCTGGTCCAAATGGTGATACGTTCGGTCCTGGTCCAAATGGTGATACATTCGGTCCTGGTCCAAATGGTGATATTTGATGCCCATGGTGATGATGGCCATGACCGCATGGTCCACATCCTCCGCCGAATCCTGGATCCCCAGGATCTACAACGTTTACGTTCGAGTTTGTTTGTGGGAAGAAGCTTTGATTTTTAATTTGTTGATGATGAACATGCGTTGTATGGGTTGGAAAAATGTGTGGCACCACCGTTGTTGAAAAAGAATGTGTTACGCATTGTTTTGTTGGATGAATGACAGGAGCTGTCGTACAAATAGGTCCTACAGGCTTATGCCCTCCAAAGCAAGGATGACAATGATGCATAGTTTTTTCTCTCCTCTCTCATTAAAAAAATCTGACTACACTTTACAATATGAGCGAGGGGGTAAAGCCGCTTGTTATATATACCCATTTATTTCATGGAAATTTGTCTAGTATCCAAATTCATACGTAATACCTATTATAGACAACCCCCTACTATTATTTACCAAAAAAGCCCCCGACTTGCTTAACAATCCCTGTTACTTGATTCATCGCGTTCATCATTTGTCCAGCTGTGTTCATCATTTTATTTACATCGTAGTTACCATCTGATGATTTAAATTGTGAAACAAAACTAGAAAACTGACTTGGTTGCTGTTGCTGTTGCTTTTGTTTATTCATCGTTGGATATGGTTGTTTTGGTGGATAAAACATAGCTTGTTGATTTACATATTGAGCTGGCGACATGTAGTTTTGTGAATTCATATACGCTTGCTGTGGTTGATTCGTATACATTTGCTGCGGCTGATCCATGTGCGGTTGTTGCGGTTGATTCATATACGCCTGTTGCGACTGATTCATGTGCGGTTGTTGCGGTTGATTCATATACGCCTGTTGCGACTGATTCATGTGCGGTTGTTGCGGTTGATTCATATGCGCTTGCTGTGGTTGATTCGTATATGCTTGTTGCGGTTGATTCATATGCGCTTGCTGCGGTTGATTCCCAAAAGACACTTCAAATGGTTGATAATAATTTTGGTTTCCATAATGAGGCTCGAAAGGATACATATTATATCGCAAATATGTATCCTCATTATATTGGTACATATTTTGCTGTGCATATGGATTTGCTTGCTGATATACATTAGGTTGTTGAAACATGCATTCTCTCCTCCTTGGCATAAGTTTCTACATATAGAATATGTACCTATAAAATAAAATGTGTGACGGAGTACCTGTCTGTTTTTGTCGGAAGTTTAAATTTTTAAAAAAATTAGAAAGTAAACCCTTCCATGCTATGATAATAAGGAAGAAGATTCTCATGGGGGAGGAATCAACATGGTATTAGGGGATTTAAAACAAGCGTTTTCTCAAAAAAAGGGGTATTACACAGAAAATTCGAATGAACTGTTAGACTTTGCAAGACATTGTTATCTTGAAGGAAAAATATGCATATCAGATTACCGAACATTAATACGTGAATTAGAAATAAACGGTGCAACAAAACCTACAACAGTGACCGAGGCATAAAAAAACAAGAGGGTTTTCCCTCTTGTTATTTACATTGATCTACGATATTTTGCAAAGTATACGAAATAGCTTGATGAGTTTCAAAGAAACGTTTACCTTTTCCCTTATTAACAAAACATTGTAGCACATTAGTTTGTAAATTATCATACACTTGATCAATTTGTTGTACATGTATATACTTAGGTCTTTCTTCCTTTATCCACCTATAAGCTAATTCTTTCCACATCTCTAACTCCGCATCTACAATATCAACAAATGGCTTCATATCCTTATAAAAATCATATTCAGCCATCTCTCTTTTTTTCACATTCGCTTCATCATTATACTGCATTAACTTCTCCGAAGACTGGATTAATGCTTCATGTCCCATTTTGTTCCCACCTTATTATGCACTCACTACGACGTTTTGAAATGTCTTTACCCAGCTCCCTTTTTCTTCGTGATGCACTAATTTATTTTCCATATGTTCTATATGCATTTCTGTTATTTCTATCTTATTGCATATTTTTTCACCTTTATCCTTCAATGCATGATTCATTCTAATCCCAATCTTCATTTCCAGCAAATCGAGAGAACTTAACATTTGATCCATTTTTTTCATAACATCTTCCTTCTGAACCATCGCCATATTTAAAACGCCCCCTTCTTTGCCTTTCCTTTGTCATGTAATTTCGCCGATTGATTAATTACTCCTTCTCACATGACAAAACTAGTTGATATTCGTCAAAGAAATCATTTAGTATGCCATTTTTAGAAATGGTAACAATACAAAAAGGAGGTGTATTACGATGGCAAAAAATAAAAACGAAAAAAAGAAAAAGCAAAACAAACAACAAAACCAACCTGAGACTGGTAATCCAAAGCTTGATGGTCCAAATTTCCCCGCTACATAAAGTGAAACTTTAATCAGTGGGGTTTTGTTCATCCCCCACTGATTATCAGCCCGCACCAATCGGGTGTTTACGGACAGCAGGGCTTCCACCTACCTTCTTTGCTCCAGCCAAATTTTGAGGTAGGAGTTTTACTGTCCACAAATAGCGGGATAAAATGACACTTTAACCAAAGTGGCTTTTACAAACAACTATTTTCTAGTCTACCTTACCTCTTCGCTTTCGATAAGTGTTGAAGTTAAAGTCGTACTGCCGGCAAATAGTCGATTAGAAAGTAACTTGTTGTAGAGCTTATTACTTTTAATAAAGAAGTCCCGACTTCATTTAAGAAGGCGGGACTTCTTTATTATATCATGAACTCATCTATTCTTTTAACAAAACTACTTAATATAGAAAGAGTATGTATTTGCTCCCTCTTCTTTCTATACCATTCTGTTATATTAATTTCCCCCTTAGGTTTTTCAATTAAAAATAATGAATCTATTTCCAACCCGTCACTAAACCAATCTTTTTCAATTAATTTTTCATGAGTGACAATAGAATACACATCCCGAAGAGCCGGCGTACATGATTTTCTAATTCCCCTTATATTACATTCATAATCCATCCTAGATCCTGTATGCCTAGTTTGCACTGCAAATTTATAAAAAGAAGCCTTATACTTTGAATGAAATAATAACCAAGCTAATTGCTTCCCCAGTTCTATACGTTTTTGCAACGTTTCAAATTGATAAACTGAAAATCCATACATTCCCCCTTCCACCATTGGAAAAATAACTGCACTAACGTGAAATATTTCTTGAAATTTGAATAGTGCAGTATCAAATACATGTTTTTGAAAGTATGCATTCTCAATTACTGGTTTTTGAATTTTATTTTGTTCATTAATAATAAGTGCCGTCATAAGCCTATTTATATCTTTTTTCTCCCAAAACGCGACCCATTCTTTTTCCATAAAAATTGATATGTTGAAAAATTGTAACAAATGAAAGAGCGGCGCACATCTCTTTTTACTTTCCTCATACAGTAATAGTTGAGGAAATGCATCTAAAAAAATGAGCCAATTGGCTTTCTCATACAAAAGAAATAATCGTCTCTTAACTGTTTGAGATAAAAGATTAGAATAATATTCTCCTTCTAAATCTGTCATGTTCCATCCCCCATTCCTTGAAACCATGCTTGCTAAAAAAGACCATCTAATTTCTCTATTTCTCAAATAATATTCTTGGTAAGATTGTGTACGTGAAATATTATCTACGTTAGCTACATCCGTGCTCTCCTTAATATCAAGAACTATAGCTTTTTCCTCTTCTGTACAAAAAATATCATTACGGGTCTGTTTAATTTTTTCGTAATCATTCCATCGAAACATGAGTAAGTCACCATACCTTTCTTGAAAAAGGTCACATCTTTTTTCATTTTTTGATATAATCACCTTTGTAAGTAAATCTTATCAAGTTGGGAGTGGACAAAATATGACCATTCGTTACCCAAATGGAAAAAGGTACGATCAAGCTTCACAACCTCATAAAACACCAATAAAAAAACATACTTACAGTAATAGAGGTATGTCCCTTGAAGAGGAATTGAATGACACCAATCAATATTACTTAACCCATAATATTGCATGCGTACATAAAAAACCTACACCTCTTCAAATTGTAAAAGTAGATTACCCCGCTCGAAGTGCTGCAGTGGTAAAAGAAGCGTATTTCAAACAACCTTCTACAACAGATTACAACGGTGTATACAAAGGGAAATACATCGATTTTGAAGCGAAAGAAACTAAAAATAAAACCAGTTTTCCACTTCAAAACTTCCACCTTCATCAAATTGAACATATGAAGCAAGTAGTCGCTCATAATGGAATTGCATTTGTTATTATTAAATTTACACTTTTTGATGAATTTTATTTATTAGATGCAAAACATATTATTGCATTTTGGAATCGTCAAAATACTGGTGGACGTAAATCGATTACAAAACAAGAAATAGAAGAGCATGGGTCTTTATTATCATGCGGTTATCACCCTCGAATTGATTATATCCGCGTACTAGACACGGTTTATTTTTCGTGATAGAGTCATCACTAAGGCTCTTTTTTCGACTTTTGGGGGAGAGAATGAAAGGTAGGAGAAAGTATAATGTCAGATAATTATCGTTCTCGTACAGAACGAAATCATGTAAAAAATCAAACGAAAGAAACAAATAATAAAGAAGAAAAACCAAAGAAAAAAGGTTCCTTTTTCAAGAGATTTCTTATAGGTTGTCTACTTCTTGGTATCGTCGGTCTCGTAGCTGGCGTTTCGGCCTTCTTTGTTATGGTAAAGGACGCTCCAAAACTAGACAAATCAAAGCTAGTCAATCCTTTATCAACAAAATTCCTTGATAAAAACGGGAATTTCTTCTATGAATACGGTGCTGAAAAACGAACCCATGTTACATACGATCAAATTCCAAAAGTAATTGAAAGTGCATTCCTTGCGACTGAGGATGCTCGTTTCTACGATCATAATGGAATTGATTTTAGACGTACTGGAATGGCAGTCATGGAAAATGTCACTGGTGGTTTTGGATCACAAGGTGGTAGTACGATTACACAGCAAGTAGTTAAAAACTATTTTCTAACGATGGACAAAACTGCAAAAAGAAAAGTGCAGGAATGGTACTTATCTTATAAGTTAGAGCAACAGTACTCAAAACATGAAATTTTAGAAATGTACTTAAATAAGATTAACTTAGGTAATCGCTCTTATGGTATTTCCACAGCTGCCAAAAAATATTACGGCAAGGATTTAAAAGACATACAACTACACGAAGCTGCAATGCTCGCTGGTTTACCCCAAGGTCCTAACATTTATGATCCAACAAAACCAGATAACGTTGATAGAGCAACAAAACGTCGTAATATCGTATTAACATTAATGAACCGACACGGGTATATAACGAAACAAGAAATGAATGATGCGATGCAAATCCCTGTAACACAAGGACTTCTTCCATCTTCAGAAGTGACTGAAATGAAGTATCAAGCATTTATAGATGCTGCTGTAAAGGAAGTTGAAAAAGAATACCCTGATGTAAATATCGGTTCAGATGGTTTAACGATTCATACAACACTTGATCAAGATGCTCAAGATTACGCTGAAAAAATTATGGATGGGAATCTCATCAAGTATCCAAACGATCAATTCCAAGGATCATTCGTATTTATGGATACTCAGTCTGGAGAAGTTCGAGCAATCGGCGCTGGTCGTAAAGAAAGTAAGTCTACTTTCAAAGGTCATAATATGGCAGTTGATTTAAAACGCCAAGTTGGTTCAACAATGAAACCAATTTTCGACTATGGTCCTGCAATTGAAAACCTTCAATGGTCTACTTATCATCAATTAAATGACTCTGATTACACTTACTCTAATGGCACAAAGATTAAAAATGCTACGGGTAATTTTAAAGGTGACGTTTCACTTCGTGAAGCATTGAAGAAGTCATTAAACATCCCGGCTTTAAAGACAGCTCAAACAGTTGGTCTTACTAAGTCACAAGAGTTTGCTGAAGGTTTAGGCATGACGTTTGAATATGGAGTACATGAATCTACTGCAATTGGTAGTAACGATAGTTCTCCATTAGCAGTAGCAGGTGCATATGCAGCGTTTGGTAATGATGGTGTATACAATAAACCTCATTTCGTTAAAGAAGTCATCTTCCCAGATGGGAAAAAGAAAAGCTTTAAACCGAAAGAACAACGCGCGATGCACGACTATACAGCTTACATGGTCACTGACGTTCTTCGTGACGTAGTAAAACCTGGTTCCGGCGGTACAGGGCCAACAGCATATGTTTCTGGCTTTGACGTTGCTGGTAAAACAGGAACACAAAACTTTGATGCAAAAGATATAAAAAAATATGGCATCCCAGCTGATGCAAACAGAGATAGCTGGTTCGCTGGATATACACCACAATATACGATGGCTGTGTGGACTGGTTACGAAAAGAATGGTCCAGAAAATTATATTAGCGATCGTTATACTAAAATTGCACAACAAATGTTCCAAGTAATGATGAGCAAATTCGCTACAGATAAATCTCGTTTCGAACGTCCTTCTTCTGTACAAGAAATAAATGAAGAATTGTACATTAAAGGTGCGAAAAAAGATGCAGTTAAAGAAATTAAAGTAGATCCACCTAGTGGCCTTAATGTCGCTTTCGATGGCGCTAGCACAGTGACACTGAACTGGTCTGGACCATCATCAAATGTTGATGCATACGCAGCAAGCTATAAAGCTACTGACGGTTCTAGTGGTAGCTTATCAGTAAGCGGTACGACAGCTACTCTTGGTGGTATTAAACCAGGTGTTACTTACAGTTTCTCTGTAGTAGCGAAAAAGGGTACTGGAACAAGCCCTGCAGTTGGTGCATCCTTCACTGCCCCTGGCGGAACTCCAGATGCGAAAAAAGCTGACGAAGAAGCTAAGAAAAAAGCTGACGAAGAAGCCCTGAAAAAGACCAATGAAGATAAACTAAAACAAGAAGAAGCTAAGAAAAAAGCTGATGAAGATCAGCGTAAACAGCAAGAACAACAGCAACAGCAACAACAGCAAGAACAACAACGTAAACAACAAGAACAACAGCAGCAACAAGAACAACAACGTAAACAGCAAGAAGAAGCTCAAAAGAAAGCCGCTGACGAAGAGGCTAAGAAGAAAGCTGACGAAGAAGCTAAGAGAAAAGCTGAAGAAGAAGCTAGAAAAAAAGCTGACGAAGAAGCTAGAAAAAAAGCTGAAGAGCAACAACACCAACACCAACAAAATACCGGAGGAGATACACCTCACGCGGACGGAAATGTTGTTACAACAGAGTCTTAATAAACAAAAAAAGAAGTCGGTTTCTCTTAATGAGAAATCGACTTCTTTTTTGTTATCATTTTCTTTACATATAGCTTTTCTATTTCGATATACAACTGTACTAATTGAATATACGAATGGTAATTACTCGGTTTCTTTATAATAAATGAATATCGCTCCATAAAGTTAACAGGTTGTACTTCCAATTTATTCGTATTTACTTGCATCTCATTCAAACTATGAACAGGCTGCTCATTTAACCAATATATAACCGATAGAAAGTGCGCTGCAAAAAGAATCATCGGACCCTCAGCTTCTTGTTTTTTTCTGTTCCGAAATAGTATAGCAATTTCTTCATGCTTGCTTTTCCATATATTTAACACCGCTGGAATACTTGTTTCAATTTCATTCCATGGTTCATATTGTCTTTCAATATCAAATATAAAGTAAGTATTTTGTATTATTTCTTCAAAAGATTGATCTGTGTGATACGTAATCGAATTTGCACTCTCTTTAAAAAATGGTACGCACCGAAACTCTTTCGGTATTTCTATAACTCGCTCCATCCTTTATTTCCCCTTCATTCGTTTCTTTCCTTCACGACATATTTCTAGTAATCGACACTCTTCACATTGTGGTCGCTGCGCCTTACAGTAATAACGTCCGAAGAAAATCATACGGTGGTGTGTAACTCCCCACTCATCCATTGGAATTTTCTTCATCAATGTCTTTTCCACTTCTAACACAGAATCTTTCCATCTACAAATCGCTAACCGTTTACTCACTCTCTCTACATGCGTATCAACAGCAATCGCTGGAATCCCAAATGCTACCGAAACAACTACATTCGCTGTCTTTCTCCCTACTCCTGGTAATTTCGTCAGCTCATCACGGTCTTCTGGAACTTTCCCGTTATAATCATCTAGTAACATCCGGCACAATTTTTGAATATTTTTCGCCTTATTTCTAAACAATCCAATGGAACGTATATCTTGTTGTAATTCTTCTAAAGACACACTTAAATAATCTTCTGGTGTTTTATATTTTTGAAATAAGTTTTTCGTCACCTTATTCACAAGTGCATCTGTGCATTGTGCAGATAATGCCACTGCGATTACAAGTTCAAATGGATTATCATGAATTAATTCACAATGCGCTTCTGGATACATATCCGCCATTGTATCTAAACAATAACGAATTTGCGTTTTGTTCAACATATCTTTCCTCCTACACTACTGCTCCAACCAATTATAAAAAGGCACTTTCCCAGTAAATTTCGTCTCTTGTTTTGTCGTTTGTTGTGTGCGTTGTTGATTCGCTCTAAATTTCTGGCCTTGATTTTGCGCTTGATCTACCGTTTTAATTCCGTTTTTTTTCCACTCAAACAAAATACGATCAATATACCGGAAATTAAGTTTACCACTCATAACAGCTTCACGAAGAGCCGCTTGAATTAAATTCGGATGGTGTTGATCTTGATCTTCCCACATCCCTAATGTTTCACATTCAAATGGCGAAAGTGGTCTTCCGAATTCTTTTTCAAATACTGTATATAAATTTACTTGAATTTGTTTTTGTTCTTTTTGCTCTTCCTCTATAGATTCATTCATTAAAAAGTGCAATATTTTTTCCCACAGTGGTTGTAAAGAATAACTTTCACACATCATCGCTTCAGATCTTCGTCCACCTTCTAGTGCTAAAAAACCTTTTTGGATTAAAGTCTGAATCACTTCCATGCATTTCATTTCTGTTATCGTCATCCGTTCTGAAATCTCCGAAGGAGTCGGGAACGAATTACCTGATTCTAAAAATGTGTGTACATGAAGTACTACCATAAATTCCGTCTCATTTAAACCTAGCTTTTTATAATGCATCATAAGCAATTTAGGAATCGCTATGCTTCCCTGTTCAAACCATTGTAACATCATTTTCTTTTTCATCACCAAACACCTCGTTCTCTAGTATAACACACCTTTAGCCATTTCTTTTTGCCACAATTCGTCAAAAAAACCTCCCTATATATAGGGAGGTTTTTTGCCATTTACTACAAGAAACAGACGATTAAGCCTGTACCTTACTTTTCATGAACGTATGAATTCGTTCTAATGCTTTCTCAACTTGCTCAAGAGATGTCGCATACGATAATCGAACGTTATTTGGTGCACCAAATCCTGTACCTGGAACAAGAGCCACCTTTTCTTCTTCTAATAATGCTTTTGCCCACTCATCAACTGTATCATACCCAGCTAACGCTACGGCTTCTTTTACATTTGGGAATAAGTAAAAAGCACCGTGTGGTTTGATACAAGTGAAACCAGGAATTTGAATTAATTTATCATAAATAATGTTCAATCTTTCTTCAAACGCTTGACGCATTGTTTCTACGGGTTCTTGTGAGCCTGCATACGCAGCAATTGCACCGTATTGAGCAATTGAAGTAGGGTTTGACGTACTATGACTCGCTAAGTTCGTCATCGCTTTAATAAGCTGCTTATTTCCTGCTGCATATCCAATACGCCAACCTGTCATAGAATGTGATTTAGATACACCATTAATAATAAGTGTTTGTTCTTTTAGTGCATTAGAAAGCTGGGCAATTGAAGTATATTCCGCGTCACCATAAATTAATTTTTCATAAATCTCATCTGAAACGATTAAGATATCATGCTCTAAACATACTTCTCCAAGCTGTTGTAATTCTTCTTTGCTGTAAATCATCCCTGTTGGATTGCTCGGTGAATTAATAATAACAGCTTTCGTTTTCTCTGTAATTGCCTCACGCAGCTGCTTTGCTGTAATTTTGTACTCATTGCCTTCTAGACCTTCTACATAAACTGGCTTACCACCAGCAAGCTTTACTTGCTCAGGATAACTTACCCAATAAGGAGTTGGGATGATAACTTCATCTCCTTCATCAAGTAACACTTGGAATAATGTATATAATGCATGCTTGGCACCATTACATACAATAATTTCAGATGGATCATACGCAATTCCTTGATCACGAGTAAACTTCTTCACAATTTCTTGTTTTAACGCTTGTAATCCACCTGTTGGTGTATATTTCGTATGTCCTTCTAACATCGCTTTATGCGCAGCATCCATAATATGTTTTGGCGTATTAAAGTCAGGTTCTCCTGCTCCTAATGCAATTACATCATGACCTTCTGCTTTTAATGCTTGTGCCTTTGCTGTAATTTCTAAAGTTGCAGATGGTGTTAAAGCAGCTACTCGCTTTGCTAATTTCATTTGTAGTTCCCCCTACATCTATTTTTCAATGCTATAGTGTCCAGCATAAACCCCATTTTGAAACTCTAAATAGTAATACGTATAACGATCTTCCTGATCAATATATGTAATTTCCCACAATGGAATATCGTTTTGAGCACCTAATTTTACTTTTATAATTTCTTTTGGTTTCGGCTTCGGCTCAGCACCTTCTCCTGTAGCTTGTTCAGCCAATTTTTGCAAAGCTTCTTTTTTAGAAATACCTTCGCTCTTTTTCTTCACAAGGACATTTCCTTTTTTATCAGGCACCCAAACGATAAGCTGTTCTCCTTTTTCATCTGCACCTTGTACGACTGTATATGAAGATTTTCCATTATAATAATCAACAGTATTTACCTTTGTAAGCTTTGCCTTTTCTTTCGCAATTTCTACAGACTTTGACTCTTTTGGAATTTTCTTTTCCATCGCTTTATTATAAACATATGCCCCATATATTCCGCTAGCAACGATAACGATAATGATTGTAAAGATCCACTTTTTCATTGTATCACTACGTTCTGTAAATCGTAAATACAGCTGTTTCTTTATCTTTTTCGTCTAATGCTAATCCGAACATGAGGTCCTGCTCTTTTAACGTACGATTCAAACCATCAACAATTTTATACAAGTCAGACGAATATTTAATACGCGTCGTTGATAGGACTTCGATTTTCTTATCCATGAAAAAACTCCTCCGTTACACAAAAATTTCTAATTATAGAAGAACGCAATGCGGTTACAATAAGAGTACATTCTTTACAACCCCTGCTTCATCACCCATCTATTATAGCAGGACATGTACAGCAAAAAAAGGTTTCAAATCGAAAAGCAATATATTTTGTATACAAGAAGTAAGAAAAATAAAATTCCTCCTACCCACATTTTTTACGCCTGAAGTTTAAATGTACTTCAGGCGTATTTTTCTTCCAATTTTATTCATTTGACGATTCTTCTAACTGTACTAACAATTCTTCTAACGGTCCTTCATAGAGCGGTACAGTTGGGATTGATTGTAAAAATCGTTTTCCATAAGAAGAACTTGTCAAACGACGATCTAATACAAATACAGTTCCCGTATCTGTATTTGTTCTAATAAGACGACCAAACCCTTGTTTAAAACGCAAGATTGCTTGTGGGAGCGCCAACTTATCGAATACGTCTTCTCCTTGATTTTTTAACCACTCTCCTTTTGCTTCCATCATCGGCTGATGAGGAGGGGTAAAAGGCAGACGGACAATGACAAGACAACTCAGAGCATCTCCAGGTATATCTATCCCTTCCCAAAAACTACTTGTTCCTAACAAAATCGATTTGTCGAACTCCTGGAATTTGCGGATTAGACGACTTCGGCTCTTATTATTCACACTTTGCGTTAATAATAAATATCCTTCTAATGTCTCATCATTTTTCAAATTCGTATACGCTTCTTTCAACATTTCATACGAAGTGAATAAAACGAGCATTCTACCTTTTGTAGCTTTCGCTATTTTCGCAATATGTGCCGATATAGACTCAATATATTCTTCATTACTTGCTTTCTTAATAAAAGGTACATCCGTTGAAACCATTAATTTCATTTGCTCTTCAAAACGGAATGGTGATGGAACCTTTAATGTATTGGGAGCAAAATCATGTAAACCTAGCTCCTCTTTTATATAGTCGAATGAATCATTAACTGTTAACGTTGCTGATGTGAAAATAACACTCTTTTTCTGGGTTAAAAATTCATCAGCAAATCTTTCACCAATATGAACAGGCTGCGCATATAGAACTGTTGAATGAATCGTTCCCTTCGTTTCAGTCTCCATCCATGTCACGTATGAATTTTTTTCTAAAATGAGTAATTGTAAAGATTGTGCCATCTTTCTCAACAACTCAATTAAATGCATAAATTCACCTGTAACGACATGCATCTCCCATTCTAATTTACTTTGCAATATTTCAACTTGCTTCTCAAGTGTAGTCAATAACTTTCTTACATCATACACAAATCGATTTGTTAACTCGGTAATGCTATCCCATAACTTACCTTTCTCTACTTCCGTGTTATATCGATAAATGAGTGGCATATTGCTCATCCCTTGTTCCTGCTTTGTTTGTTTAAATACGAAAGTCCGTAACATTTGAAATAGTTCATCCGCATCAAATTTCAATTCCTTCAAACTATGACTCACCATACGGAAAGTCGAACGCGATGCTTGCTCTGATTTTTTCATCATTTTATATACTTTAGAAAGTACATCATCTGTTTCTAGCGTACCAAGACGAGATAAAGCTACTTGAAAATACATGCATGAGAACTGTTCACCTAATGTTCTACTCGCCGCTTCCTCGATATGATGAGCTTCATCAAAAATAATATGTTCACATGAAGCAAATAGTGGTTCTTCACTTGAAAAATCTTGAAATAATAACGCATGATTTGTAATAACGATATCTGCAAATAATGCTTTATTCTTTGCTCTTTGATAAAAACAACGACTATACCAGTTGCTTTGCATCCCGCCTGGACTATGTACATCACTACAAATACGGTTCCAAAGTAACTTGCCGCCCTCAGGAATATTTAATTCATCACGATCGCCAGTTTCCGTTTGCAATAACCACACTAAAATTTTTGCTTTTGTGAGCGCCATATCATAATTTTTCTCTTCCTCTTGCAAAGCATATTCAAATTTATGTAGACACAGATAATGCTTTCTTCCTTTCAGAAGAGCTACTTCAAATGAAAATGGCATTATTTTCTTTAATAAAGGAATTTCTTTTTCTAGTATTTGTTGTTGCAATTGTACAGTTTGTGTACTTATAATGACAGGTTCTTCTTTTTTCTTTGCGAAATAAATACTTGGAAGTAAATATGCAAGCGTCTTCCCCGTACCTGTTCCTGCTTCAATCAGTGAAAACCTAGAATCTCTTAGCGCTGTATATATTTCCTTCATCATAATCTGTTGGCTTTCTCTTTTTTCAAATTTTGGCATATTCAATTCAAGTTTATCGATTGTCTTATGTAAGAAAGCATCAAATTTAGATGAGTATATTTCACTGAGGCTTAAAGAATAATTCCGCTTTCGAAGCGCAATATTTCGATACACCTCATAATCCTCTGCATCTTCTTTACCATGCATCATTTTCTTTAAAATATTTTCAGAAAGTACATCAGCTATATCACTTTGGAAAACATCACTTAATTCATAAAGCGATTGTAATGTGACAAGTGGTAACTTTTCAATTTCACTTAAAAATTGTAAAAACAACTCCGCTGTTGCAAGAGCATCACTATCCGCACGATGTGGTTGATCGTGCTCTAGTTCATGCTGCTTAGCTAAATCACGTAATTTATAACTATCAGCTGTCGGCAAAAGAATTTGCGCCAATTCAACTGTATCAATTTTAGGACAATGTACTTCTGTATATCCAGCCTGCCTTAATTCTTCATTTAAAAAATTCCAATCAAAGTGAACGTTATGTGCAACAAAAGCCGCACCTTGTAATAGCTCAACAATCATCGGGGCTACATCTCGAAATAACGGGGCTTGTTTTACAAGATCTTCATCAATCCCAGTTAATTCTGTAATAAATAGGGGAATCTCTCTCTTCGGATTAATAAAAGATGAAAAAATCTCTAATATCTCTCCATCTTCCACTACAACAGCTGCAATTTGGGTGATTTTATCCTTCCCATCCTTCCAGGAGTTCCCTGTCGTCTCTAAATCAACAACGACATAACGCTTACTCATATATGTAACACCTCAATTTCTTACCTATCAAACACAAAAATTATATAATGTTACTATACCACGTTTTACCTCATCTTAATGAAAAGATGCACAAAAAAGCTATCTCCTTAATTAGAGATAGCCTTCCTACTTATAATATCGTGCCAGCTTTTTCAGCACCTAACATTTCAATAATTTGATTATCATCGTCTAATACTGCAATTTTCGGCTCTTGTTTATGAATATTTTCTTCTGCCACTAAACCATAGCAAATAATAATAACTTTATCACCCGGTTGTACAAGCCTTGCAGCTGCACCATTTAAACACACAACACCGCTACCGCGCTCTCCTTTAATAACATATGTCTCTAAGCGAGCTCCATTGTTGTTATTTACAATTTGTACTTTTTCATTTTCTACAATATTTACCGCATCCATTAAATCTTCATCAATTGTAATACTACCTACATAATTTAAATTTGCTTCTGTTACAGTTGCACGATGTAACTTCGCTCTCATCATTGTGCGAAACATAGATGCTCCCCCTTATTTCCCCATTAATGTTATATTGTCAATTAATCGTACATTTTCAAACTTAACTGCAATCGCTAAAATGATTCTTCCTTCAATTTTATTTATTGCTTTTAAAGAAGGATATGCATATAAATCAGCATAATCTACAGTGCCTTTCGTATACTTCTCAATATGCTCTTTCACAAGATTCATAATGATTTCCGGATTACGTTCGCCTGCCTCAATTCGTTCTTTCGCTATACATAGACTGCCGTATAAATGAGGAGCCTCTTCACGTTCTTCTAGTGATAAATACACATTACGAGAACTTTTCGCTAATCCATCTTCTTCCCTTACAATATCAACTGGTACGATCGTAACGGGAATATTAAAATCAGTTACGAATCCTTCAATTACAGCTACTTGCTGTGCATCTTTCATACCGAAATAAGCACGCGTTGGCAATGTAATATTAAATAGTTTCATTAGTACAGTCGCAACACCAGCGAAATGACCAGGTCTTTGTTTGCCACATAATACGTCGGTACGCTTCACAACTTCTACTGTTGTCGTTTGTTCTGCTGGATACATCTCTTCTACACTCGGATAAAATAAATAATCAACACCATTTTCTTTTGCTACATTTTCATCTCTATCAATATCACGTGGGTATCGATCTAAATCTTCATTTGGTCCAAATTGTAGTGGATTTACAAATACACTTAAAACTACAATTTCATTTTCTTCCCTTGCCTTACGTAGTAACGTAGCATGCCCTTCGTGTAAATACCCCATCGTTGGAACAAAACCGATACTTTTTCCACTTGCATGCAGTTCGTTTGTAATTTGCTGCATCTCTTGCACTGTAGTTATGATTTTCATTATTGTTTTCCTCCGTATAACGCTAAGCACTCTTCCTCTTTCATTGTGAATGAATGTTTTTCTTCAGGAAATTGCCCTGTCTTTACTTCAGTAACGTATTGCGAAATCCCTCGCACAATCTCCTCTTGAACAGACGTATATTGCTTCACAAATTTCGGAACACGATTTACGCCGTACGAGATAAGATCGTGGTATACAAGAACTTGCCCATCTACTTTTTGTCCTGCTCCAATTCCGATTGTAGGAATTGTTAACTGCTCTGAAATAAGTTCTGCTAATTGCATTGGCACACATTCTAGCACAAGTGCTATCGCACCAGCTTCCTCACATTTCTTTGCATCTTCTATTAATTTTTTTGCACTTTCAGCATCTTTCCCTTGTACTTTATACCCACCTAGCACTCCTACAGATTGAGGAGTTAAACCTAAATGCGCCACAACGGGAATTCCCGCATTCGTTAAGTAGTGAATAGTTGATATAACTTCTCCAGCACCTTCTACCTTTAATGCATGTGCCCCGCTCTCTTGAACAATGCGACGTGCATTAATCATCGTATCTTGCAATGAGACATGATAAGACATAAATGGCATATCAGTTACAATAAACGTCTCTTTCGCTCCGCGGCGTACAGCTTTCGTATGATGAATCATATCCTCTACTGTTACTGGAACTGTTGAATCATACCCAAGTACAACCATTCCTAGAGAATCACCCACTAAAATCATATCGACTTTAGCTTCTTCTGCTAATTTAGCAGATGGATAATCATACGCCGTTAGCATTGTAATCGGCTCACCTTGCTCTTTCATTTTCAAAAAATCTGTTGTTGTTTTCAAAAACTACTCCTCCTTTATGCAGGAGAGAGGAGATGGCCGAAATCATATAAAAAACCCCTCTGGCCATAAAAGGGCAGAAGGGTTGTGTGTTAGTCGGCATTATTCATCCCTCTGTCCCAGTCCGTTATTGGATCAAGGCAGAATCCAAATTATTATTTTTTCATACTGCGTAAAATAATGGTGCAGTTCGCTTTGATACTGCCCATATTCGAACTAATTATAGCAAACTCTGAAAAGGAATTGCTACATTTTTTCGAAAAAATAATTTTCTATCCCTATTACGGTATGTGAAATTTATTAGTATCTAAATGACAAAAAGAAGCTCCAAAATAGGAACTTCTTTTACTTAATTTCTATATCAGCAGAATGAATGTGGTGCACTTGTCCTTGATGATCCTCAAGTAACAATACACCATCCTCCGTAATTCCTTTTGCTAGCCCATTAATAGTTTCCTTCATCGTTCGAGCTGTAATTTCTTTTCCGATACTTACTGCGTAACTTTCCCAAAGAATTTTAATAACAGAGAAGCCATTTTTTAAATACTCTTCATACAATTTCTCTAGTTGCAAGAAAATTTGTTGCATAAGTTCCGCACGAACAATCGGCTTACCCGATTCAATTGCTAATGAAGTTGCAATTTGCTGAATTTCCTCATCAAAATGTTCTTGTTTCTGATTTGCATTAATGCCAATTCCCATAATAACAGCATTAATTTTATCTGGATCAGCTTGCATCTCCGTTAATATACCGACAGCTTTTTTACCTTGAATTAAAATATCATTCGGCCATTTAATCCCTACGTTTACACCGGTACATTTTTCAATTGCTTGCGCTACGCTAACAGCTGCTAATAAAGTAAGCTGTGGTGCATGATGAACTGGAATCGAGGGACGCAAAATAATACTCATCCAAATTCCTGTTCCTTTTGGGGAATACCATTTTCTACTTAAACGTCCTCTACCTGCTGTTTGTTCTTCAGCAACGACAATTGTTCCCTCTTCTGCGCCTTCATAAGCAAGTCTCGCTGCAATATGCTGAGTAGACTCAACCGATTCTTCAAAATAAACCGTTCTACCGATACGCTCTGTTTGTAATCCTAATTGAATCTCATTCGCTGTTACTTTATCTGGTTTACTAGCAATTCGGTACCCTAAGCGGCGTACAGCTTCTAGTTCATACCCTTCATTACGAAGGTCCTCCATATGCTTCCATACAGCGGTTCTCGAACAACCAAGTTTGTCACTAAGTATTTGACCAGATACAAATGCACCATCTGCTTCAGAAAAAACTTGTAATAACTGCTTTCTTATAGTAGATTGCATCTTTGTAGCCACTCCCTTATATCCTCTTTCTTATTAACTAAATCTCCTTGTACGATTGCTTCTTCAATATTTTGAAGCATTTCGGCAACCCACGGACCTGGCTTTTTATCTGTCCAGCTTAATAAATCATTACCAGTCACATTCATTTCTTGACGATTTTTTATCGGCAATGCATGAAATAATGATTGTACTTGCTTAACAGACGCACTATTATAACTTTCTATTATCGCTTCATATACTCTTTCCGCCATCTCAGCGATGCGAATCCCAGTTTTATAAAGAAGGATTGTATCCCACTCCTTCTCCTTTCTAGAACGAATTGCTAATATAACCGCTACGATATCTTTAATCTTTTTATTCGAGAACTTCCATTGTCGCAAAAAGACAGATGGATGCTCTTCTCCGATACAATATAAGAAAAATGCCCAAGCCTCAACGTCTGTTTCAAAAGAATCCCATTTATACTGCGTAGCTTTCAAGAGTCTTTCTTCTGACATTTGCAAATATGGCAGATGAGAAAATAGCTTAGTTTCTACTAACTCTTGAAGACCATTCACACAATATGTACCGGTCAACAATTTTTCAAATTCAACTGTAATTCTTTCAATCGCTATATGTTCGAGCAAATGCCCATACGTTTCAATTGCTTGTTTCGTCTTTATTTCCAAAGAGAAACCTAACGTACTTACGAACCGAATACCACGCATCATTCGCAGTGCGTCTTCTTGAAAACGGTCTGCAGCATCTCCAACCGTTGTAATTTCCTTCAGACGAATCGCTTCTTTCCCAGCAAATAAATCCACCATTTCGCCTTCCTTTGTCATTGCAATTGCATTCATCGTGAAATCACGTCGTTTTAAATCCTCTTCTAATGAACGGACAAATTGAACACTACTAGGTCTTCGAAAATCTTCATATTCGCTTTCTGTTCGAAAAGTAGTTACCTCATACGGTTCACCATTTTCTACAACAATTACAGTTCCATGCTCAAGACCAACCGGAACATGTCTTGGGAAAATAGCCATTACTTCTTCTGGTAAAGCAGATGTTGCGATATCGATATCTCCAATCGGTCTATCGATAATAAGATCGCGTACACTTCCACCAACGAAGTAAGCCTCATGTCCGTGCTGTTTTAACATCTCAATAATTGAACTAGCTTTTTTAAATCTTTCCATTCTTGTCATCCCTTAGTATGTCATAATAAATCGCCTCATACTGTGAAACGATTTTTTCCGAACGAAACTGCTCATATACAGATTTCATCGCTCGCTCTCCCATATTACGGTGAAGTTCTTCATTTTCTAGTAGCTGAATTGCTTGCTTAGCTATTCCGTCTGTATCTCCAACTTCACATATATATCCTGTTTCACCATGTTGAATGACCTCTGGAATGCCCCCAACCCTCGTTCCGATACTAGGCACACCACACGCCATCGCTTCTAATATAACAAGACCAAAACTTTCCTTTTCTGATAAAAGTAGCATTAAATCACTCATCGCAAGAAGCTCTGCAACATTATCTTGCTTTCCTAGGAATAAGACACGTTCCTCAATATGTAAACTTTTCACCAATTGTAAAATAGTACAGAACTCTGGTCCATCACCAACAAGAAGCAATTTCGCATCTACTTCCTTTACAATTTTGGCAAATGACTGCACAACATCCTGTACACGCTTAACCTTTCGGAAATTTGAAATATGAATCAACACTTTTTCATTTTCTCGTATACCATATTCTTTTTTTAATTGAGACATATCACGTTTGAAATAAACACGTTCATCTACAAAATTGTATACCGTCTCAATTTCTTTATCTGGTTTTACAAGTTCATTTGTTTCTTCAATTAACGAATGTGACACAGCTGTAACAACATCAGATTGTTCAATACCAAAGCGAATTAAATTATTTAACGAAGGGTCGGAACCTAACACAGTAATATCCGTTCCATGTAAGGTCGTAACAATTTTAATACGCTCCCCAATCATTTGTTTTGCTAAATATGCACAAATAGCATGAGGGATTGCATAATGCACATGTAAAATATCAAGGTTTTCTCTTTGAGCAACCTCTGCCATTTTACTCGCTAATGCTAAATCGTAAGGTGGATATTGAAAAACAGAATATTGATTTACTGTTACTTCGTGAAAATAAATATTCGGGTACACTTTATTCAACCGAAATGGTACACCCGATGTAATAAAATGAATTTCATGCCCGCGTTCCGCCAATTGCTTTCCTAACTCTGTCCCAACAACCCCAGAACCACCTACAGAAGGATAACATGTAATACCTATTTTCAATTTCATTTACATCCCCCTATTAAATCAGCATGTAATAAAACCGGTTTCTTACTCATAAATCCTTCGGCATACAGCACTCCAACTTCTTTCCCAAACATCTTCTCCCGAGCGATTACAGTTTCAACGTATCCTTCGGTTAATGGCGTCTTAACACCATCACTCCCTGTTGAAAACTGACTTTCATACGCTTCTAACGCTTCCACCTTTTTAGAAAGGTATTCACTAATATCTATACAAAAATTCGGTTTATGAAAACCATTAATCATATAATTATAAAAAGACTCTACACGGTGCGGCGGAAGTTCAGGCATATATTTACGAATTCCCGCTGAAAAGATAGCTTCTTCCACAAGTTTCGCGCAATTAGCATGGTCTGGATGACGATCTTCGTAGTATGGTGCGAAAATTAGTGTTGGTTTATATGTACGAATAATCTTTACAATTTCACGTATATATTCTTCTTTCATATACAAACCACGGTCTGGCATTGCTAAATTAATTCTCGTTTTTACTCCCATAATACGAGCTGCAGCCTTTGCTTCTTCTTTTCTTAGTTCTACCGTTCCATTTGAAGAAAGATCAGCTTCTGTTAAATCGCAAATGCCTACTTCATATCCTTGCTTCGTATACTTTGCAATGGTACCTGCCATGCCGATTTCAACATCATCGGCATGAGCACCAAACGCTAATATATGTAATCCACTCATAATTGTTCCCCTCATTTTCTTAACTTTCGGTAATCTAAATCTCCCCGCTCTAATGCATGCATTAGCATTTCAGCACTTGCCATATTTGTTGCTAATGGGATGGCGTATACATCACATAAACGAAGTAACGCATTAACATCTGGTTCATGCGGCTGGGCTGTTAGTGGATCCCGGAAAAAAATCACCATATCCATCTCATTTTTTGCAATCATTGCACCAATTTCTTGATCGCCACCAAGAGGACCGGATTGATATCTTGTTACAACTAAACCAGTTGCCTCCATAATACGAAGTCCTGTCGTTCCTGTTGCAAAAAGTTCATGTTTTTCAAAAATTGGTTTATATGCGTATGCGAACGAAACCATATCATCTTTCTTTTTGTCATGTGCGATTAAGGCAATTTTCATCCGTTGTCTCCCCTTTAGTCGATAATATTTTCTAAACCGTACACAAGATGATCAAGGTTCATTACTGTTTCAATTGATAGTTTTACACCTGACATAAATGATGCACGGTTGAATGAATCATGACGAACTGTTAACATTTGTCCATCTCCGCCGAACATTACTTCTTGGTGTGCAATAAGCCCTGGTAGACGTACGCTATGAATGTGAATACCGTCTACATTTGCACCACGTGCCCCTTCTAATTGTTCCGTTTCATTAGGATGCCCTTGCTCTTTTGGCACACGATTTTGACGGATTAATTCTACTGTTTTTACAGCTGTACCAGATGGTGCGTCTAATTTTTGATCATGGTGTAATTCAATTACTTCAACATCTTGGAAGTACTTCGCTGCCATTTGTGAAAATTTCATCATAAGAACTGCACCAATCGCAAAATTTGGAGCGATAATTGTTCCTACTTCTTTTTCTTTTGCGTTTTCTGTTAATTGCTTTAGTTCTTCTTCAGTAAATCCAGTTGTACCAATAACTGATCGAAGTCCACGTTCAACTGCAAGTGTCACATGTTTCTTTCCAATTTCTGGTGTTGTTAAATCTAACAATACATCTGCTTCTACTTCATCTAAACAAGTATGTAAATCCGCGTAAATAGGTGCATCTAGCGCTGGCATTCCCGGTAAATCAGAAATTTTTTCTCCGCCATGCTTATAATCAATTGCTGCTACTAAATTGAAATGCGCTGTTCTTTCCATAAGAAGGACTGCTTCATATCCCATGCGTCCTCGTGGTCCAGCGATAATTACTTTAATTTCTTTCATGCGTCTTTCTCTCCCTCATCAATACGTGTCCAACGATCTTTATCACGTGTATTAAATTTATTCATTACAATGTTATGCGCTGTTTCTAAATCAATATTTAAACTATTTGCCATACAAATCATAACAAATAAAACATCTCCAAGCTCTTCCTCAACACTTCGTTCTTTCTCAGTCGTTTTCTTTGGTTTCTCACCATAATAATGATTAACCTCTCTTGCAAGCTCTCCCATTTCTTCAGTTAAACGAGCCATCATTGCAAGCGGACTAAAATAACCTTCTTTAAATTGACCGATATATGCATCTACTTCTTTCTGCATATCTTTCATCGTTTTTGCTTCCATACTAGTCACCTCTTATTCCTTCCTCTTTCATGTTAGCCAATTCATCGCGATTTGACAAATATTATTCCCTCATATCACTATTTACGACTCTTTTTAGGATAGACTATAATAAAGTGAAACTTCTTTTGCGTGATTTTTGCAAAAAATCAGCCTGAACCAATCGGGTCCCTGCGGCTGGTTCGACCTTTTCTTCTTCGCTTTTCCCTCTACCAGTCGTTGGGACGGGATAAAGTGAAACTTTCTTTTGCATTTTTTCCACACAATATCAGGCTGAACTAATTAAGCTCTTATACCATTCTCTATTTTTACTATCAACTAGAAATAACTTATTATTATGTTCTATCGTTTAAGAGGAGCAATGCAATCATTACATAATTAGGGGGATTTCTAAATGACATCAAATTTGAAGATTCGAAATATCATTTTTATTTTAATCGGTTCCGCTATTTTTTCTTTCGGTATTGTGAATATCAATATTGAAAATCATCTTGCAGAGGGTGGATTTACCGGCATTACGCTATTATTATATTTTAAATTTTCACTTGATCCTTCCTATACAAACTTAATTTTAAACGTCCCTCTATTTTTCATTGGCTGGAAATTACTCGGCCGAACAACATTTTTATACACATTAATCGGTACATTTAGCGTCTCTTTATTCCTTTGGGTGTTTCAGCGCTACGAGGTTCTCAACTTACATTTAAACTTGCAAAAGGATATGACACTGGCTGCTTTATTCGCTGGGGCATTTATCGGCATAGGACTTGGAATTATATTCAAATACGGCGGGACTACTGGCGGTGTTGATATTATCGCAAGGCTAGCTCACAAATATGTTGGCTGGAGTATGGGAAAAACGATGTTTATGTTTGATGCGGTCGTTATCATTATCTCTATTCTTACATATTTATCATATCGCGAGGGCATGTATACGTTAGTTGCTGTTTTTATCGGGGCTAAGGTTATTGATTTCATGCAAGAAGGTGCTTATGCAGCAAAAGGAGCAACTATTATTTCTGATAAAAACGATGAAATTGCTTCAAAAATTTTATCAGAAATGGAGCGCGGAGCAACCTTTTTAAAAGCAGTTGGATCCTATACAAAAATAGAACGTAATGTACTATATTGTGTTGTTGCTAAAAATGAAATCGTAAAATTAAAAAATATCATTATTTCAGTAGATCCACATGCCTTTGTCGCTGTAAGTGATGTACACGATGTTGTTGGTGAAGGATTTACATTAGATGAAAATAAAAAACCGTTACATAATTAAAAGGCTATCATTTTTGATAGCCTTTTAGTTATGCCGTAACCACATCTGGTGTAATTTCTTCAGCTTCTTCACTCTCTGTAAACTGTACCTTATCAAAAGAATTTACTATTGTTTTATGACTGTGAAATAAATATTCAAATTCTTTTCTCTTTCTATTTGCAGAATACATTAATTGATACATCTTAGTAGGTACTTCAGAGTACATTTTTGCAATTTCTTCATTAAAATCATAAGTTGTAATCCAATGATAATCACATAATCTTAAAATCTGTTCGCTAAGTTCTACATGATTTTCGTGATTAAAGAAATTAGTATATAAATTCTTTCCCTGTTTATAATACGGTGGATCAAAGAAAATAAATGTCTCCTCAGATCTTAATTTTTCTATAATTACATCTTTTATAAATTTTTTTGCATCTTGATTTGATACATATATATTTTCTTTTTTACCTGCTATTGAATAGATGCCGCCAAATTAACCACATCAAAATTATCTATGAGGAAATCAAGTATATTCTCTTGAGATAACTCATCAACGAAAACCCGTGGATTTTCTTCATCTAAATAAATATCTGCCACATTTAATCTTTCTATTTTCCAATTTAAATACCCCATAATTCATACTCCTAATTATAAAAAAATTTAAATACTGATATAATCATACTTTTTTATTATGACATTTTATGAACCATAATTATACATTAATATTCATTTTTCCCAATTCTTAATATTCACTCTTACAATAAACTTCTTAGCCTAAAATATTTTTCAACCTTTCTAAATCCTCATAAATCAACTCCAATAAACTGCGATTATAAAAAATTGAAGCCGGATGAAAAGTAGGAAATATATTATATTCTTTTTCAGTCCATATAAACTCTGCCTGTTGTATATTCTTTAGCTTTTGGATCGGCTGCTTTAATAATTGTCCGTGAACATCTGTAATCTTTTTATTATTTCCGGCTAAACGCTTTAACGCAATATTACCAAGCGTCACGATAACTGGCGAATCCATATGTGCCAATTCATAATCTAACAATGGCGCATGGACAAGTATCTCACTTTGATTCGGTGTTCTATTGTACTTCTTTTGTATTATTTCGCCGCTTCGCTCTCTTTTCTCTCTCCACTTATACGGCCTACTCCGAACCGCACTCGTAATATATACTTCTTCCCTTTTGAGACTCCCACGACTAAAGTCGCAAGCCCGAATCCTTACGGATTTACGGGTGGGATTCTTGAATGACTAAACGTTCGCAGTCCATTTCTGTTTTAAACAGCCTTCAAGATGAGGGCATCTCATTGCCCCTCCTAAACCAGACCATATAGGTGCTTAGGCTGATTGACTGTTACCATCAATCACAGGTGCGTAGCGAATATTCATCGCCCCAACGATATCACGATGTGTCCCAAACCCACATGGACACTTGTACTTTCTGTCTTGTGCCTTATTCTTTTCAGCGCATTTCGGACAGCTTTGACTTGTATAAGCCGGATTTACATATTCAACCTGAATACCAACTAATGTTGCTTTATACGCAATAAATCGTGACAAACGATAGAATGACCAAGCGTGTAAGTTTTTTTCGTTTTTACGGCTTGTTCTTGCCGTCTGTCTTATATTCGTTAGTTGCTCTAAACGAATGACAGAAATATGATTTGCAATCGCAAAATCAATGATTTCACGACTTATTTTGTGATCTTTATCTTGCATCCATCTTTGTTCTTTATCATCAAATCGCCGAATCGCATTCACTTTTTTGTCTTTTCCTAACTTCTTACGAACACTACGAAACTTACGCTTCCTATATTTATTTTGCCTACCATTCCCAAAGAAACGAACCTTGTCATCGTCTGTGATTGCTACCGCAGGGACTTTGAGACCTAGGTCTACTCCTAAAATTTTCGCCCCTGCTCTTTCATTTGTAGGAAGTGTGACAGATATTTGGGCCATCCACTTATTCGATTTCTTTGTGATACGAAGTGTACCTAACTTATGTTTTAACAAGTCCAAATTGCGATTTGTTTTATCGATTAATAAAGCACGGACCTTTAAACGAGTTGACTTTCCTTTTACCTTAAACGGGATTGAAATATGAGTGGAGTCAAATGAATAATTTTGATTGTTCCATACACAAACAGGCCTCTTTAAAATCGGAATGATTTTACACTTGCTTTTCTTTACTTTTGTAGCAAACAAACTTTTCGCGTCTTTAATTGCTTGATTCTTCACCGCACTTGGAATATTAGCTTCAATATCCTTTGTGCTTTTTTTCGTGCTTTTCTTTGCTTCAACCATTTCCAATATAAGTGTATTTATAACTTTAATATACTCGTGGCTACTTTGTTCCAATAAACGGATTTGTTCTTTTGTGGGAAGCAATTTCACTTTCACTGTTAGGGTCTGTGACATACGTTTCACCCCTTTGTTTTTTGATTCTCAACATACTGTTTTATTGTCTCATTTGATACATTTCCAGCAGTAGAAACAAAATGGGAACGTGTCTATAAACTTTGCAAGTGCATGTGATGAGGGAATTCTTCTCTCAAACGCTTTGATGTCACTTCTTTTATTTTTGCCATTGTATCAGCAGGACTAAGTGTTGACAGTGTATTTAAAACAAATGAACGTGGTTGGTATCCTATTCCATTGCGATACTAACAATATCAAGTTCGTTACATATCTCTTCAACCAACACTTTGAAACGTTCTTCTATAATCATTTATCATAGTTACAATGTATCATTTATTTCCGAAAAATCACAACAAACAGACCCAAAGAAACTACCTATACTTTGGATACTTAAAGTACCACGAACCTTACGATTTATAGTGGTACTCCGTATCCAACCTCACTTTCATCCCATGCCTAAAGGCAATGGGCTTTCTCGTTCGGAAAGGGCTGTAACGTGAATACGTTCTAAAAATTCCATTAAATGTTTTCCCGCTCTCCCACTAAATGGGATCCCATTATTAATTTCTGTTTCACCAGGTGCTTCTCCAACAAGCATTAATTTCGGGTTTTTAGGGCCCTGTCCACTTAAAAAACCTTCTAATTGGTATGTAGCACTACGCTCCTTCACTTGTTTAACTAAATAATATGGATATTCTATGTCCGTCACCTTCTTTCATCATTCCATACTTATCTTTATTTTAACTAGTTCTATACCCCATATTCTCTCTATTATTTCCATTTGTAACATATTATAAGATTCAATCCACAAAACAAAAAAAGACTATCAAAATTGATAGTCTTTAATCGTCGCTACGCTGCATACCAGTATAAATTAATACGAGACGTAATAATTCAAATACTGCTACAGCAGCTGCTGCTACATATGTTAATGCTGCCGCATTTAATACTTTACGAGCTTGACCGTACTCATCTGTTGATACGATACCAAGTGCTTCAATTTGTTGCATTGCGCGTTTTGATGCATCAAACTCAACTGGTAATGTAACAAGTTGGAAAATAACACCTGCTGCCATTAAAATAATTCCTAGTAACAACAAACCAGACATTTGTGCAAATACACCAATTAGGACAAAAACCCATGACATGTTTGAACCAAAATTAGCAACTGGCACTAACGAATGGCGTAAACGCATAAAGTTATAATCTTTCGCATCTTGAATTGCGTGTCCTACTTCATGTGCTGCTACAGCTGTACCAGCAACTGAATGACCATAATAGTTATCTGTCGATAATCTAACCGTCTTTACACGCGGGTCATAATGATCTGACAAATGACCTGGCGTTTCTTCTACGGCTACATTGTACAATCCATTTTCATCTAAAATTTTTCGAGCCACTTCCGCTCCTGTCATACCTGATGTTGAATAAACTTGTGAATACTTGCTATAGGCACTACGTACTTTTGACTGTGCATACAACGGTATGATCAAAATGATCGCGAAGTAAATTAAATAAAACATCATAAACCTCCATTGAAGTTTTAATTATAGTACTTCTCATTCTATTTTTTTCTTCCACCGTTGTCAATAAATAAACCTTACAATCCGTATCTTTATTTATGCGTATTATCTATCTTTAGAATGCAAGTTGCTTCTCCGCTTCTCTCTCTCCCCTTTATACTTTCTCCATCCAACATACGTTAAAGTGAACAAAATAAGTCCTCCAGTAATTGTCATAAACCAAATGAGAGAGGGAGCAATCTCATCTTTTTTTACTGTATGAAATATTTTTTGCAAATCACCTTTAATAATCCCTAGTTGCATTTGTCCACCTTTCGTTTTTAACATAACGTTACGAAATTCATCCAAATAAGATAAATGTGCATTTACACGCTGCGCTTCGTTTTCTGGCAGAGCAATCATTAAACTAGGATAAATAATATTAAATTCATTTAAAAATGTATTTAGCGTCTGTTGGAACTGTCCATCATCGTCTTTTTCCATCGCCTTTTCTACTTGAGAAAAAGCATTCATTATCTTTCTTTCTCTTTCCATCCAAAGTGGCTGATATTTAGATACTTGTGCATCAACAGCAAGTTGTAACGCTAACATATTATCCACTTTAACTTGCCTATCTGAATCTTCCGCGAGAGATTGTTTCGCCTTATCGTATGCTAAAGAAACGACTCTAATTTGTCCCGGAGTTACTTTTGAATTATTTTCATTCTCCTTTGATAGAAATTGCTCTGAGAAATGGTACAGTACTTGTATTGCCTTTTCATCTTCTTTTTTCTTCACTAACTGCAAAGAGTCATCTAGCAATCCAGTTAGTTCGCTCCACTCTTCAGCATATATACGTACTGGAAACATTATAATTAGAAATGCTATCAGTCCAATTAATGTTCTCTTCATCCCGGTCCCCCCTATAACTACTAGTACAAAATATGTGGAATTGGACAAGAATAGAACAGAACAAAACCAAAAAATATATTATCTCTATGAAAACAAAAAAATTCTCTTTAAACAGAGAATTTTTTCTTTGAAACCCTTTTCTTTTTCACTAAATATTTATACACACCGTAACAAAGCATGCTACCACCTAAAATCAATAATAAAATAATACATGCAGCATGCATAAAGAATTCTTCCGGTAACATTAAAATAACCGGATCTGTTTCAATATCAAACATCCAATAATCATTGCTAAATAAAAGCTTATGAAATAATACGAAACTCTTTTCAAAATTAATAGCAATTGGTAACGTAAGAGCTATTGGAAAAATAATTGTAAGAATCGCTCCGTGAAGTAAAAACTTTTCTTTTTTCTTTTTTAATAAATACGCTCCTCCTAATACAGCAATTACAATCGTTCCATACATTATATATTGAATCTTTACTAAAATATTTTTAACATCTACAAAATGAATGCGTCCATTTGTGGACATATCTAATGTCGGCAATTGTAATGCACCTTCATAAAACGGCGATAAATATGTAATAAGCACATCATAGTTTCTCTTAATTTCATCTTTCGTCATATCCGCTAAATCTGGAATATTTAAAAAATCAATTTCAAAATAATACAACCATTTTCCATATACAACTATCGTTGTCGCGAGAGCGAAAACAGAAAATGCTATGCTATAGGAAACTACTAAAGTGATCAATCGATCCAATATGTTTATACCGCTCTTATTTTTCTTCATTTTCTCCCCCTAAATGTCCTCACCATCATAAAGAAAACTGTTTTCGGTTCTCACGTAAGCAATAATAATATGTAATACACAGTACAGCAATACTTAACCAAAACGTAAAATAACCAATTTTCTCTACAAACAAATGCATAATCCCATATCTCGGCATTTGCCAAAATAAATAATCAATTGCATCATTATGTAATGTCCATATGCCAGCTACAGTGAAGTGCCATTTTTTTATCCGATAAAACGGAGCATATAACATTCCCTGCACTGCCATCGCAAAATGAGATAACATTAACATATATCCCATAAGGCCAATAGGGCCCTTTACATAAATCATAATTGCATTTACAACAACAGCCCAAACACCATATTTTATTAAAGTAACTATCGCTAGCGCTTCTATTAACCCCCAGTTCTTCTTCATCAAAAAAGCAATTAAAACAAAGACAAAAAAGAGAGTCGCCATAGGGCTATCTGGTACAAACGGCCAAAATATAGGTGAGGTTTCTTTTAATTGATTTCCATACCATATGAATCCGTAAATTGTACCTAATATGTTAACAACCAATAAAAATAATAGTACCGAACGTTGCCTTAACATTGCATACAAGTAAGCCAATCTGTATGTCCAACACCTTTCAAACAAAGTAATTCTTTCATCGAACTCTACTCTATTATATAGCAAACTTTCCGTCATCGTAGAGTAGAAAACTGAAACAGATTAAATTTTATTTAGGGATGGCTTTGCTATCCCTTTTCTGTTTCAGCTTCCCCTCATCAAATCGTACGTGAGGTTTTCCCTCATACAGCTTTCCGATGCTCTTCCTTCTTTAGCTTTCAGTTTGTTCTAGCTTCCTACTTTCACGAGTGTGTATGTTATTTTCTACATCAAGTCCTTGATACGACCATGTTTCTTTTCTTATTCCAGAAAAGGTTAAGCCGTTCTAAGACGTACCAATCTATTTTACCGAGCCACTTCTGTCCAATTGAAGATAGGCTATAATAATTTTTAAATCCTTGTAGAATTCTATTTAAACCTTTCACCATCAAACAGTGCCCAGCTTAGCTGAGCACGCAAAATAAAAAGCTGACCACAGATTTTGTAGTCAGCTTTTCTATTATTTTTTATTATACTTTGCAACGAATTCCGAAAGCTTTTTCAATTCCTCATCTGTACCTTTAAATACACCTTTAGGCATTGAACCTTTTCCATCTTTCGCAATTTTAGCGATTTCTTCTGGTTTTAAAGTTAAGTTTTGCAAAGCCGGTGCTGCCGCTCCGCCCTGTAAATTGTCACCATGACATGTTAAACAAGTATTTTTTTGCATCAACTTGTAGCCGTCATCATTTTTATCAACTGGTGCTGTTTTTACAATTGCTCCTTGTTTTTTTGCAGCTTCCCAATCGTGGTGTGCTACAGATTCCCAAGTTAAAAAAATAATCGATGCAATTGCTAAAAGCATAAACCCCGTTGCTACAGGACGCTTCAATGGTGCTCTTTCTGGGCCTCGATCTAGAAACGGAGCTAATAGTAACGCTCCAAACGCAATCCCCGGCATAATAAACGCACCAATTACAGTAAATGAGCCTGAAGCATACGAATACTTTAATAACTGATACAAGAATAAGAAATACCAATCTGGAAGTGGTATATATCCTGCATCTGTAGGATCCGCCATTCTCTCAAGCGGTGACGGATGCGCCACTGTTAAACATAAATAACCGACTAAAAAAACTGCACCAACCATCCATTCTTTTAACAAGAAATTCGGCCAAAACGCTTCTGTTTTCCCTGGATATTCAGAATAATCTTTCGGAATATTGGGTTTCCGGGCTACTGGTACCCGAGAATCTCCTACAAACTTCATCCCTTTGCCGCGATGCATAATCTCCCTCCTTTTGTTCTTTCCCCTTTAATTTAGCAATCTCTTATAGCGGACCGGAAATACCTTGTTTGCGAATCATGATGAAGTGGAAGGCCATTAAACCTAGAAGTGCTGCTGGTAAGAAGAAGACGTGAATAGCAAAGAAGCGAGTTAATGTTTGAGCGCCAACGATTTCGGAATGACCAGCGAGTAATGTTTTAATATAAGGACCAATGAGCGGCGTTTGCTCTGCAATTTGAATCCCTACTTTCGTAGCAAATAACGCTTTCATATCCCACGGTAATAAATATCCGGTAAAACCAAGACCTAACATAACAAAGAAAATAAGAACACCAACAATCCAGTTTAACTCACGAGGCTTTTTATACGCACCTTGGAAGAAAACTCTGAGTGTATGTAAAAACATCATTACAATTACGAGACTAGCGCCCCAGTGATGCATACCACGAACAATTTGTCCGTAAGCTACTTCATTTTGTAAATAATAAACCGACTCCCAAGCATTTTTAATATCCGGCACATAATACATCGTCAAAAACATTCCGGACAAAATTTGAATTACAGTAACGAAAAAGGTAAGTCCTCCAAAACAATAGACGAATGCAGAAAAGTGATGTGCCGGGTTAACATGCTCAGGTACTTCATGATCAGCGATATCACGCCATATCGGTGTAATATCTAAACGTTCGTCTACCCAATCATAAATTTTATTTAGCATCTACTTTGCACCCCCTCTTGGCTTCGCTTTTCCTAAATACAGCGTTCCATCTTTCACTTTAGACTCGTACACATCAAGCGGAGCAAGAGGCGGTGTGCCTTTAATGTTCATCCCATCTTTTGTGTAACGTCCCCCGTGACACGGGCAAAAGAATTGATTAGGATGTGCTTTGTCCGAATTCCAGTTCACTGTGCAACCTAAATGTTTACATACTGGAGAAAACGCAACAATTTCTCCACTTTCATCTTTATGCACCCAAGCAGATTTTGGCTCTTCAGACTTGTACCATCCGTCAACCTGCTTCACCTTAAAATCGAAGCGCTTCGGCTCTGTTGTAATATCCTTTACTTGCCCAACAGCAACCATATCTGTTCCCGCTTCTTTTCTTAACACCGGATCAAGCGCAAACCTCGTCATCGGCAGTAAAATACCCGCCGCCATAAAGCCTCCTACCCCTGTAAGTGTGTAATTTAAAAACTGTCTTCTTGACACACGATGTTCTTTCTCGCTCACGAAAATTTCCCCCCTCTATCAGAAATTGTCCCCTCGTGAAAAAATTATATAAAAAATAAAAACTAGGACACTATCATGATATAATACCCTCTTGTATAGGTCAATATCATACTACTCATAATAATAAGAACTTTCTGTTTATTATTATTTTATCCATCTTTCTTCCAACATTTCCATAATATTTTTTATGTGTGCACGAATAACTTCCCTTTTCGCTTGGTCACTAAATTGCTCTAATGATAACGATGGAAACCAAAATAAATCACCCTGCACATCTCTCATATCTTCTTTCCATGAAAAGTCACTTGTCACATAGGCAATATGCTTAAAACCTTGCCTTTGCAAATGATCTGTCCATTCTTGCAAACGGTCTTTTTCATTCTTTTGGCTCTCTACCAAATACGTAAATGCGGGCAGTAAAAGCACTCTTCCTTTATACTCCCTTTCCAACTCCATACTCAAAGCCTCAATAAATTCACCTTGCTCTACAACCATTTTCATCCCTTTTGCTGCCGAAATAGACAAAAGGGGTATAATCCCTGTATCTACATACTCCCTCGCTTGCTCAAACTGTTCTACATCTTTTACAATCCATTTCACCTTTTCTCCCCTCCTCCATTCGAAATAACAGAACTTTCACTTTATATATATTAAACCATACTAAAAGAGGTAAAAAAAGAAAAACTACCTATTATTAAGTAGTTTTTCTTAAAAAGTCTGAATTTCGTAAAGATTACATAATCAAAATGAATTCTATAAAATTTTCAACTCTGCTGTTAACCTATGAAATGCTTCCTTATCTTGCTTATCCAAAGCTTCATCAATTTGTTTCAAAAGACGTTCTCTTCTAAATGAGAATACACTTTCTTCTAAAAATCGTTCTGCAAGCAATCGATCTTTTTCATTCACTTCAATATGCTTTGGCAAATATGGGTTTTCTTCTAATACAGCTACATAGTTTGCATTTTGGAACGATGATTTAAAATTAAGCTGAATATAAATATCCTCATCTCGATTCAAACGAATATCATGAAACGATTTTTCTGCATCTGTTGTCATTACATTTTGTTTGAAAAAGTGAAACGGTGTGTCTTTCACACAATTTGCTGACATTACTAAGCCACGCGGACAATATTTTGCATGTTCTACGAAGTGGACTTTATGCATTAATTGATCGTGACTCATTAAATAATTCAAAATCCATACACATTCACGCTGTTTCAGTTGGTAATTATTCAAAAACCATTTTACAAAATCCTTCTTCTCGTTTACAGAAACAGGGGTATTCATAGCGATTAAGTCCCTCCTCTGTCTTTCTCTTTTCTTTTTAGATTCAAGAAGCGGCATTCAGTTTCCTTCCAACTTATGAAAAATCCTCTAAATTATATAACAATTCTTCAATATGAATTTGTGTCGGGTCTAGTTGTATTAACTGCGTAAATACTTCTTTCGCCTCTTTTCGCATTCCTTCTTCTAATAAGAAATAACCGTACTCTTCCAAGAAATCTGGATGATTCTTAAAAGAAGTATATGCACTTTCATAGTGTTTTAATGCATCCGAATACATTTCTAATTGTTTTTTTGCAAATGCAAGATCCCAAAGTAGTTGTGTATCTGGTTCTCCACTGTCAATTGCACGCTCTACAACTGCAATTAGCTCTTCGTATTTCTCTTGTTCTTTTAAAATATACGCATATTTTAATATCGCACCTAAATGTCCCGGATCTAGCTCCAGCGCTTTTTGAAGCACTTCTTCAGCCTCCGCTATTTTACCTAATTTCGCCGCAATATTCGCTAATTCTACATAGAAAGGAACAGACAGCTCATCTACTTTAATTCCTTCTTGAAGTGTTTCATAGCTTTCTTGAAGCATGCCTTCTTTTTCATAGCTTTTCGCTAAATACATGTATAACGATGCGTATTCAGGATCTAATTCTTTTAATTCTTGCCAAGCACCAATTGCTCTTTGATATTCTTCTCCTTGGTATAATGTGAAGGCATATCCAAATAATGAGTGAATATCTTTTTGCTCTTCTAACCCCGCTTCATAGTAAGAGATTGCCTCTTCCCAGTTTCCAATAGCACTTAAAGTTTCTGCTAGACGAAGCGCAATGACAACACCACCCATAACTTTATGTTCTGCTAGTAACGATTCATAATAAGTGATCGCCTTTTGCTCTTCACCTTTACTACTATATAATTCTGCTAACCCAAACGTAATAACAGGTTCGTCTGGCATCATTTCTTTCGCCTTTAATAGTTTTTGTTCTGCTACATCATCAAAACCTTGCATTTGGAATAAATCCGCTACAAGTAATAACGATTGAACATATAAATCATCGTTTTCTGGAATATCATGAAGCACTTCAATCGCTTCATCTTCTTTATCTAAATCAATATATAATTCTGCTAAAAATACCGTGAATTCACTTTCTTCCGGATATAGCAAGCGTAAGTCTTCAGTAATTGCTAACGCCTCATCCATAAACCCAAGTGTATGATAGTAACGAGCGATATCATACTTCTCTTCATCATTAGCAACTCGTAGTTGTTCTTTTAATAATTGTAATCCTTTTTCTGCTTCACCGTTTTCAATATAAGAAACAGCCTGTTCAAACTTTTGCATAAACGTCTCCTTTAATTCAAAAAATATTCTCTTCTGTTCATTTATCATAAGCAACTAGGTGTAAGAACGCAACCTTTTGAGTGAACTACCTCTTCCTATACTTTCTCTCATAGCGCAGCTAATTGTTCGAAAAATTCCGGATACGATACAGCGACCGCATCACTATTCTCTATTTTCACTTCTCCATCTATAATACACGATGCGATTGCAAGCATCATCCCAATACGATGATCGCCGTGACTATTAACAGTATTTCCTTTTAAACTTTGTTTACCATATATAATCATACCATCTGGTGTAGCTTCAATCTTCGCACCTAATTTGCCTAATTCATCTACAACCGTATCGATACGATTTGTTTCTTTTACTTTTAACTCCTCAGCGTTTTTAATAACAGTAATTCCTTCTGCCTGCGTTGCCAATAAAGCAATTACAGGAATTTCATCAATTAATCTTGGAATAAGAGTTCCACCAATTTCTATTCCTTTTAGTTTAGATGTTTCAATCGTAATATCCCCGCACGGTTCAAACTCTTCATTTCTAATATGATCGATAGAAATAAGTGCACCCATCTTTGTTAATACATCTAAAATCCCTGTTCTCGTCGGATTTAAACCAACGTTTTCCAATACAAGCTTACTATTTTGGACAATTGCACCAGCTACTAAGAAAAATGCCGCCGAAGAAATATCTCCTGGAACTTCTATGTCTGCACCTTTAAGTTGTTGTCCACCTTGTAATGAAACGGTCCGTCCATTAACATCTACGGTACAACCGAATGCACGCAACATTCTTTCCGTATGATCACGAGATTGCATAGGCTCTGTTACCGTAGTAATCCCTTCCCCTTGCAAACCCGCAAGTAAAACTGCTGACTTCACTTGTGCGCTTGCTACTGGTGAATGGTAATGCATACCTTTTACCTTACCACCGCGAATAGATAAAGGTGTATATTGTCCGTTTTCTCTACCATCAATTTGAGCATTCATCTTACTAAGCGGGTCTGTAACACGTTTCATAGGACGTTTTCCAATTGATACATCACCAATTATCGTACTATGGAACGGCGTATTTGCTAAAATCCCAAGCATAAGACGAATAGTCGTCCCTGAATTCCCCACATCTAATACTTCTTTCGGTTCTTGTAAATTATGTAATCCTTTACCGTAAATCGTGACATCGTTACCAAACTGTTCAATCTGGACACCTAGTTTTTGAAAACATGCAATTGTACTTAAACAATCTTCTCCTAATAAAAAATTTGATACTTTCGTCGTCCCTTCCGCTATCGCTCCAAACATAACAGAGCGATGCGAAATAGATTTATCTCCTGGAACAACAATTTTCCCATTCAAACTATTTTTTCGTCCTACTAGTTTCAAACTGTATCCTCCTCACATTTTAAATAAGTTATATGTACAATAGTTCTTCTTATACGTCTACTTCTATTGTAACGTTTTCTTTCTTGAACGTGCAAACAACTCCCCTTATTGCAGTTCAAATGAAAAAGGCTCCTGTAACAGGAGCCTCCACCATTTCTTAAGAATACGTTTCTTCTTTCTTCACTTGTTCTTTTACAAGTTCCGTAAGTAATTCAATAATCTCATCATTTTCTTCTTTTAATCCAACAGTAATACGAATACCATCATGCATACCAAATGCTGCACCAGAACGAACGATATATCCTTTTTTCATTAATCGTTCGAAAGCTTCATTACCAGGTATACCAAGTTTCAAGAAAATGAAATTCGTTTGAGATGGATAGTAGAATACGTTATATTCCTTACAAAATGCATAATATTGATTTAATCCTCCGGCATTTTTCTTCACACACTCTTGTAAAAACTGTTGATCCTCTATTGCCGCTAATGCTACCGCTTGGGCGATAGTTGATGTGTTAAATGGTAGTCTCGCTACCTCTAGCTGCCCAATAAGCTTTGCATCACCAATCGCATATCCAATACGAAAAGCAGCTAATCCATATGCTTTTGAGAATGTGCGTAGCACCATAAGATTTTCGTACTTTTCAAGAAGAGGTAATGTTTGCGGATAATCTTCTGCCCCAGCATATTCATAATATGCTTCGTCCATAATAACGAGCGCTGACTTTGGAACTGATTCTAAAAATGAAAGTAATTTTTGTTTTTCTACATATGTACCTGTCGGATTATTCGGATTACAAATCCATACAATCTTCGTTTTCTCATCTACTTGTTGTAACATTGCATCTAAATCGTGAATGCCATCTTTAAGTGGTACTTCACGAACTTCTGCTCCTTCAATAACAGCATGGTGATGGTATTGCGAGAACGTAGGGTTCGCCATTACAACATTTGTTCCATTATGTAGCAAAGCACGACTAATCATTTGAATAACTTCATCTAGTCCACTACCAAATAAAAGTTGTTCCGCTTTTACACCTAAATGCTCTGCTACTTTCTCACGAAGCTCAAATGCCGCCCCGTCCGGATAGAGTGCATATTGATTAGCTAACGAAGTTAATGCTTCTGTCACACACGCAGAGCAGCCAAATGGGTTTTCATTCGACGCTAACTTCACAATTTTTGACAATCCATATTCTCTTTTTACTTCTTCAATATTTTTCCCAGGTACATATGCTCTCAAAGTTAACAATTGCTCTTTTACTCTCACTTTTCTTCCCCCAGTCATTGATATGATTTATAATGTCTTACTGTCACCTTTAATCATAACCGTCACCATTACGAGAATACCTTTAAATATGCATTTCATACCTGTTCTACGACTTTTTTACACCATATCCTTTTGAAATGCTTCTAACGCAATATGAACAGTCTCATCTGAAATAGATACGACATTCACTCCCCCATATTCCTGCATAAGCACCATATGAATTGTTCCAGCATTTGCTTTTTTATCTTGTTTCATCAACTGAACGAGACGTTCTACATTCAAGTCACTTGGCATTTTTGGATAACCGTATTTCAAGAACCACTGCTTCATTTCTTCATAAGAAAGATCAACTTTGTACACTTGCTCACTTAAAAACATAGCAAATAGCATGCCAACCGCTACTCCATCACCGTGAGTAATATTCCCATATCCTAACTCTTTTTCAAGAGCATGTCCTAACGTATGCCCAAAATTCAAATGAGCACGTACACCTTTTTCTGTTTCGTCTTGCGACACAATATTCGCTTTCACAGGAATCGCCTTCGTTAATATATGAATTAACTTTTCATCACGAAGATCCGTTAACGTTTGCACTTCTTCTTTTAACCAATGATATAGCTCCACATCACCAATAAGAGCATGCTTTATCACTTCTGCATAACCTGATCGCCACTCTTTTTCAGGAAGTGAATGTAAAAATGGCGTATGATATACAACAGCTTCTGGCTGATGAAATGCTCCAATCATATTTTTTCCTAGTGGATGGTTAATTGCTACTTTCCCGCCTACTGCGCTATCGTGAGCTAATAAAGTCGTTGGAACTTGGACAAAGCGAATACCACGCATAAACGACGCAGCAACAAATCCAGCCAAATCTCCAATCATTCCGCCTCCAAGTGCGATGATTAAAGAATTTCTATCTAATTTATTTTCAAGAGCCGAAGTGTGAGCCTCATAGAAATTTTCAAAAGACTTCTCTTTTTCGCCACTCGGTACAACAAACGAAAATACTTTTTGCTCTACTTGCAATGCATCAACAACTGTCTGTAAATGCAGTGATGCAACAGCTTCATCAGAAATGATCATTATGTTAGATACTGCAGGATTCATTTTTTGAATAAGCGTTGTTAAGTGTGACAACGCCTCCCTTCCAACATGTACATCATATTCTTTTGATTTCGTTTGAATATGTATGTTCTCCATTAAAATCCCCTCGCATATTCATTATGTTTCTCAATATTTTCACGTATAAGATCGATACGATCTAATCCAAATTGTTCAATTAAAGCTGTTGCGAGCTCCCAAGCCACAACAGCTTCAGCCACAACGCTAGCTGCTGGCACTGCACAACTATCTGAACGTTCAATACTCGCTGTAAAAGGTTCTTTCGTATCAATATCAACACTTTGAAGCGGTTTATATAATGTCGGTATCGGTTTCATAACACCGCGCACAACAACCGGCATACCAGTTGTCATGCCACCTTCTAATCCACCTGCATTGTTCGTTTTTCTTCTGTACCCTTGCACTTCATCCCAAAGGATTTCATCATGCACTTCACTTCCAGGTCTATGTGCTGCTTCAAAACCAATTCCAATTTCAACACCTTTAAAAGCGTTAATACTCATAATTGCCGCTGCTAATTTTGCATCTAATTTTCTATCATAATGTACATAGCTACCTACCCCAATTGGCATTCCTTCTACAACTACTTCAACAATACCACCGATAGAATCACCATTTGCCTTCGCATCATCAATTGCTTGCATCATCTTTTTACCGGCCTCTTCATCTAAACAACGTACAGGAGATGCTTCTGTAGTACTTTGTAATTCCACAATAGAGTTATATTTAATATTTGCTGCCTGTACACCACCAATCTCGATAACATGTCCCGCTACTTGTATACCTAATTCCGCCAATATTTTTTTTGCAACTGCACCAGCTGCAACACGAACTGTCGTTTCACGTGCTGAAGAACGCTCTAATACATTCCTCATATCTCTATGACCATATTTAATCGCACCATTTAAATCAGCGTGTCCAGGTCTAGGTTTCGTAACTTGTCTTTTCATTTCTTTCTCTTCCTGCTCAGTTAACGGCTCTGCACCCATAACCTTTGTCCAATGTGTAAAATCACGATTTTCAACAACAAGTGCAATCGGGGACCCCATCGTCTTCCCATGCCTAACACCACTTACAATTTGCACTTGGTCTTTCTCAATTTGCATGCGTCTACCGCGTCCATATCCTTTTTGTCTTCTAGCTAATTCTTCATTTATATCATTCGCTACTAAAGATAACCCTGCCGGAACACCTTCTAAAATTGTCGTAAGTTGCGGACCGTGGGATTCACCAGCTGTAATATATCGCATACGTTATTCCTCTTTTCGCATATGTATTTATCCCGCTACATAAAGTAGCTATATTATCTTCCATCACTCTTTAAAATACAAAGAAATTATATAGTAAATCGAATGTTTGCTTTCCCTACTTGTAATTGTTCGATTATTTTCATAATAGTAGACCTTTTACTTTACATACCAATATATCATAACAGTCCTAACTTCGTAACTGATCGAAATAAAAAAAGTGCAAGAAGAATACCCCTATTCTTCTCGCACTTTTTACTATTATCACAGTTATTAAAGCGTTTACAAATTATTTCAAAATAATTAGTAAATCCATTGATTCATTAATTTTGAGTAGTCTACTAATTCTTCTTCCTTAAAGAAAATAGCAATCTCGCGTTCTGCACTTTCTAAAGAATCCGAACCGTGGATAATGTTTTTCGCAACAGTTACACCGAAATCTCCACGAATTGTTCCAGGAGCAGCTTCATGTGGTCGTGTTTTACCCATCATATTGCGTGCTGTATCTACTACACCTTCACCTTGCCATACCATTGCGAATACAGGACCAGATGTAATAAAGTCTACTAATTCACCAAAGAAAGGTCTTTCTTTATGCTCACCATAGTGTTGTTCAGCAATTTCCGGAGTAACTTGCATTAATTTTGCACCAACTAATTGAAAGCCCTTTTTCTCAAAACGAGCTACAATTTCCCCAATGAAGGCACGTTGTACACCGTCTGGTTTTACCATTAGAAATGTTTTTTCCATAAAAAATCTCTCCACTTCTGAATTATGTATGTAATTGTATATCCCCACACACATATTAACACCCTTATCACAATTGCGCAATAGTTTTGAAATAGAGAGATTATTTTATTTTTCAGACAAAACACTAAAATTTTCGTTTTCCAATATACTTTGCGACATTTTGCAACGCATACTTCGCCTGTCCACGAGGGAGTGGTTTTATTATTTCTAATGCTTTATGTAAATAACGTTCACTAAACGAAAATGCTTTATCAATAGCTTCGCTCGCTTTAATATCATCAATAATTTCTTTCATTTCACTTGCTGTTGTATTTTCATGCACAGATGTAATTTTTTGACGAAGAACTGGATCTTCCATGGCATACAAAACAGGTAATGTAATGTTACCTTGTAATAAATCACCACCAGCAGGCTTTCCAAGCTTCTCTTCTGTCGATACGAAATCTAAAATATCATCAATAATTTGATAAGACATACCAACAAAATATCCGTACCAAAATAGACGATTTACAGTATCACGATTAGCACCAGCAGCAATCGCTCCCAACTGACAACTTGCGGCGATTAACAATGCTGTTTTTCGTTTTATCCTTCTTAAATACGTTCTTAAATTTTGATCATAGTTATACTTATCTTTAATTTGTTCGATTTCACCTTTACAAACTTCTAAAATTGTATGAGACAACGCTTGATGTGCATCTGGAATTTCTATATTTGTTATACATTCAAGAGACTTCGCAAACAAGTAGTCTCCTGTATACATTGCAATACGATCTCCCCATTTCGCATTCACTGTTGCGCTACCGCGTCGTAAAAACGCAGCATCAATGACATCATCGTGAACAAGCGAAGCCATATGAATTAGTTCTAATGCAACCGCAACATGCTTAATTGCATCTAACTTATAATCCCCAAATTTCCCTGCAAGCAAAACAAAAACAGGGCGAATCCGCTTCCCACCTGCTTCAATAAGCTGTAATGCCGCTTCTTCTACTAACGGCTGCTCAGAAGCAACTGTCTTCTTCAATTCTTTTTCTATAACATTAATATCCGATCGTAAAAAAGAGTACATAAGTTGTAACTTCATATTGTTCACCTTAACCTAAAACGTCTTTTTTCTATTTTCTATTTTGATTCTGGTTTAATACCTAAATGCATAGCTGCTACACCAAAAGTAAATGGTTTCACTTGCACATTCTTAAGCCCAGCTTCTTCAAACATATGTGCTAACTCTTTCATCCCTGGGAATGTACTAGCAGATTCCTGAAGCCATGAATATTCTTTATAACTTTTCGCAAACATCTTTCCAAATAACGGCATGATATATTTAAAGTATAAGACATATCCTTGACGAAAACCTATCATCGTTGGTTGGGATGTTTCCAGGCAAATTACTTTTCCACCAGGCTTTACTACACGCGTCATTTCTTTTAATACTTGCATGTAATCCGGAACGTTACGTAACCCAAAACCAATCGTTACATAATCAAACGTATTATCTTCATAAGGAAGTTCCATTGCATTTCCATGCATAAGTTCTACTTGCTTTAATTCTAAAGCTTCTACCTTTTGTTTACCGACAGCTAGCATATTTTCGCTAAAGTCTAAACCGTAAACCTTCCCATCTTCACCTACAGCTCCCGCTAGTGCAATTGTCCAATCTGCCGTCCCGCAGCATACATCAAGTGCCTTACTCCCGGGTTTCACATCCATAATTCGCATCGTTTCTTTGCGCCATGCCTTATGCCTTTGAAAACTAATTACAGAATTCATCACATCGTATTTATCAGAAATTTTCTCAAATACGTCATGTACTCTTTCTTCTTTTGATTGTTGCATGCTCGTACCTTCTTCCAATGTAAAGTTGCTTATTTCCTTGATTTATCTCTTAACATAGAAATTATCTCATTAACTTCTGTATGATTCTCTAAAAAATTTTCTTCCTGCTTTCTCATTTCCATAAGCCATTCATTAATTACTGTTTCCAGATTTTTATCATCATCCAATGAGATTTTTTGGACTGCTTGAAAAACAGGTGAATTTTGTTTATCAGCATACAATTGACACTCTTTTTGAAGACGATTTTTTCCTAACACATAAGTTATATATCGTTTCCAATTAGATAACTGAAAATGATCACATGTTTTTTGCAAAAGCGCAGATTCAATTATTACTACACTTTCCATTATGTCTTGAATCGCCACATGTGCTTTTTGATATAGCATAATTTTATGTTCATTAATCTCCTTAATTCCTTCAGCAAGTGCACGAATTAAGATAATATCACAATTCATTGACAATAAGTAATAGTATAGACCACTATAATAATCCCCTGCAAGAACTGTCAATTGACGACGCTTATGGAATCCACTCGTCTCTTCGTTTGCTTTATTTGATACTTTTTCATGTGTATCAAGAGCAATTTGTACAAGCATAATCGTTACGACATAATGATCAATTTGTTCTTTATGTATATTTGCACTTTTTAATGCACCGTATAACAGCGCTATTTTTTCTTCATCAATAAATGGTTCTTCAATATAGTTTATAAAATAAGGATGGCGTAATTTCTCCATCAATTTCTCTTTAATACCCGCATACCCTCCGTAGATGTCACACACAAAAAATCACCCTTGTTTTCTAATTCATAAAATTTATTATAACACATACATTCTATTTTCTATAATCAAAACTTGGCTACTACTGCCAAACTGCCACCGAATAAAGCCTCAACTTTTATTCATACAAGTTATCTTCGTCTCTAACAACTACAAACATTCATTTACACAAAAGGCAGAAGTAATTTTCAACCTTTATATTCTTGCTCTTTAACATTAAAACTATATCATTTTTTTGTATATAAAAAAAAGAAAAGCAGTTTCCCGCTCTTCTTTAATTCGTCTTAATAAACGATAAAATTTCACTACGTGCTGCTGCATCATTTTCTAACACGCCGCGCACCGCAGTCGTTACTGTTTTCGCACCAGGCTTTTTCACACCACGCATCGTCATACACATATGCTCTGCTTCTACTATTACCATTACACCATGCGGCTCTAGTACTTCCATAATAGAGTTAGCTACTGTTGATGTAATTCGTTCCTGTAGTTGTGGACGACGCGCAATCGTGTCTACAGTACGAGCTAATTTACTTAGTCCTGTTACTTTTCCACCTTGCGGAATATATGCAACGTGAGCAACTCCATAAAACGGAACAAGATGATGCTCACACATCGAATAGAATGGTATATCTTTTACTAGCACAAGCTCTTCGTGGTCTTCTCCGAATACTTTGTGTAAATGCTCTTTCGGATCCTCATGCATTCCTGAGAATACTTCTGCGTACATTTTCGCAACACGTTTCGGTGTATCAAGTACTCCCTCGCGATTTGGGTCATCTCCGATTGCCTCTAAAATAAGACGTACTGCATGTTCAATTTGTTCTAAATTAACTTTTGCCATCCGCTAGCCCTCCCGAAAAACCTAAAAGTGATACGAACACATTCTAGCATATTTATGTTTTTAAAAGCAAAAAGAAGAGTTTCCAAAAAGGAAACTCTTCTTCCCTGTTAATATGTAAGGATTATTTAACCGCATCTTTTAACGCTTTACCAGGTTTGAATGCAGGTACTTTACTTGCAGCGATTTCAATCTCCTCACCTGTTTGTGGGTTACGACCTTTACGAGCCGCACGCTCACGAACTTCGAAGTTACCGAATCCGATTAGTTGTACTTTATCACCTTGTTTTAAAGCTTCTAAGATAGAATCAAAAACAGCGTCCACTGCTTTTGTTGCGTCCTTTTTAGAAAGGGAACTTGCTTCTGCAACAGCATTGATTAAATCTGTCTTGTTCATGCCATTCACCTCCTCCCAAAGATAAGACTGTATAATGATCATAAAATGAGTCTTACTTTCATTTGTAGGCAATTTTTACAAATTCTATACTACAAAGATGTAGATAAATCATTATCAACGCCTATATTATACGATTCTCCTTTATAATTCAATATTTTTAAGGAAATTGTTACTCTAAAAATGTGAAATTCTGATGAAACTTGACAATTTGCAACAAAATATTAGATAATGACTGTTTATTTTTCTATTACATACTGAAAAAGAAAAAAATCCCTCTGCAATTAGAGGGATTTTTTTCTTATAATATAATCGCAATTAATCCGCCAGATCCTTCGTTAATAATTCTTTCTAGCGTTTCTTTTAATTTATAACGAGCGTTTTCTGGCATTAGAGATAACTTCGCTTGAATTCCTTCTCTAACAATAGAGCTAAGAGAGCGCCCAAATATATCAGAATTCCAAATTGATAGCGGGTCATCTTCAAAATCTTGCATCAAGTAACGAACTAGTTCTTCACTTTGTTTTTCAGTACCGATAATTGGTTCAAATGTTGATTCTACATCCACTTTAATCATATGAATAGACGGCGCAACCGCTTTTAATTTAACACCGAACCTTGAGCCGTGACGAATAATTTCCGGTTCATCTAAGCTCATATCAGCTAATGCAGGCGCTGCTACTCCATATCCGGTTTGTTTTACCATCCGCAGGGCATCCGCCACTTGGTCATACTCTGTTTTCGCATGAGATAAATCGAGCATAAGCTTTAATAAATGATCTTTCCCTCGAATCTCTACTCCTACTACTTCTTTTAAAATTTGATCATACAATTCATCTGGCGCATATAAATCAATCTCTGCCACACCTTGCCCCATATCGATGCCAGCTAGACTTGCTCGATCAATAAATTCATATTGACTAAACTGCCAAACGACACGGTCCACATCACGAAGACGTTTTATATCCTTTACAGTCTCTTGAACCGCTTCCTGATAACTTTGGCGTAACCAATGCCCTTCATTTAGCACCATTACCCAGCTCGGAAGGTTTACATTCACTTCTAAAACCGGGAACTCGAATAACGCTTCTCGCAGTACGTTATACACATCTGTTTCTCTTAAACTCTCTACACTCATCGCAATTACTGGGATATCATATTCTTCTGATAAACTTTGACGTAGCTGCTCCGTATCTGGATGGTATGGCTGTACAGTATTGATAATCATAATGAAAGGCTTTCCTACTTCTTTTAACTCATTTACAACGCGTTCTTCTGCCTCTATATAATCTCTTCTTGGAATTTCACCAATTGTTCCATCTGTTGTAATAACGACACCAATTGTTGAATGCTCTTGAATTACTTTACGTGTTCCTATTTCTGCAGCTTCATGGAATGGAATAGGCTCTTCATACCAAGGAGTATTAATCATGCGCGGACCATTCTCATCTTCATAGCCTTTTGCTCCTGGAACCGTATATCCAACACAATCTACTAATCGAATATTCACTTCAAGACCTTCATCTACTTCGATAGAAACCGCTTGGTTTGGAACAAACTTCGGTTCCGTCGTCATTATTGTACGACCAGCAGCACTTTGAGGCAGTTCATCCTGCGCTCTTTGACGGTCTGACTCATTTTCAATATTGGGAATAACAACAAGTTCCATAAACTTTTTAATAAATGTTGATTTCCCTGTTCGAACAGCTCCTACAACTCCAAAATAAATATCACCGCCTGTGCGTTCCGCAATATCTTTAAAAATATCTACCTTTTCCAAGTGATTCCCTCCCTCAATATTTTTGGGAATAATTCCACGTTTATAGTCAACTAATACCTTCTCTAACGTTGCCTATAATATCTGATATAATATAATGGTATTCTAGAAGTTCGGACAATATATCATATAATTTTGTCCAATTTCATATGACTATTTAAAAATACCTTTTGTTTGCATCACAAGTTGTATAACATAAAAAACCTTTCTTCTAGAACTTATTCACTAAAAGAAAGGTTCATGACTTATGATTTTAAAAAAATTGGTTCTCCATTTTTTACTGTATACGGCAAAGAGTATGCAGGAACAAACGGGGAATCCTTCGATAGTATACTCCGGATATCTTCACCTTCTTTAAATTGTCCTTCATTTTTTTTCAACGCTTCATATAAGTCGATTCTATAATCAACAAACAATTCTCCTTTTTCATTAATTACAAGAGGGAGACCCTTTCCTGAGTACGGACTTGTCACTTGTGGTACATCTTTATATCCTAGTTTTTTGAAGTCTAATTCATAAACACCATCTGTGATCACTTTTTTAAAAGGTGGATATTGATGTTCATCACGATACATCCTTAGCTTCAATGCCACTTCTTGAATTTGTTCCGCCATTCTCACATCAATTAACTTTACTGTCGGATTTTTTTCAACATCTATTAATACATATTGATATACTCCACCACTTTCATACGCATTCCCTGGTGCCTCTTGTATGTACCTTGGAGCAATTTTTTGAAAATCAATTGGATACTTCTGATAAATCGGCGTACTCATATCACGCGTCTTAATTGGTAATAAACCATCCGTTTGCTCCTTATATGTATTAATGGCTTTTTGTACAACTTGCAACTGGTCTTCATAAGGAATAGCACTTTGTTTCATATTTTCTCTTGGATACATACACCCTGTTAAAATGCTCATGCAACAAAATATTAAAATAATATAGATTTTTTTCACTGACAATCACCTTTTCATGCTAGTATGGACTGTTGCTTTTGTAACATTTACCGACTACACATCCTTTATTGCTCAATAGGGCCACTAAATACAACAAGGAAGATAACAATTCCCGATACAATCATGAGGGTGTACGCTACTAAAGCTGTAATCCCTTTCAAAAATTTATTCTTCATTTTATGCCTACTCAATAAAATAAAACTTACTGCAAGAAACATAAATCCAATTGCCCCTAAAGCAAACCACATTTTCATAAGCCCTTCCGACATATATACACCCCTTTACTTTCAATCTATTTTTATACTATTTTAACAAATTAAAATCTTTAAACAAATAAAAAACATCATTTTTCCGTGAATTGATGATTTTTATTTAAAATAATAAAACCGAAGCACGAAATGATGCGCTTCGGTTGACCAAATATGCCCTTAACAGCTCTATTCCCATTCTTTCATAACTATCATATGCATTCTCTAAACTCTTTGTTTCTCATAATTTATTTTTTAAACATTTTACTTAACGAACCAAAATCCGCCGGCATATTATTGTTAATAATCGCTTTTACAATTTGATCCTCTTGCTCTTTCGGCACTTCGCGTCCTGCCATTAGAGCAACTTGATGAATCAATTGGCGAAGCACTGTCTCATCACGTAAGTTCGCATTTTGAACAGACGACGCTAATTTAAAAATATCTTCTTTGTTCACTTTCGCTTCTTTTTCAATGTTATTAAAAATGTTGTTATCCATTCTTTTCACCCTCTCCTCAAGTTACTCTTCATCCTATGCAGAGATGAAAAATTGGTGAAAAGACCCATAAAAAATAAAAAACGGTAGAAGTACGAAATGTACTTCTACCGCTTTCTTTATAACAAATCAGGTATCGCTTCAACTTCATGTTTTCGAACACGTCCCATCAATGAGCCTACTGCATCTTTCACATTATTCTCATTGAACAGCACGTCATATAAAGCAGCTGTAATCGGCATTTCAACTTCCATTTTCTCTGCCAATTCATGAGCAGCTTTCGTTGTTCTTACACCTTCTACAACCATACCCATACTTTCTAGCACTTCTTCTAAAGAGTGCCCTTTTCCAAGCATATTTCCAGCGCGCCAATTTCGGCTATGCACACTTGTACAAGTTACAATTAAGTCTCCCATACCAGTTAGACCAGCAAACGTTAACGGATTTCCGCCCATTTTTCTTCCTAAACGAGCAATCTCTGTTAAACCACGTGTCATTAATGCCGCTTTCGCATTATCACCTAATCCAAGCCCGTCAGATATCCCCGCAGCTAGTGCAATAATATTTTTTAAAGCACCACCAAGTTCAACTCCAACGATATCTGGGTTTGTATATACACGGAAATAGCTATTCATAAACAAATCTTGTACTCCCTCAGCCGCTTCCATACGCTTTGCTGCAGACGTAACAGTTGTCGCTTGACGCAATCCAACTTCTTCAGCGTGACTCGGCCCAGATAGTACAACAACATCCTTAATCAAGCTCTCTGGAATTTCTTCCTCAATCACTTCCGAAATACGTTTTGACGTACCTGGTTCGATTCCTTTACTTGCATGAATCCAAGTAATTGGCTCTGTAACAATTTCTTTCATCTCTTGCAATACGTCTCTGTACGCTTTCGTCGGTACTACTAGCAGTACTGTATTTACATCTACTAATGCTTCTTCTAAAGAAGAGTAGGCTACGATTGTGCTTGGCAATGTAATCCCTGGAAGATATCTACTGTTCTCACGCTTCGTATTAATTTCATTCATGAGTTCAGGACGGTTTCCCCAAATACGTACATCATGCCCATTGTCAGCTAATACCATCGCTAACGCTGTTCCCCAGCTACCTGCTCCTATTACTGTGATTTTTGTCATAAAATCACATCCTCTCCATTAGTCTCTTGCTCTAGCGATAATGTGAATCGGCGTTCCTACAAAACCGAACGCTTCACGTAAACGGTTCTTTAAGAAGCGCTCATATGAAAAGTGCATTAATTCTGTATCGTTTACAAATATAACAAATGTTGGTGGTTTTACCGCAACCTGTGTCGCATAGAATATTTTCAGACGGCTACCATTATGAGTCGGCGTTGGATTCATCGCTACCGCATCCATAATTACATCATTTAATACATTCGTTTGTACGCGGATGCTATGGCTTTCATTTACTTCATTAATAACTGGTAATAATGTTTGTGTACGTTTTTTCGTTTTCGCAGATAAGAATACAATCGGCGCATACTCTAAAAATTGGAAATGAGCGCGAATGTTTTCTTCAAATGCTTTCATTGTTTTTTCATCTTTTTTCACTGCATCCCATTTGTTTACGACGATAATAACAGCACGTCCTGAATCATGAGCATATCCAGCGATTTTTTTATCCTGTTCAATAATTCCTTCTTCTCCGTCTAAAACGACTAAAACAACGTCAGAACGTTCAATCGCTCTAAGTGCACGAAGTACACTATATTTTTCTGTACTTTCGTATACTTTCCCTTTTTTACGCATACCAGCTGTATCGATGATTACATAATCTTGATCATCTTTACTATATGGTGTATCAACAGCATCACGTGTCGTTCCCGCTATATTACTTACAATTACACGTTCTTGACCAAGAAGTGCATTTACAAGTGATGATTTCCCTACATTTGGACGTCCAATTAAAGAGAAACGGATTGTTTCATCGTCATACGCTTCTTCTTCAATCTTTGGAAAATGATTTGCAGCTTCATCTAACAAATCACCAAGTCCTAAACCGTGTGTACCTGAAATCGGGAATGGCTCGCCAAATCCTAATGCATAAAAATCATAAATATCACTACGCATGTCCGGATTATCAACCTTATTTACTGCAAGTACAATTGGTTTTTTAGAACGGTATAAAATTTTAGCAACTTCTTCATCTGCTGCAGTTACACCATCGCGACCATTCGTCATAAAAATGATAACATCTGCTTCATCAATCGCTACTTCCGCCTGTTGACGAATTTGTGTCAAGAACGGCTCGTCTCCAATATCAATTCCACCTGTATCAATGATGTTAAACTCATGATTTAACCATTCTCCCGCACTATAAATACGGTCTCGCGTTATACCTGGTATATCTTCTACGATTGAAACTCTTTCTCCAACAATTCTATTGAAAATAGTAGATTTCCCCACGTTCGGGCGGCCTACTATTGCTATTACTGGTTTCGGCATATACTTTCATCCTTTCAACTTGCTTCTGTTTATTATGTAAAAAACCCTTCTTTGTGCAAGAAGGGATTTGCATTCCAGAATATTTCTCAACGTATCAAAACACCTCACATTATACCACACGTTACTAATGTTTCACAATAATATATACATTATCTTGTAAGCGATGTGCAATACCATCTAAAATAGCCTCTAAATTATTTGCAACAAATTCCAGTTCCTCTGTCGACTCGCAAATAAATAAAGGAGCACCACCTGCAAATTTCTCTGGCGTTGTTGTAATGACTGCGAGAATAACACTTTCTAACATCATCTCTTATCTCCCCTTCCTTTCGGAGCTTCTGATGACATATGAACAGCACTCTCTAATGTTGGTACATTTCCGATTACCCCTATCGCTTTTTCTGCATCTTGATCTTGCGGCAGAACAAAAATCCCAACTCTCCCATCCTCTAAATCACGCTTCGCTAACGGTACAAGTGCCGGCGTTCCAGAATCTCTATATATTCCTAAAGCAACCGAAACATCATGTAAAATAGCTTGCCGTTGTCCTAAGTTTGAGATTGTAACCATCGCATCTATCGATTTCGGTTTTAAAATAAATCCCATTCCATATTTCATAATTTCTTCTTGCCTTGCTGGCAATCCAATATTCATAATGTAAATATTATCAATATAAAGTCCCGCTCCTTCAAAACGAAGTGGAACGTGCTCTATTTCTACAAGGTCATGAAGTCTTTTACCTGACATTAATTTTTTCGCAATGAAAAAACTTACTACACCAGTAATTACCCCAGCAATCCATGAATCGAATCCTATATACGCAAACGTTGTTACAAACGACGTTAACATCGCCAAGTAGTTACGACTTTCAAATACTAATGCAATTCCTTCAATATATGTATTACCACGTGGTACGAGCTCATATCCATCTAATTGTTGAAGCGTATTTCTTTCCATATTGCGCACATCACGAAATTGCGTCGCTGCTAACGTAAGAAATGTAATTGCAGAGAAATCTTTTTTCAAAACAGACGGAATCGCAATTGCTCCTAAGGCAGCCGCAATTAATCCCATCGCGATATGAATAATTTTCCCGTGAAGCCTCGTCGGATATTGCCTCGTATCGGTACGAAGCATTAACAACCTAGTTATTGTACCTGCAATTACGCCACATAAAATAGCTGGTGTATATTCAGTCATGTATTACCCTCGCCTTTCTTTTACGTGTTTTCCTCTTAAATTGTTCCATATATACCGATGCCTTTGTAATCCAAAGTAAAATCGCCATAAATAAAGTAGAAACAGCAGCAACATCTAAAAAAGCTAAACTGCCGTATTCATAAGGAAAATGTAATTTACGAAAAATAAGCGTCACCAATAATTCTCCTTGTAACATCCCTATATACAAGGAGCATAATCGTAATATGCGATCCCCGTGCAATAAAACCGATGCATACACAAGTGCACCACTTAACAGCAACAACCTATCAACCACAATCCAAATTGGATCATATACTTCTAACAAATGAAAGCTTGTATATAACATTGCAATAATAAGTGCCGAAAGTAAGGTATATAATTTTTTCCAAATAGAATATAACGCGATACCTACAAAAGAAATAATACAAAGCAAAAGGGCATTTACCGATATCGTGAAAGAAGCAATCGTCACATTTAACGGAGAACAAATAATAAAAATTAATATACAAGCACTTATCTTCCAACGAATAGATTCCTTTTTCATAAAAAAGGTCACGACAATCCACCCTATCCAAGCAACAAAATAAAAAGTACTCCCATCCATCATTTCACCTCCTATGATTTCCATTATGGGAACTTTTTATGAAAGTTAATCCTCCTTTTCTTTGTGCATAGTTTTTCTCATAACAGCAAAACTTTTAATAAGGAGGTGTAACTCACAATGGGTAAAGATCGCCAAGAACGAAAGCTAAGAGAATCACGCCGCGTTGAATCTGATCGCGACCGATCGCTTCAATATCCCGGTGCAACAAGTCTTGATACACCGGAGCAAGCTCGAAAGCAAAATCAGCATTAAATAAAGTGAAACTTCAGTGGGGGTATCCATCCCCACTGATTATTAGCCCACACCAATCGAGCTGCCCTCAAATAGGCAATACAAAAAGACGGTTTCGATATTGTACGAAACCGTCTTTTTACACAATTATTTTATTTATTTCTACTCGTAATATAATTCTTTTGTTTTCGCATTATAAACCCTATCACTCAACGAGGCATCAATCGTAACTACACCTGCTGGTTTTTTAGAATATGTAATAACATAATACGTATGTAGAGAAGGATCTTTACTCTTTACCTCTACACGTACATAATCCGTCTCTCCTATCTCATTTGACTTTCGCTCAACCTCTTTTTTCACACCTACAATATCTTCTTTTTCTCCTTTAATTTCCCTACTCACAATGGTATTTCCTTGATCAGAAAGTAATACTACTTCAGCATTACTTAAACTCACTTCATTTGATATATTAAAATAATAAATTGCATACGAATCTTCCGATGGATTTTTGTCTTCTCCTAATTGTCTTGGCCAAATTAGTGCTTCTATTCCACTTCCTGCATTCACCATTGGATTCCTATACAATTTATTCCCGGCTGCGATTGCAATATTCGCCGTTTAAATTGCTAATTGTGCTGTTGTTGAACTAGAATCTCCTTCTCTTACATTTGAAGTTAATGAAATTTCAACCTTTTTATTATATCCAGAAACCGCTGTATCTTCTCTTATATTTCGTGCATGGATGTTAACATCTTCACTATTATATGTAATGCGTCCTATTGTATTTTTACTATTTGAAAATACATTATCTCCTTTTTTATTAACACCCTCATCCCCTAAATTATCGTAAATTTTTTCTTGTTTCTTTTGACTCTTAAATAGCAATCTCTTATCTTGTTTTATCGCTAACCAGCTATATAGAGAGGAATACTTTCTTACTTTTGCCATGTTTCTCTCCACAAACATGGCAAAAGTAAGATTCCTCCAATAATTCAGCAGCACATTTTCTACATTTCTTCATTTTTATAACCCTTTTTTCAATTTTAGCTTTCCTGCACGATATTTATATATACTTTTATTTTAATATAAATTCTCTCTTTTTTCCATTTATAGAATTATATAGAATGATAATTTCTCGCCCTCCCTCTTCATTTTACGAAAATAAAACGCAAAAAAATCAACCGGATGGTTGATTTTTTATCGCCTACTATAATGTGCAGTTTCAATCCCTCGCTGCGCTAACCAATGGTACGTTTCACCTTTTACAACAAGAGGTACAGATTGTAACTCTTCTATCGTCTTCACGCCAAGAGCTGTCATAATAAATTTTAAATCTGTATGTAAAAGATCAATTTCATCCACTAAATTCTCAACACCATCTTGCATTAAAATACGTAAAAAGTATCCAGCAAACGCAGTTGTATTCGCCCCTAATGCGATTGCCTTCGCCACGTCAAGTGCTGTTTGTATACCCCCAGATGCAATAAAAGAGAGGTTATTATTTGTAGAGGTTGCTTCAATAATCGAGGTAGCTGTTTGTATGCCCCAGTTATTAAAATAAGAAAGCATTCGCTGTCTTCTTTCATTTTCAACAGCAGCAAAATTCGTACCACCTTGTCCGCCAATATCAATTGCTGTTATACCTATATTCGCTAACTGTTGTACTGTTTCCTTACTCATTCCAAAACCGACTTCTTTTACGATGACAGGTACTTTACTTTTTAAAACTATTTTCTCAATCCGCTGAAGTACACCAGTAAAATCACGGTCTCCTTCTGGCATCGTTAACTCCTGTATGACATTTAAATGAATTTGCAGTGCATTCGCTTCAATCATATCAACGGCACGCTCTGCCTGTTCGACAGTTGCCTCACTTCCTAAGTTTGCGAAAAAAATCCCATTCGGATTTACTTTCCTAACAACTTTATACGAAGCCGATTCACTTTCATCTTTTAAAGCTGCCATTTGCGAGCCTACAGCCATAGCAAGGTTATGATGTTTCGCTACATATGCTAATTGCTCATTAATATGTAATGTTTGCTCTCCTCCACCACCAGTCATCGCATTGATAAAAATCGGCGAACTTAGTGAAAGTTCGCCGATTTTTGTTTCACATGTTATAGTGTCATAACTTGAATTTGGCAAGCTTTGATGCACAAAATCAATATCATGAAAGCCATGCGTACGAGACTGACCAGTAGAAAGAGCATATTCAATATGATCTAATTTACGTTTTGCCCTTACCACTTGTACCCCTCTTTATTTCTTTAATTTTTTCAGTTGTTCACCAATAATATCACTTAACTGGAAAGTAGCCGAATCAGCATTTGGCTCATATTGGCTATAATCTTCTGTTACATTATTTTCTTCAAGCGTTTCTTTTATGCTTAAAGAAATACGTTTTTCTGCTACATGGACTTCAAGTACTTTCACTTTTACTTCTTGTCCCATTTCCAATACTTCATTTGGATTTTTCACATGACGATTTGCAATTTGAGATACATGTACAAGCCCTTCAACACCAGGTAAAATTTCAACAAACGCACCGAATGTAACAAGGCGTTTTACTACTCCCTCACGAATATCTCCAGCTTTTATTTCACCAGCAACATTTTCCCAAGGTCCTGGCTGAGCTGCTTTAATTGATAAAGAAATACGTTGCGTATCAGCATCAACAGATAACACTTTTACCTTTACCTTTTGACCTTGCTCTAATACCTCAGAAGGTTGCTCTACACGTTCGTGTGAAATTTGTGAAATGTGAACTAAACCGTCCACACCACCAACGTTAACGAAAGCACCAAAATCCGTTAATCGTTGTACTGTTCCTTCAACAATATCCCCTTCTTTTAACGAAGAGATTGCTTCTTTTTTCTTAGAATCTAGTTCTAGTTCTACTACCGCTTTATGTGAAAGAATAACACGATTTTTTTCACGGTCTAATTCAACAATTTTCACCGCTAATGTTTTTCCTTTATAGTCAGCAAAGTCTTCTACATAATGTACCTCTACAAGTGAAGCTGGGATAAATCCACGAACACCAAGGTCCACAACTAACCCACCATTCACGATATCTTTTACAGTAACATCAAATACATGACCAGAATTAAATTTTTCTTGTAATTCTACCCACGCTTTTTCTGCGTCAACAGCTCTCTTAGATAAAACAAGATCATCATCTTCTAATTTAATAATTTTCAATTCAAGTGTTTGATCTAATTCTACAACATCGCTTGCTTTTTCAATATGAACGTTAGCTAATTCACTAATCGGAATTACGCCATCTGTTTTGTATCCAACATTTACAAGAACTTGTTTCTCTTCAACTTTCGTTACAGAACCTGTAACAACGTCACCAACTTGTAATTCTTTTGAATTCATAACTTCTTCATTCATTTTCTCTACCATGGAAATACCTCCCTACAGAATTGACAAAGCATTTGTATGTATATACGAAATGAAAACAAATGTTTTCATTTGCATGTTTAAGAATTTATCATCACATATTCTGTTTCAATACAGTTCACAAGAAGCTATATTAAATCTATATAAATAGTATACAGCAAAATCATCTTGAAGAAAGTATGATTTGAAATATAATAGCGAATATATTCTGACAGTTTTTTTCCTCTGTAACTAACTTCTTACAAATTAGCCCATTTGTCAAGAAAAGAGACTTATAATTAACTTATCCTTTACATTTCAAAAAAAAAAGAAAGAGGATAGTCCTCTTTCTTTATTTCGCAAATACTCCTGAAACAATACCCATAATTTTTTGGACAACTTCTTCAATTGATAAAGAAGTTGTATCTAATTCCAATGCATCATCAGCTTTTTTCAAAGGAGAAACTTCGCGTTCTGAATCTAATTTATCACGCCTAGCAATTTCTTCTTTTAACTGCTCTAAATTAGAATCGAAACCTTTATTCATATTTTCTAAATGTCTTCTTTCCGCTCTTTCTTCTACAGAAGCAAGCATAAAGATTTTCACTTCAGCATCTGGTAGTACATGTGTACCAATATCACGGCCATCCATTACTACGCCGCCTTTTTTAGCTAATCCTTGTTGACGACGTACCATTTCTTCACGAACAAGACGATGCTTTGCTACAATAGATACGCGATTCGTCACATCTGGCGTACGAATCACCTCAGAAACATCTTGTCCATTTAAAAATACAAGTTGTGTATTTTCCCCTTGCTGAAATTCAATATTTACATTTTTTACGACTTCCATTAACTTTTCTTCATTTTCAATATCCACTTTTTGTTCAAGGGCTGCATATGTAATAGTACGGTACATTGCGCCTGTATCAATGTAAACATATGAAAGTTTTTTTGCAACAACTTTTGCAACTGTACTTTTCCCAGCAGCCGCTGGACCATCTATAGCAATCGAAATTCGTTTATCCATTGTAACACCTCATTTTTCACTTATAAAACAAAACGAAAAGCAGGTATTCTCCCCCTGCTTCTTCTCATTTGCCTCACGTCATTAAATCCTCAATAATTGTAGCATAATCCATCATAGAAGAAAATGAAAACTACTTATTCACCTGTAAGATTTCCGCCTTATTTTTCGTGACGACACCTTCGTAATAAACAATTTTCGATAAATATTTCACTGAAGATTTATGTATAAAAAGCAGTTGGACGACAGAAAGAAAAATAAATTGAATCAGTAATATACGAATTATAATTTTCTCCACTTTTTTCAAAAAACTCACTCCTTCCCTCTCTACACTTACACATCTACTCTCATAAATTTCCATAAACAAAACCTAACCTAATAACCACTTACCGGAGCACACTTAAAGTAATTTATTTTATTGTCATTTTCTAAGCATACTTTTATACATTTTCATTGTCGAATTTACTCAAAACATGTTATGTTCTAAATGTATTTTTCAACTTGAAAGGGGTATAAGCATTGAAAAGAATCCTAGTTTTACACACAGGTGGAACAATTGCAATGGAGGAAGATAAAGAAACTGGGGTCGTACAACCAGGTAAAAAGAATCCTCTTTTAAAATTTATTCCTGATTTAGAAGGCGATGTTGATTTAATTGTCGAAGATGTGTTCCATCTTCCATCTCCTCACATGACTCCTAGCGAAATGCTACAATTGCAAGTCATCATTGACGAAAGAGTAAAACAAGACGATATTCACGGCGTAGTCATCACGCATGGTACCGATACATTAGAAGAGACAGCTTATTTTCTTGATTTAACAGTTCAAGCAACTATCCCAATCGTTGTGACAGGGGCAATGCGTTCTAGTAATGAATTAGGTGCCGATGGTCTATATAATTTCTTATCAGCTGTAAAAGTTGCTAGTAGTAATGAAGCTGCTGAAAAAGGCGTTCTAGTCGTATTAAATGACGAAATACATTGTGCTACAAATGTAACAAAAACGCACACAAGTAATGTCGCGACCTTCCAAAGTCCACAGTACGGACCAATTGGCATGGTAACAAAACGTGGTGTTGTTTTCCATCATGCTTTAGTGCATCACGAAACATGCACAGTACGACAGATTTCTAAAAACGTTGTCGTTCTAAAAGCATACGCAGGTATGGATGATACATTATTATCAGCAATCGAAACACTACCAGTAGACGGAATTGTTATTGAAGCACTTGGACAAGGTAATTTACCTCCAAGAACACTTCCTAGTCTAGGGCGATTAATAGAAAAAGGCATTCCGATTGTATTAGTTTCACGCTGCTTTAACGGTATCGTTCAAGACGTATACTCTTATGAAGGTGGCGGAAAACAATTAAAAGATATGGGCATTGTTTTCACCTACGGTTTAAACGCTCAAAAGGCGCGAATTAAATTACTAGTCGCACTAGAAAACACAAACTCTCACGAAACAATCCAACATATGTTTATGCACGATTAAAAAAGAAGCTGTCGAAGATTTCGACAGCTTCTTTTTATTCTTCTCTTGATGCAATGGTTTGCGCAATCGCATCTCCATGGAATCTACCGTTCTCGATAAATATTTCATTTGCGTTATTCCCCGCAGCAATTACACCTGCAATAAAAATATTTTCAGCGTTTGTTTCCATACTACCCTCTATATAAATCGGGCGCCCTGTTTCTTCATCAATCCGAACTCCCATTTTTGTTAAGAAGCTGTGGTCTGGATGGTAACCCGTCATAGCAAATACAAAATCGTTTTGAATTGTATTTGCCTCACCATCTACTGTATACGTCAACGTATGCTCAGTAATTTCTTTTACATGCGCATGGAAATGCATTTGAATTGTCCCATTTCGTACTAACGCCTCAAATTCCGGCAAAATCCACGGCTTAATACTTGGCGAGTATTCCCCACCACGGTATAGAACTGTTACACGTACACCCGATTTAACAAGCTCTAACGCTGCATCTATACTTGAATTTTTACCACCTATTACAACGACATCTCGATCAAAATAAGGGTGTCCTTCTTTGAAATAATGAGCTACTTTCTCAAGTTTCTCACCAGGTACATTCATATAATTCGGATTATCATAATATCCAGTTGCGACAACAATGTATTTCGCAACATATATTTCTTTGTTTCCGTCACGCTTCGTCGTTTCAACTTTAAAAACATCACCATCTTTTTGAACTTGTTCCACTCGTTCAAATGCATTTACACGTATAGATTTACGCTTTACTACTTCACGATAATACGCAAGCGCCTGATTACGAAATGGCTTACGATTTTCTGTAATAAAAGCAACTTCACCAATTTCTAATTTTTCACTAGAGGAGAAAAATGTTTGATGAGTTGGATAATTATAAATTGCATTTACAATGTTTCCTTTTTCGATTACTAACGGATTTAACCCCACTTTTTGCAACGAAATCGCCGCTGCTAATCCGCATGGACCGCCTCCGATAATAATAACTGTTTCTTTTTGCATACTTAGTTCACTCCTAGTCTTCTACCTCTGCTCTATTTATATAAACAAGAAAAAACCTACTTACAGCAGTAGGCATCTATCTTTATTGTATTCATTTTTCATATATTTGTCATCTAAACGAAACATACATCCGATAGACATCTGCTAAAAACTGCTGAAATTTAATTCCTTGTTGCCCTAATACATTCTCAGGATCGATTTTCCGAGTAGGATCCAACGTTTTGTGTGACACAATAGCCTTTTTAGGATTTAAACCGAAATTTTGACATAAATAAGCGTGATACCACGTAAAACGAGTATACGCCTCCCAAAAGTTTACGTCGCCACCATAGCAAAGTTCAACCCCAATTGCAGCCTTATTCGCATCATAACCGAATAACTCATTATCCGTTGGCACATTGTATCGAACATGGTACGCAACTTCATTTATAGGGACAATTTCTAATATTGTTTTATCATCAATAAATGTATGCGCTGAAGCTTTCGGTTGTATTTCATTAAAGTAATCCCGATTTCCTATCGCATTGCTACCAGGGTTCCCCGTGTCATGACTTACAATAAATCTTACTTTTGAAAGAGGAATTCCTGGTCGTGAATTTCCATACCCAATATAGTTACGCTCTATAGGGAACATCGCCATTACTACCAACTCCCGCCCTAAAAAATTACCTTACTTCCTTATATATGTATTCGGTGGCAATGTCCTTATGGCATATTTCTTATGCGAAGAGAACATCGAAAATATTTGATGTGAATACCATAAATAATACAATACTTACAGCCACTCCATAAAAACCGTAAAACCAAATACAATCTTCTTTCGTATCTAAACCGAAAAATTTATTTACCGATTGTAATAATGTGCCACGCTTGCTTTGTTTGTTTCGTAATACTTCCACTCGTTCTACAACATCGGCTGGCATCATAAATCTTTGGTCTACTGTCATTTTCATCATTTATCTCTCCTTAAAATCATTTCCGTTTTGCTTATCTAAGGAAAGTATAGCACGTTTGTTCGTGTAGAACAAGCGTTCTTTTTTATTTTTTATTCTATTTTTCACCAAACCAAGTAATAATTGTGAATATAAACGCGATAATTGTTCCAACTACAACTGCACCAAATATTAAAAACAATAATCCTTCGCCGAACACCCTAACGACACTTGTTTTTCGGGCTCTCTTAGCTCTTGCAAGTTCACCCTCTAACACCTAATTGGTCTACTCGTTCCATTATTTCATTCCCCATATACAACACCTCATTTAATACTTCAACAAAAAAACGCGATTCCCTCGAAAGGAAATCACGTTTTCTCAAAACATTATATATTATACCCAACCTCTGAAGCGACTAGCCTCAGCCATTTTACGAACACCAATCATGTATGCAGCTAAGCGCATGTTCACTTTACGAACTTGTGATGTTTCATAAATTGAATCGAATGATTTTACCATTACTTTTTCTAAACGTTGTTCTACTTCTTCCTCAGTCCAGTAGTAACCTTGGTTATTTTGTACCCACTCAAAGTAAGATACCGTAACGCCACCAGCACTTGCTAATACGTCTGGAACAAGTAAGATACCACGATCTGTTAAGATTTTTGTTGCTTCTAATGTAGTTGGACCATTTGCAGCTTCAACCACAATTTTCGCTTTAATCTTATCAGCATTTTCTCCTGTAATTTGGTTCTCAATTGCAGCAGGAACTAAAATGTCGCAATCAAGTTCTAACAGTTCTGTATTTGAAATTGTATTATTAAATAGTTTTGTTACAGTACCGAAGCTATCGCGACGATCTAGTAAGTAGTCAATATCTAATCCATTCGGATCATGTAGTGCACCGTAAGCATCTGAAATTGCAATTACTTTCGCGCCTGCATCATGCATAAATTTAGCTAAGAAGCTACCCGCATTACCAAATCCTTGAACAACAACGCGTGCACCTTTAATATCAATGTCACGTTTTTTCGCAGCTTCACGAATACAAATTGTTACACCTTTTGCAGTCGCTGTTTCACGTCCGTGTGATCCACCTAATACAAGTGGTTTACCTGTAATAAATCCTGGTGAATTAAATTCATCGATACGGCTATACTCATCCATCATCCATGCCATAATTTGTGAGTTTGTAAATACATCTGGAGCCGGAATATCTTTTGTCGGACCAACAATTTGGCTAATTGCTCGTACATAACCGCGGCTTAATCTTTCTAATTCACGGAAAGACATCTCACGTGGGTCACAAATGATTCCACCTTTACCTCCACCATATGGTAAATCAACAATACCACATTTTAAACTCATCCAAATAGAAAGTGCTTTCACTTCATTTTCTGTTACGTTTGGATGGAAGCGAATTCCACCTTTCGTTGGACCAACAGCATCATTATGTTGTGCACGATATCCTGTAAATATTTTAACAGTCCCGTCATCCATACGAACTGGAATTTTCACTGTCATCATACGAATTGGTTCTTTCAATAATTCATATACTTCGTTTGGATAACCCAATTTTTCTAATGCTTCATTAATTACAATTTGTGTTGAATTTAACAATTCAAAATGTTGTTCCCCTTGTTGTTGTGTTTTCGTTTGAGTTCCCTTTTCGGCTACCATAGTAAGTAAACCCCCTGTAATTTCACTTGTTTAGTAAACCTTCATTGCCTAGTATACACCGTTAAATTTGGAATGCAATAGAAAACGCTAACAAATATATACAAACTATTTTGTATTGCAAGCGTTTTCACTATTATTATAGTCCTTTTATTGCTTTTAGAAAAGTAAAATACTTAAATATTTAAATATTTTTTATTTTCATCAAAATACATTCGATAAAACAATTATTTCATCAAGAAATACTGATTACATTTTAACATACAGATCGGCTAGTCTTGTTACCTACACTTCGTTTTATAGATTTTAGATTTTCAGCTGAATAAAAATAAAACCTCAAGCTACGTTACATTAGCTGAGGTTTTGTTTTTTCACAAAGTAATTGTATATTTGTTCAATTGCTTGAGAATCCATTAATTCTTTACCATATTCCATTACGCGGTAAATTGTTGCTGTTGACGGATTACCGTACTCCGCTAAAATAGCTATAAAATCCGCCTTCAATAATTGAAATTGCTCTTCTTCTTCTATCCAAAGATAAAAACGATCATCCCACGTATACAACTTCCCATCAGTTACACCAAGGTTATATAAGCGATTTGACAAATTGATTACATCATCTAATGTAGCAAACTCGTAAAGTATATGTTCACTTTCATCAAGAGTCACTTGCATTTCAATAAACTCGTCACGGAACTCATCTTCTGTGTCCACTTCGTGATTTTCTTTTGTTACAATTACAACCATACCTTGAGCTTGTAGAGAAAATACTTCAACAGCAATCGGTCCATCCGCTTCAAACCCTAATTCTGTATTTGCTTCTTGCATCATATCACGGAATAGTTGCTGTACTTTCGGTGCATTTCTCCACAAATCTTCTTTCGTTAATCCTCGTTCAGATAAATCATCAAATGTTAGGAAAATTTTAATCTTATTATAATTTAAACGTTCCAGTCTCATCTCATACCCTCCCTACGTAACCATTGCATCTAATTTTTATTATATGAAATAGAAAATAGATGGTTCTTTTCGAACGACTATTCCGACATCTTTAACCATCCATCCCATTCTTCTTTCGTGTTACCAATTAGGATATTTTGAAGATTTAATTGATCTCCAATATCTTTTCTTCCTATAAAACCACCAGAGATGTTTTCATTTTTTTCTTGTAACAAGTCAATAAATTCTACTGCCTCTTCAAGTTCTCGTTCATCATCAAAAGATATAAACAAATATTTAGGTTGTAATTGTTCAATAGCTAGTAAAATACCTTCTTCATCTAAACTTGTCCCCATATACATTGTTTGATATCCTTTTAGTCGTAAATACGTCGCGAAAATAAATCCTTTTAATATATTATTTTCTAAGACGAAAACTTTGTTAACGGAAGAATACACCGACGCATTATGATAGATCATTCCTAAACGTGTTTGTAAGAATGATACAACATATTTGAATTGCGACATTGTAATCTCATTATTACTTTTTAAAGTTAACAACTTGTTTGCCACTTGAAGAATGATGCTTGCAACAACCTTTTCCGTTGAATATATACTAAAAACCTCGTTTAATAATGCAGAAATTGTAATTTCATCAAATTCTAACAAAGCTTGTAGTATATCGTCCACTAAAACAACTTCTGTATCAGTAATTTTTTCTTTTTGAACGTTGTTCTGCAACCGATTCCCTTCTAATAACTGAACTGCTTGTCCAATCATCATCCCCTCAGAAACTTTGTTCATTAACCATTTCAAAATATGAATATGCTCTTCTGTATATAAACGATGCCCCGCACGATTTCTCTTTGGGGCAATAATATGATAGCGTCTTTCCCATGCGCGAAGTGTACTCGGTTGAATTCCGAGTATATTTGAGACAGCTTTTATATTATATTTTCCATTTGAATTCGGCATTATTTCCCTCCGCATAACGTAATGATATGTGTTTGGGAAGGTGCCCGAAAACGAAGAGGGAACAATGTTGTTCCATACCCATTACTAACAAAGAGAGTCGTATTAGAATGCTTATATACGCCACCCTTTAAATACTTTTCAGATGGAAGCAACCGAATCTGGCCTCCATGTGTATGTCCACTTAATACGAGCGAAATTTGTTCATTACCAGACATTTTCTTTATTATATCTGGGTTGTGACTAATTAAAATGCGAAAACCTTCTTCTTTACAATCAGACAACGCTAAATCTAAACGATCTCGTTCTAATCCAACATCATCGATACCGAGTAAGCAAATTTTCTCTCCTAATTCAGACTCAAATACAACTCTTGTATTATCTAATACCTTCACATTATTTTCTATTAATAAAGCATCTAATTCGTGATATTCAATTTCATAGTCATTATTTCCCCATACAAAATATACAGGGGCTATTTCTCTTAACTTTTGAATATTTAAAGAGATTTGCGATAAAGGTACTCCTTTTTCAGCTAAATCACCGCCAATAATTACGATATCTGCTTTTCCTTTCACTCGTTCAATTAGCGAGCTAGAAATGATCCTTCTATGAATATCCGAAATAAAAAAAACTTTAACTTTTTGAAAACTTTCCGGAAATTCTTCGAATACTAAAGTATGTTCCAACACTGTATTACGCATCGCTTCTTTATACATTCCAAGAAGACATACAAAACCAATGCATATGAGAGTACATAATAATATAATCCATGACATATATTTTTTACTCTCCCTCCTCGTAAAGTATAGTCCTTAATTTTATGTGGAGCTATATATCACTCATTTAGCTAGCTCTCATACTTCGTGGACTTATCTTTTATAGGAATTTTCAATTCTTGTCCTACCTTCACTTCGTCTTCTTGTAAATCATTATACTTTTTTATTATTTCTATCCCATCTTCATCTGAGAAATATTGCTTCGCTATACTTTCTAAAGTTTCTCCATCTTTCACAACATGAGTTGCTACTTTCTCAGACTGCTTCTTTGATTCAGTCTTAGCGGAATCAAAGAAAATTACTTCAAACGCACTTTTCTCAGCATTATTACTATCACTTTTTACCTGTATATATTTATCCGTATACCATAGGATACTAATAGGTAACAATATGAACAAAAATGTTAACACTCGGACGAAAATGTGATTCATTTTAAACTTTGGTTTGTTCTCTTTATTTCTATGAATTTCACTACGCGGCGGTAAACTTTCATCTTCTTCCACTTGCTCAACTTCTAACTCCTCTTCAAAATCAGGAATTCGTTTTCTCATGTTGTTCACCACCACCTTCCATTTATTTTCTTAATTGGAGCCCCATTATAAAATCAACAAGAAAGTGTGCAAAGATTGTTATAAACAAATTTCCTGTCCACTCGAATACATAACCAAAAACAAAACTAATAAAGCAGACGAAACAAAACAAAAAAGGCTTCGTTATATACCGAATATGTAACACAGCAAAAATTAAACTCGCTATTACAATTCCGAAATGAGTCTGCACTACACCTCTAAATAAAAACTCTTCCGCAAAACCAATAATAAACGTGATAACGAGTAAATGCATGACAGAAATCCCTTGAAACATTCTATCGTTAATGCCACCATCATCAAACCAAGATTCTGGAAACACTCGCATTGCAACATAATCTAATAACACAATACAAATCGCTAACAAGCTACCTATTAAAAGTATAGAAACCGGTTCCCATTTCCATAAACTATAAACTTCTCTTTTATCTTGAAATAATATATATGCTAGTAAACAACCGATACCAATAATGATTAGTTGTGTTATGTAGAGATTCAGTCTTATTTCTCTCGGACTCATATCTTCAACATTATGCCTTTGAATGTTCATCATTCCTCCATCTTTCCTAGGCCGAAAAGCTTTTGTAACTCTGTTTCCCAATTATAGTCGAAAACTAACTGTTGCGCTCGTCTTTTTTTATAATCCGTTTTTGTAATACCACAGTAATCACAACAGTTTTCTATCTCTTTTTCTTTTCTATAACCGAATTGTTGTAATAAATATTCACGTCTACATCCTTGAACTTGTATCCATGACTTCATATTTTCTAGCTCACTATATTTATTACGTATTCTCACTTCCACTTCCGCTATTAATCTGTGCATTATTTCATCTGACAAGCTCTCTAGCATGAGATTTCGCTGTTGTATGATTCCAAGATGTTCGAGATGATAACGTGTAAAGCGCCAATACTGTTCATTAAATCTTGCTGCATTATAACAAATTCCTTCTACATCTTCTAATGGTAATACTTTCGTTTGAAACATTCTTTCTTGTAGTAACGAAAATAAAAATTGTATTTGCGATTTACTTGGTAATTCATCTTCAATGATTGAAATTGGCAAATCGTGATCCAATGGACTACATAATAAAATGGCTATACTCAATTCTCCATCTCTTCCCGCTCTTCCAATTTCTTGTAAATAGGAAGCTACATTTGTCGGATATTGAAAATGAATAATATATCTTGTATTCGCCTTATTTACCCCCATCCCAAAAGCACTTGTACATATTACAATTTGCAACTGGTCATTCATAAACTGCTGTTGAATTAACATACGCTCTTCATGTTCCATACCACCATGATAAAAAGCTACACCTGTAATTCCTTTTCCTCTTAAATACTCGGTTAAACGCTCTGTCCAGGCCCTACTTGAACAATAAACAATACCAGGCCCTTGCAAATACATTACATGCTCAAAAAGCGCCTCTTTTTTTTCTTCTATTGTTTCCACAAATTGCACTTCCATCGCAATATTTGGACGATCAATTGAGTACACATGCTCAGCAATATTTTTTAGATTTAAACTTTCCGCTATATCTCGCAGTACATCCTTTGTCGCAGTTGCTGTTAATGCTAGTACCGTCGGAGATCCGATACTCTCAATTACTTTATCTAATTTTTTATAATCTGGCCGAAAATCATAGCCCCATTGTGAAATACAATGCGCTTCATCTACGACAAATAATGAAATATGAATTTTTTTCAATTCTCTTATTAGAAGTTCCGACTGCAACATCTCTGGTGATACGAAAACAAATTTATAAAAAGATAGCTTTTTCATTGCTTCTCTTTTTTCAATTAACGTCCGAAAACTATTCAATGCAATAACTCGATTTTTCACGACATACTTTAATTGCGTAACTTGGTCTTCCATTAAAGATAATAATGGTGATACAACAAGCACCGTACCCTCTTGCAGAAGCCCCGGAAGTTGATAACACATTGACTTTCCCCTTCCAGTCGGAAGCATTGCTACAACATCTTTTCCTTCCAATAAGTCCGTAATAACTCCTTTTTGCCCCGGACGAAATTCAGAATATCCAAACCACTTATATAAATATTCCTCAAGCTTCATTTATACCCTCCATCCGTGCCAATACAAGACGTACTTCAAAATAAGAGATTTCCTCTCCAACCGCTTGCTTCAACACACGCAATTTACGTGTTTGTAATGCTTCAATTACTTTTGTTACTTTTTCCATTTTTTCTTTTTCCATAAACATTTCAATAGAAAATTCTTTTTCTCGTAAAGCAATTTCTACAAAATGGTCTTCTATCGTGGCAACCTTCAAATTCCGAATTGTTGCTATTTCTTCTAAAGAGCGTCCTTGTCTCCAAAGATTATATGTTTTTTTCGTTGATAAACTAAATAAATCAGCTTTCTCATTTGGATACGATATAATTTCAGCTAATAATGGAAACTCGTTTTCTTTATTGCGAACTTCTTGAATAAGGAAATGAATTGTACCCCAAAATAAAAAATACACTCGAAATATATCTTGTTTCGTAATTTCCGCTAATTGTTGTAAAGTACACCCAATACGTTTATACCCAGTTAACCGATATATTACGATTGTCGCCTCTACTGGATTATTTTTTTGTAAAAGAGTATGCATTTCCTTCCATAATCTTTTAGCCAATTCACTTCTCATATACGGTATTCCAGTGAGAAAACGTTTCACCCACATCATTATTTCTGTATCCTGTTGAATTGGAATAAATTTCGTATTCGCCTGTTGTAAATTCGAAATGGTTTGAACGATCAATGATAATCTCTTCCAAAACGTTTCACCTATTTCCCCATAGTGTAAACCATTTAAATATGTCGGAAAGGCAAAGTCACCTTCCCATTTGTTTAATTGCACGTTACCAGCAGTCGTTAACACATATGTATTATCATGTATACCTTGAACTAAATCCGTTTGTAACAACTTTGCAACTTCTTGATCATAATCAGCTCTATTTAATGACTTATAAATCCCAAACAAAAAAGAAATTTGAAACATATTCCCATCTTGTAATGTTTGCGACGATCTCTTTCCTTTTAGTAAATAATAAATTGAAGAAACGGTTCTTTCACCATTCAATTGTTTTAAACAATATAATAAAGTATATTGTAGCTGCATTACCGCTTCCACCTCTCAGTCTAACTTCATTCTTTTTTCAATATGATTGCACATTAACTGCTATTCATTCAACTTATCATATTCACACTACATGCTTTTATATATTCTATTGTATCAAACGAAATAACATTTAAGTATTTTGAAAATCTTATGAAATAATTCAAAAATAAGTTGACACTCTAATTGATAAGCATTATCATTATAATTTTATGTTGAAAAGTTTTAAAAACCGTTTTACAATAAGATTATAATTTTTTGGCGAACTTTTCACATACATATTATCAGGAGGGAAAAAATATGGCAAAATATACAATCGTTGACAAAGATACTTGTATTGCATGCGGTGCTTGTGGTGCTGCTGCACCAGACATTTATGACTATGATGATGAAGGCATTGCATTTGTAACATTAGACGATAACCAAGGTATCGTTGAAATTCCAGATGTATTAATTGAAGATATGATGGATGCATTCGAAGGTTGTCCAACTGACTCAATTAAAGTTGCTGACGAATCATTTGATGGCGACTCTTTAAAATTCGAATAGTCTTTTATTAACTTCAAAAAATCCCCCTCATAAGTATGAGGGGGATTTTTTGCACTCTTTTTCATTCTCACTAACAAAAAAACCATTAGCAGTTACGCTGCCAATGGTTTAATATTTTTAAGCATTTTTCATTTTTGCAAATACCCATACTTTCAAGCGTGAAAATAATGCTACAAATACAATTGTTACAACAATTCCTTTAATTACATTAAACGGTAATATCGCCGTTACAATAGTTTGTCGCATAATATCACTAGACATAGCTGGTGAATTTAAAAACCAAGTGTACGCTGGTAAAATAATAAAGTAGTTTAACACACTCATAATAACTGTCATAGTAATTGTACCTAACATTAATCCTGTCGTTAAACTTTTTACTGTGCGATACTTTCGGAATAAGAATGCTGCTGGACCAATAAATAAACATCCCGCTATAAAGTTTGCTACTTCTCCTACTGGTACTCCCGTTAAACTTCCTTGAATTCCGTAATGCAAAATATTTTTTATCGCTTCTACAATTACACCTGCAATTGGACTAAAAATTATTGCCGCAATTAAAGCTGGCACATCACTAAAATCAATTTTTAAAAATGGCGGAAGCCCTGGGAATGGAAAATCCAACATCATTAGTAAATACGCAATACTACTTAGCATCGCTACACTCACCATCTGCACTACACTGTTTTTTTGTTTCATCTTTCTCTCTCCTTTTCCATCGATCTTCTCATGGAAAGTGGAAAGGTTCTGCTATGCCTATTTTTCATAGAACGAAAAAACCCTTTGTGATTTACACAAAGGGAGAATTTTAAGGCACATCAAACAGACGTTCAAATACTTATCTTTTTTGAACGCTTGAACCTCCATCTTCTCCCATCCAGACTGTACTGTCGGCTTTGGAATCACACCAAATCCTGCCTTAACGGCTCGCGGGCTTAGAACGAAATTATTAACTGTTCATCACCGCCGGTCGGGATTTTCACCCTGCCCCGAAGATAGACCGATATTCTATTTTCCACTTCATTATACAACAACATGATCGTATTGTGAACAAAAAAAGTGTAACTTACTAAAAATAAGTTATTAATTTTATATCATTAAAGAAACGATCACTATATTTTACAATACAACCCATATTTTTTATAATTCGGTATTTCTCCTATGAATCCCCCTAGTCATATGTCGTCAAAAGTGATAAGATGTTGAATTGTTAAGATAAGAACATTTTCTGAGTTATGGAGGAAATGTCATGAAGAAAGATAAAAGACACTCTATTCGAGAAGCAATGAAAAAGAACTTAAGAAAAGAATACTTTTATTTGAAAAAAGAATTACTTTTCTACTGTCCAATTGATCTAGGCACATTCTCAAGAGAGACATACTACGCTACTTTTGACCAAGATGGCATAAGTATTTATCAGTATGATAAAAAAACAGAAAGTAAATTAAAATTGTGTGAGCGTCATCCATGGAAGAGTTGGAATAAGGTAAAAGTTGATCACTATTTAACAACTTCTCAATTTATTTTCCAAGGTGAGCGAAACTGGATTTTATCCCTTTTCCAAAAAGGAAAAGAAGCTCAAAAAATAATTGAAGAACATACATCTTTACAAACGGAAGTTGTTTCCCGTCCGTTTTCCAAGAAACTTCCTGGTTTCCGTTCTGATACACCATTGAATAAATACATCGGTAGCATTTGTTACACTGCACTTATTGCATTTTTATTAAAATGGATGATTCCATTTCAAGCACCACAAATCGCCCTGTATTCTCTTTCAATTGGCTTTATGCTTCTTGGTTTACTTTGTCTTACAATTGGTCTAATCGAACCAACTATCGTACTATTTCGGACAAAAGAAAAAACAAGAACAAAAGTCTTTTACTTATATAGCTACTTAGCTATTACTGGATTTATATGTGTCTTTATTTTTTGGTAAAAGAAGCCGTCCCAAAAGATCTTTTGGGACGGTTTTTCGTTAAGGATAGGTTGCTCTTACTGTCGCATTTTATTGTTATATCGACATTTCTTGTCGAAATGTCGATATAATTTCATTTACTATCGCAATCTTAAATAAGAAGAAAATAAATTTATTCAAAAGTTATGCTTTTGGGACGTTGCCTTTACTTGACGTATAGTTGTTGGTTCGGATAGATTTGCTCTTGTCGCAATCCATTCCTCACTTTAATTTCCTCAACTGTCATACCAAATTTCCGGGCAATACCCACTAAAGTATCACCTTTTTGTACAATATATAGTGATGATGACACAACTTGATTTTTTTGTTCATTTAAAACAAGCAACGGATTCATCGCATTCCTTTTCTCCATCGTCCATCTCCCTTGATGCACTTCTAAATGTAAATGCGCTCCTCGCGATTCTCCTGTATTCCCTACCTCTCCAATTAGCTCTCCTTTTGAAATGTTATCACCTTGAACTACATATCTCTTATTTAAATGCGCATAAACAGCCTCATATTCTCCATGTTTAATAAACACAACATTTCCATAACTACTTGAAAAATAAGACTTTGTCACCTTACCATTTTGAATAGCTGCAACAGGCGTTCCAATTGGCGCAGCTATATCAATACCATAGTGTTTCCCATGTCTTGTCCCAAAATAATCACTTATCTGCCCATCAACAGGCCATATCCACTGATTCCCTTCAGCGTAAACATGTAATTGAGATAAAAATAATACACTCAATATCACCACGCCACATTTTAACGCTTTCATATACATCCTCCGTTTTCTAATAACCGTCATACCTTCTCTATTGTGGGATATTACAGAAAAAAGTATACAAAAAAAAGAAAGTGTATTACTCCACTTCCTTCTCTTCTTTATTACGAAAAACAAGTGCACTGCGGTTATATTCCACATCTTTCACTTGTAAACGCGCATTTATTACTCTAGCAAGCGCAAATAAATAATCAGATAACCTATTTACATACTTTAGAACAATTTCATTGGTTTCTCCTTCTTTTTGCAATGACACTATACAACGTTCTGCTCTTCTTATAACTGTACGTGCAATGTGTAGTGCAGCCGATATCTCGCTACCGCCTGGTAAAATAAAACGCTCTAAAGGCGGCGCTTCTTCTGTATACGAATCAATTCGACTCTCTAAATACTCGACCATCTCTATCGTTACTTTATAAGGGATCTTCTTCTCTACTATTGCTAAATCCCCTCCACAATCAAATAGTTCATGTTGAATATTTTCAAGTTCGTTATAAATGTTACGAAAACATTCCTCTTGTAATTTAGACATGGCATATCCGATATGAGAATTCGCCTCATCAATTGTTCCATAAGCTTCTACACGTATATGATCTTTATCCACTCGGCCACCTATGACACTCGTTTCCCCTTTATCACCTGTTTTTGTATAAAGTTTCATTTCATTATGACACCTCTCTTTTTATTTTCATTCTGATTATTAAAGAAAAAAACTCTACCATTCTTTATTTAATTGCACTTACAAAAAAATAAAAAACAGTAAAGCTTTTATTCATGATCAACTTTTTAAAAACATATATATCTAAATTATACGATTTGGTAAATATACAGAGAATGTAGTTCCTTCTCCAACGACACTTGATACAAAAATCTTCCCTTCATGACCTTGAACAATATTTTTAGCAATCGCAAGCCCGAGTCCAGTTCCAATTTTTTTCCCGCGAGTTCTCGCTTTATCAGCTTTATAGAATCGATCGAACAAGAACGGAATATCTTCTTCTGGAATACCAACACCTGAATCTTGCACTTCGAAAGTAAGGCCACTATTTTTCGTATTAATTACAAGTGTAACATGTCCACCTGCATTTGTATGACGGATTGCATTATCAATTAAATTCGTCAGTACCTGTTCCATACGGTCTGCATCAAACGGATATTGTGCAATTGGACTTTGGAAATCCACTGTTAATTGGACTTCTTTATCCTTTGCAATCCCCTGGAATTTACGGCCAATTTTTTCGACAAATGGATGAATATCTACTTCACCTATATGTAACTCTACATGTCCACTTTCCATACGGGCTAAATCTAATAACTCATTTACAAGTTTACCTAAACGAACAGATTCATCATAAATAATTTGAACAAACTCATTAATTTCTTCTTTCGTTTGCACAATATCATCTAAAATTGCTTCACTATATCCTTGAAGCATTACCATCGGTGTACGAAGTTCATGTGATACATTCGCAATAAAGTCTTGACGCATTTTCTCAAGACGACGCTCCTCCGTCATATCTCGCAATACTGCTACAGCTCCACGAATTTTTGTTTGATTGTAAAGCGGTGTCATAAGAACTACGTAGTTACCTTTTTGCAAATTAATTTCAACAACTTGTTGTTGCTCACTTTCTACAACGAGATGGAATAGTTCAACAAGTTCAGAAGGCAGTTTTTTAATTAACTCTACTTCTTTTTCTTCTTGCCAAACTTGTAAGAAGTGTTCTGCCGGTGGGTTGATAACAACGACTTCACCTTCTTGATTTAACGTAATAACACCATCTGCCATACTACTCAAAATGCTAGCTAACTGCTCTTTTTCTTGCTGCAGGGCATTCATATTAAACTTCAACTGTTTCCCCATTTGATTTAAAGCAGTTGCAAGCTCACCAATTTCGTCCTGCGACACCATAGGGGCTTTCGTATCAAATTTCCCGCGCGCTACCTCAAATGCAACCTCACGCATTTTACGAAGCGGTGCCGTAATTCGAGTAGATAAGAAAAATGCAAAGAAAGTTGTTAAAATAATCGCAATCCCGGCTGATAAGAAAATAAAATCAGTCGTTCTCTCCATACCTTGTATTGGAACTTGCAATGATTCATATACAAACACTGCACTTTGATTTTTTGACTGTACTGGTTTCCCGACGATCATAATATCATTTTCAGTATTTTTATTCTTCCTACTATTAGAAGCTTTTCTAATGTTATTTTTAATTTCTTTTTTGTCTTTAAATACAGCCGCTAATTCTTTATCATTTTTCAAATCATCTATTGTAAGAGTAACTAATCCTTCTTGTTTCGGCGAAGAAGAAATTTCCTTACCATCTTCTACAATGATAATCCTTGAAAGTGGATCAGAAAATTTGTAAGCAATATCCTCAATCGTTTTTACATCGGCACCTTCTTCAATTAATTCCGTGACACTTGTTGCAACTTTCTGAAGCCTAGCTTGACTCATATCAACATAATACGTTCTAAAAAACTGTGAAAGTAAAATAGCAACAAATCCAAGAACAAACGAAACGAGAAGTAATATGGTCATCCATAACTTCCCTACTACACTTCTCCAAAGCATCAGTCGTTCACAACCTCAAACTTGTAACCAACGCCCCAAACGGTAACAATCATCTTCGCTGCATCTGGTGATTGTTTACTTAACTTTTCACGTAAACGCTTTACATGCGTATCAACTGTACGTAAATCTCCGAAGAACTCATATTGCCATACTTCTTTTAACAATTGCTCACGGTCAAAAACTTTATCCGGGGCTTTCGCTAAGAATAATAGTAATTCATATTCTTTCGGTGTTAAGTTTACTTCATTACCATCCGCTGTAACGCGGTGCGCATCATTATCAATTGTTAAATGCGGGAACACAGTAACATCTTTCGTCGTTGTATCTTGTGTAAAGAATGTCGTTGGTACAGCGCGGCGTAATACCGCTTTCACACGAAGTACTACTTCACGCGGGCTAAACGGCTTTACAATATAATCATCAGTTCCAACTTCAAACCCTTGTACCCTATTTATTTCCTCACCTTTTGCTGTCAGCATAATAATTGGCGTCGCTTTCTTCTCACGAATCCCTTTACACACTTCGATACCATCTTTACCAGGCATCATAATATCCAATAGGATTAAATCATAATCATTTTGTAACGCCATTTCTAAAGCTGTATCACCATTATCCGCTTCTTCAATTGTGTATTGCTCTCTTTCTAAATACATCTTTAATAAACGACGAATACGATCCTCATCGTCTACAATTAAAATTCTTGATTCATTTTCCATTTCTACCCGCTGCGTACTTTTACCACAACGGTTTACACCTACCCTTCTACAATATAATGTTGCACCTATCCTCGTTTAATTAAGCATTTCTTAACGTTCCACTTCCCATATTATGCTTCACAAGAATAATAAAGTTTGTTCATTTTTTTTCCAAAACTATGTATTTTTTTTGAACAGTATATTTGGTCCTCGACATCATTTTACAGAATCAACCGCTACTTTGTCATGTTTTTCTCAAAAAAGAAGAAAATTTGACAAAAATAAAATAGGAAAGTGACATACACTCTCCTATTTTATTTCTCTATGCATATGAATGTAAACCCGCGATAATTAAGTTTACTACAATAAAGTTAAACATAATGATTGCAAAACCAATTACTGCAAGCCAGGCGGATTTTTCTCCATGCCATCCTTTAGATAAGCGTAAATGTAATACCGCAGCATAAAAGAGCCAAGTAATAAGTGCCCAAACTTCTTTTGGATCCCAACCCCAAAAGCGCGTCCAAGCGATTTGAGCCCAAATCATTGCAAAGATTAATGCTCCTAATGTAAACACTGGGAATCCTATAGCAATAGAACGATACCCAATTTCATCTAATAAATCACTATTCGTATTCTTTACTAACGGCTGAAGTGCCGCTGACACTCGCTTACGTAAAACAAGTCTTAATACAATATAAAGTAGTGTTCCGACTAACACTGACCAAATAACAGTATTTAATTTTTTCGCATTTACAATCGCGGGGACTTCAACCGCCGGTTCTAATTTATTTTCTGTCATTAACTTCCCTTCATGCGGTCCAACTAAAGCAGGGAGATTATACTTCATCTCAACTTGTTGTTCATTTTTATCAACCCATTGAAACTTCGCTTCGTATTTCATACTAGAAAATACCGTTGTGATTCCAATAAATCCAACTGTACAAACAAGTGTGAAAACTACTGTCTCTAACCAAAATGTACGCTTACTTCTTGTTGATTGATCTACATTTTTCAATAAATACATTACGCCTGTAATAAAACTAATTGCTAATATTGCTTGTCCCGCTGCCGCTGTCGTTACATGAATATGTAGCCAATTACTCTTTAAAGATGGGATAAGCGGCGAAATTTCTCTCGGGAACATACTTGCATAAGCGATTAATAAAAGAGCTACCGGTAAAGCAAATAAACCAATAATACTTACACGATATACAAAGTACATAATGATAAAAGCTCCCACAAGCATCATGCCAAAAAATGTACCAAATTCAAAAAAGTTACTAACCGGTGCATGTCCTGATGCGATCCATCTTGTAACAAAATATACTATTTGTGCAATAAATCCTAAAATTGTTATAGTTATACCTATATTTGCCCACTTGTTACCTTTTTCTTTAATTGCTCCTCCAAAAAATAAAGTTGCAATTAAATATAAGATAAACGCCGCGAACAGAAAATTACTACTTATTTGTACCATATCGTTTCCCCACCTTAACTAATTTTTTTCATTCATTTTATCGTGTGGTTGTGGAATCGCTGTTCCTTCTAGTACTCTTTCAATATCTTTCTTTAAGCCGAACCAATTTTTATTCGTATGGCCTGCAACCCACCATTCATCATTAACACGTTGTATCCAAATACGGCGATGGTTCCAATACATACCTTGAATCACACCAACCATAAATATAAATCCTCCAATACCGAGAATCCAAAGCGTCAAATCTTTTCTTACTGTAAGAGCTGTTGCATTTTGCATTTCCACACCTGCAAATGACATTTTATATTTATTATTCCCGTCAGGCTCTATGTTTTGCTGAATACCGACGAAACTAACTTCACCATCTGGTGTTTCCGGGGTAAACATTTTAAAGACGAATGCAGGATTATTCGGTAATTTTGTTTTCGTATTCGGCCTTCCATTCTCATCAAAATAAAAATCCGGAAAATAGCTTAATAGTTCTAGAGAATACCCATTTCCTAAATCATATTTTTCTGTAGGATTCGCTAAATCTACTTTAATCGGTCCCAACTTTTGATTATTTTCTTTGTTTTGCAAATGGAAAGACATGCTTTTAAATTCACTTTCTTTGTAATCCACTTGATAAACAGCAAATTGATCAAATTTCAGTGGCTCATTCACTCGAATTTCAGCTTCTTTTACCTTTTCTAATTTTGGTTTTTGACCCGCTATATTTTCTCCTGCCGCTTTATATAATACAGCATTTGTTTGGAAGTTTTTCGCAATCATTTTATCACCAACACGATCAATTGCTTCATCAAAAACTTCTTTATCCTTACTCTTATCATAAACTTCCTTGATAAACTTTTCGTTTTTCAAATAGTATTGACCATCTGTTCCTGGTATTTCTTTCGTTTCACCGTCACGTAACCAAAGTGCTTCATCTACATACATACTCGGTAAAAAACGTAGCATTGCACCGAATAGAAAGATAATAAGACCAATATGGTTTACATATGGACCCCAACGTGAAAAACGTCCCTTTTCCGCTAAAACGTTCCCGTCTTCCACTTTCACATTATAATTACGTTTCTTTAAATTAATTTGAACTCGTTCTAAGTCACCTTCATGCGGCGTACCAGTCCCGTGCACTCTCTGTCTTTTCAAAAAACTTGGGTGTCTTTTCACCCCTTGTTTTTTTAAAGCTTTATAAAGAGGAATGACACGGTCTAAACTACATATAACAAGTGAAATACCAATGGAAGCAATTAAAATCATGTACCACCATGATCCATATAAATTATTAAATCCTAATTGATAGTATAATTGTCCTAAAAATCCATACTCGGTCTTATAATATTCAGCTGGTTCGATTCCTGGAGTTATGTACATTTCTTGGGGAAAGATAGTTCCTATTGCCGATGAAGCTAAAGTTATTACGATTAACCATACACCTACTTTTACAGAAGAGAAAAAACTCCAAATTTTATCGACTATCGTTTTTGTATGTGTGAGAGATCTCCGAGCACTCCCCTCATATCTCATATCCAATAATTTTATATTTTCATTACTTTCAAATGGTTTCCCACATGCTTCACAAAAAATGGTTCCTATCGGATTAACATGTCCACATTCACACTTAATTTCTTTCAAAGCTCTCACCGCCCTTTTATCTATATGTACTATTGTATATTCCAGCTTAGAGTTACCGCAATACTCAGAATTTTTAAAGCGAAGGCGCTATACGTAAGCACCTCTTATGTAAAGGCTTTCTTAATTATGGAGTGATTTTCTTTAAGTACTCTTCCAATTGTTCCTTCGTTTGCTCACCTATAATTTGCTCTACTACTTTTCCTTCTTTATCAATTAAAAAGGTTGTTGGTAATGGTCCCACTCCATATGTACCTATGATCTTTTGCCCTTTATCAATTGCAACTGGGAATTTCAAATCATATTGTTTCACAAAGTTTTTCACTGCGATATCCGTTTCATCTGCATCTAAGGCAATAATTTCAACGCCTTTTTCTTTATATTTCGGATATAACTCATTCATATAAGGCATTTCTTTTTCACAAGGTTTACACCAAGTTCCCCAAAAATTTAAAAATACACCTTTTCCCTTTAAATCTTTTAATTCAATATTCTTTCCTTCTAAATCAGTTACAACAAAGTTAGGTGCTTCTTTTCCAATTTGCATTTTCTCTTTATCAGTAAAAAATCCTTGATATAGCGTAAACCCTACCGCACCGCTTAAAATGAGCAAAATGATAACACGAAATAATAAGCGATTTTTTTTCATGTTGTCTCCCCTCTCTTCGACGAGTGATAAATATATGTATTTTTTAATAAATCACCAGCGGAGCATTCCACTGGTGAAAGTTTCACAATATAGATTAGCGAGGCTTTGTAGAAGCCAATGCACGTAATTGTTTCACCTCATGTGGTGTTAATTCTCTTGCATCACCAGGACGCAAGCTACCCACTTCTAAAAAGGCATAACGTTCACGTTTTAATTTCATTACTTTACAATCTAACGCTTCAAACATGCGGCGTACTTGACGGTTACGTCCTTCATGAATCGTTAATTGTACAATCGCCATCTCTTTACGCTTGTCCCAAGAAATAATTTTCACTTGTGCTGGTGCTGTTTTCCCATCTTCTAATGCAACACCTCGTTCTAACATGCGAATTTTATCACCTGTTAATGGCCCTTTAATTTTCGCAACATACGTTTTTTCAACCTTATATCTCGGATGCATTAATACATTTGCAAATTCACCATCATTTGTCATCAATAATACGCCAGACGTATCATAATCTAAGCGTCCGATTGGGAATAAACGTTGTCTAATTTCAGGGAAAAAGTCTGTTACAACATTTCTTCCTTTATCATCTGATACACTTGAAATTACACCAGTTGGTTTATATAGTAAAAAATAAACAGGTTCTTCTTTTTCAAGAGGGATGTTATTTACTTCCACTTTATCTTGAGGAGTTACTTTTGTTCCTAACTCCTTCACTATTTTCCCATTAACTTTCACTTTCCCTTGCTGAATTAATTCCTCAGCCTTTCTTCTCGATGCAATACCTGCTTGCGCAATCACTTTTTGTAATCGTTCCATTTCTTTTTTTCACCTCAAATTTATCTTACCTTACATTAGAAAGACTTGGCAACCGCCTAAGCTTTATGCCATTTACTTCGCCTACCTTTAACAACATAGCAATGATAATAAACGTATAAAGGCTATATCACGTTTTCACCCTTTATTATTATTTACACTTTTTCATGTTGTCCACGATAAAAGTTCACCATTTTGTCAAAAATACCGCATAAAAAAACCACTATTAAACTACACGTTAATAGTGGTCGTATACGTATTATAAGCGAAATAGCGCAAAAAATGAATAGTATTACCGAAACAATAGGGAAACAAACACAATCGAACAAATAATTCCGATTAAATCTGCAAAAAGTCCTACCTTTAATGCATCTCCCATTTTTCTAATACCGACAGCCCCAAAGTATACTGTTAATATATAAAAAGTCGTATCTGTGCTACCTTGCATCGTTGAAGCTAACCTACCAATAAACGAGTCTGGCCCATATGTAGCGATTAAGTCGGTCGTAATACTTAAACCAGCAGATCCCGAAATCGGACGTATAAGTGCAAGTGGAACGATTTCGGCTGGTACATGAATAAGGTCTAACATCGGCTTCATTACCGATATCATCGCATCTAGAGCACCTGATGCCCTGAAAATAGAAATAGATACAAGCATTCCAACCATAAACGGCAAAATGGAAACCGCAATTTGAATCCCTTCTTTTCCGCCCTCAACGAACGATTCGTACGTTGGAACTTTCTTTATCGTGCCATACAAAAGGATAAAACCAATTACACAAGGAATTACCCATAATGAAATTGTATTTACAATACTCATTTTTTCCGCCCCTTTCTACTCCTTCTCCGGTAAAAATAGCGGTCAATCCAAATCGCTCCAATCATCGATAACACTTGTGCTATAAATGTTACGCCAACGATTTCAGTAGGGTTTGCTGATTCATAAGTCATTCGAATCGAAATGACAGTAGTCGGAATTAATGTAATCGCTGAAGTATTTAATGCTAGAAACGTCACCATAGAACGACTTGCTGAATCCTTTCCACCATTTAACTCTTTCAGTTGTTCCATTGCTTTAATACCTAAAGGTGTTGCTGCATTACCTAACCCAAAAAAGTTCGCCATCATATTTGATAAAATGAATCCCATTGACGGGTGATCCTTCGGTATTTCTGGAAATAATCTTTTTACTATCGGCATAAAAAGTGATACTAACTTCTTTAACAATCCAGCTTCCTCAGCAATTTTCATTAAACCGAGCCAAAATACTAAAACACTAATAAGTCCAATACAAATCGTTACAGCATCTTTTGATCCTTCAAACACTGCTTTGGTCACTTCTTCCATCGTTCCATTTATCATGGCATACACAATCCCTATAACTGCCATCGCTGCCCATACGAGATTAACCATCTATCCCAACACCTATCATGTAAGAGAAGATTTCTTTTACGTTATTCCAATACATTCCCGTTGTAGCTACTAACTTTCGTTTACTGTAAAACAAATTTCGTTCTCCAACTTTCTCGTTCCCTACATAAATTTCTGTCTTCCCAATCTTTACTCCATCCGTAAGTTTTGCACTTTTATCGAGCTCAACTTTCAATAACACGCTCTTTCTTTCCTCTTCAGTTAAAGGTACAGAAAAACTATTTTTCGTATAAACATGATTGGCATATTTCTTTTCATTTATTTCAGCGAGTGCGCCTTGTCCTAAAACTTTCGCTTGCTTATAGCGTTCAAAGCCTTTATCAAACAAATTCATATGATCATCCCAGTCACTAGAAGCACTCAAAGTTACGACAATTAAATCTAGTCCATCTTTTGAAGCTGTTGTGACAAGCGTCCGTCCTGCTTTCTTCGTAAAACCTGTCTTTCCCCCTGTTGCAAATTCATAATAAGATGTCACAAGCTTATGTTTATTTTTCCACGGATAATCCCAAGAATCTGATTTATACGTTTTTGTTCCAAAAATTTTCTTAAAGGTCTCGTTCCCCATTGCATATTTCGTTAATAATGCCATGTCATAAGCCGACGAATAATGCGATCCATCCCCATCCAAGCCATGCGGGTTTGAGAAATGCGTATCTTTCATTCCGATTTCTTTCGCCTTTTGATTCATTAAATATACAAATCCTTCTATACTCCCTCCCACATTTTCAGCAATTACTTGTGCTGCATCATTACCAGATCTAAGCATTAATCCGTAAACTAAATCTTCTAACTTAACTTTTTGTCCAGGTTTTAAATAAATTGCCGATCCTTCTACTCGTACCGCTTCATTACTAACCGATACTAATTCTTTCATTTTTCCTGATTCAGCAGCTAACAATGCTGTCATAATTTTTGTTATACTAGCAATTTTTTGTGGCTCATGTTCTAATTTCCCATATAGCACACGACCGGATTGTTGTTCCATTAAGACTGCGTTACGAGCACTGACACCACCGTTCATTTTTGCATATGCAGGAATTGGCATAACGCTTGCGTACATTATAATTAGCGTAATTATTATACAAATTCGTCTCATATTTCCCCCCACGTCCTTTTGGCACTTTTTGTACAAGTGTATGCTTGGCCTTTTAAAATATGAACGAAATTTTCCTTCCACCTCCACTAAAAAAGACGCATGAGATATGCGTCTAATACGGTGTCCATTCAATTTGCTTCGCACTTTCAAATCTCTTTTCTACATCTGGCCAATTTACAACATTCCACCAATTTTTAATATATTCATCTTTTCGATTTTGATATTGTAAATAATACGCATGTTCCCATACATCCAGTACAAGGAGTGGTATCGTATCCCACTGTGTAAACAATTGATGAAGCGTGCTTTGCAAAATTTCTAACCTTCCTGAACGAGGTACCCATACAAGAATTGCCCATCCTGAACCTTCCACTTTAGAAGCGGCTTCCGTGAAATGCTTTTGAAAACGTAAAAAACTTCCGAAATCTTGCTCAATTTGTTGTGAAAAAGCCCCTCTCGGACTTCCACCACCATCTTTTTTCATGTTATTCCAAAATATCGTGTGTAAGTAATGACCTGATCCATGAAAAGCCGCTTCTCTTTCCCAATGCTTAATTAAATCAAATTGATTTGTTTTTCTCGCTTCTTCCATCATCTTCTCTGCTTTATTTAATCCTTCCACGTAACTACGATGGTGTTTATCATGGTGTAACATCATAATTTCTCGTGAAATGTACGGTTCTAGCGCATTATATGGATAAGGTAATGGCGGAAGGGTATGCCCCCCAATCGGAACAGCTCGTTCGCTATCCCCTCTTTCACATAGTTCATATTCCTCTCCTTCTTGCATAAATACTTCCTGTAAATGGTGTTGAATATGTTCTACATCATCACTTATTTCATACATAAACTCGGCATCTGTGTCGTATTCATGCTCTTTCATACGCTCTAATAACGTTTGAATTTTATAAGCAAGCATATGGACATCATACACTTCCATTGCACGGCTATCTAATACTTGAAGAACACTTTCACACCAGCTTTCTACTTCATGAAAGTAATCTGTAAATACACCTTGCTGACTCATGTCACACCTCCTTGATGCTATCCACTTTAACTATATTCAATTAAAATCCCTTATATAACTGGACAAAAGGAAAAGAAGCTAAGTATCCTTAGCTTCTTTTCCTTAATTAATATTTGTGCAACATTTTTGTTTGGTAATCTGTCTCATAATATTCTAGTTCTTCACGCATCAATTGAAATTTCCCTTCTAAATCCTTCATCATTCGTTCTATAGATCCAGGGGGGATTTGCTGAAAAACAATAGAATTTTTCCCTGTATAAGCAGAACGACTATTTTCATACCAATGATCATTCTTTGGCGAAAAAAACTCTGCAATTACTTGATGGTAAATCTTATATAAAACTGTTTCAGCTGCGGTCTTTCGAAATGGTTGGCTATTCAACAAAACAAAACATGCATCAAGTCCTTCTTCACAAAAAACAAGAAGTCTTCTTATTGATGCTAATATCCCTTTATAGTATTGCTCGTTTCCTGTTGGTGTCTCCTCCAATAAAGAAGGTAACGTATGATAATTCACATAATTAGTTATCAAGGAAATTACATCTTCTAAAAATATAGAAACTTGTTCTGTTTGATTTTCAACCATCAAATTAGACATGGCTTCTCTCTCCTTTGCCGTTTTACGCTATTTCTACTCTTTTATTTTTATGTAATTCAGCTAATATTTCTTGTACTTTCACCACTGTTCCCTCATCAAAGTATCGTTGAAAGTCTGTTACTTCATTGAGATACAAGCGCTTCTGCGCGCGTAGCTCTTTATCTTTCAGTAAACAAGCGATCGCTACAATATCTCGTAAATATACGTCTTGTTCTTCTACTTTATAAACTGGATTTCCTTCAAAAGGGGTAATTTCTTGTAAAATTTCTTCAAAATATCGAACATATAAGACAGAAAAGGTTTTCTCTTGATTATTTAATATATATGTCACTTCAGATCTATTAAAAAAATCTTCTGATGTATTCGGTTTTGCTTTTTCTAACTCATATCCTGCATAACCTATTATAATCATCTACTTCCCCTCTCTTCCTTCTTTCATCTTATCTTAACTTAATTTTCTGATAAACGAAATATTCTTTTAAATATAACCTATATAAAAAATAGCTTCCCTATACAGGAATTTACCTTTTTATTTTTCTTGAAGTTTGTCATAATAATATTATTGTCTCAGTTTTCTTACACAAGGAGAGTTGTATTTATGTCGTTTTCATGGAAACGTTTCTTACAAATCGGGAAAATAATCTTCCCATTTGTTGTCTTAACAATTGTTTTCTTTCAAGCTAAAAAAGAATTAGCAGGCATTTCTTTTTTAGAAGCAATTGAAACAATTAAAAACATTCCAACTGGTGGGGTATTTTTAGCGATTACACTCGGTGCATTTGCCGTTTCAACAATGTTCTTTTATGACTTTGTTATGCTTCGTTACTTAAAAGCAGACATACCTGTACAAAAGATTTTCCGTATCTCATGGATTGCAAACACTTTAAATGGATTTATCGGTTTTGGTGGTCTTGTTGGTGCCGGTGTACGTACAATGCTATACCGTCCGCATATAAAAGATAATGGAAAACTTATTAAAAGTATTGCTTGGATGACAACCGCTTTTATTAACGGATTAGCCATTCTGTCATTCCTCGGCCTTATTGGAATATTAGACACTAGTTTTATTCTGCACGAAAAACCGTGGTTATGGCCTGTTCTTATCTTCTTTGCTCTTTTCGTTCCTATATATATTGGGTTTTCTAAAATTAAAAATAGAAAAACAAAACAGCTAGACGGACAAGAGGAAGAAGAAGAAGAAGAGAAAAATCCAACTGTTTTATATTCATTAGTTTCATTAGTCGAGTGGGTATCTGCCGGTATCGTTATGTACGTCATTTTAATATTGTTTGGAATTGATATCGAATTTCAAAAGTTTTTAGGTGTTTACGTAATCGCTGCTTTAGCTGGTGTCGTAAGTCTTGTTCCTGGTGGCCTTGGTTCATTTGACCTTGTTTTCTTAACTGGACTAGGACAATACGGCGTTGATACAGGCGTATTACTACCTGCTATGTTATTATACCGACTTGTCTATTACATCTTACCATTCTGCCTAGGTCTCATTTTTGCAGCCTTTGAAATGACAGGAGCGGCCATAAAAAAAATTGAAGATAAACCCTTTATTGCACCTGCGTTAGAAACAACTGGTGTAATTTGGACTTTACAACGTGATTTTTTAGGGAAATTAGGTTCATGGGCATCCGCCGCTTTAACAGTATTCGCTGGCTTAATGGTTATTCTATCAACAATTTTACCGACTAGTATAAATCGAGCTCACGCCTTACATATTTTAGCTCCAAAGCACCTTATTCAATTTTCTTTTAGCTTATCATTAACATTCGGTATTCTCCTCCTGATTCTTTCGCGAGGCATATATTATGGAACAAAGCGTTCTTACTATATGACGATTGTTTCTTTAATTGGAGCAGCAATCTTTAATACCCTAAAAGGAATTGACATTGAAGAAACCTTTATTTTATTAATCGTACTTGCTGTGTTGTATATGCTTCGTAAAAGATTTATACGCGAGAAAATGGAAGTCTCACTTTCTGATATCGTAAAAGTATTTATCTTCTTATTACTTACGCTATATTTATATAAAAACTTAGGTATTTTATTTGCGGGTGCAAAAGAAGCGTTCCAACCTGATTTTGTCGTTCGAAATATTACACAAGTTAAACGAAGTGCATTAGCAGCAGCCTTTTTCGTTCCTACTTTTTTACTTATCGGCTCACTAATTGCCAATCGTTATCGTAGTCAATTTCCCGGGCAACCAGCTAATGATAAAAGGTTAGAAAACTTCTTAGATGAACATGGCGGGAATGTACTTAGTCATTTAGGTTTTTTAGGAGATAAACAGTTCTTCTTCAGTAGTGACGGAAAAGCACTTCTTCTCTTTTCAATTACTGGAAAACGTCTTGTTGTACTAGGTGATCCAATTGGTGATCCATCCTCCTACCGCACTGTGTTGCAAGAATTTTTGACTGAAGCTGATCGATTTGGGTATATTTGCGTATTCTATCAAATTGAAAGCAAATGGATGAGCTTATACCACGATTTTGGCTACAACTTCTTTAAACTTGGTGAAGAGGCTGTCGTTGATTTAAATACGTTTACAATAACAGGAAAGAAACGTGCTGGTATGCGAGCCACTTTCAACCGTTTTGAACGAGAAGGTTATACATTCTCTATTCATGAGCCACCATTCTCAGACGAATTATACGAGGAATTAAAGAAAGTGTCTGATGCTTGGCTCGGCGGAAAAAAAGAGAAAGGATTTTCACTTGGGTACTTCGATCGTGAGTATATTAGTCGTGCCCCTATCGCTACATTATCTGATGCAGAAGGAAAAATCATTGCATTCACAACCTTTATGCCAGTATATCAAAGTGGCATATTATCTGTTGATTTAATGCGTTATTATCCAGATGCCCCTAGCGGAATTATGGATGCAATTTTTATCCACTTATTCCACTGGGCAAAAGAAAATGAATACCATTCCTTTAATATTGGTATGGCACCACTCTCAAATGTCGGTTTATCAACGCAATCGTTCTGGTCTGAACGAGTTGCTGCTGCAATATTTAATAACGTTCGTTACACATATAGCTTCAGCGGTTTACGACATTTCAAAGAAAAATATAAACCTGCATGGAGTGGAAAATATTTAGCATTTCGAAAGAATCATTCTTTACCAATTACAATGCTCTCTGTAACAAAATTAATAGGAAAACGAAAAAACAGCTAAGTACTTAGCTGTTTTTTCGTTTTTGCACTTGTATACTAAACTCCTTTTCATACTTCTTACCATTTATATAGAAATCCCCCCATATTTTATATGTTCCTTCTTCTGGAAATGTAATACGATATTGTAATTGCTCATCCGTATCAACAGGAATGGCATATAAAAAATGTCCCCTCGTTTCATCAACGATATATAGCGCGTTGACTTCGCCTCTCCCTGAATTTAATTTCAGCTTTTCTCCCTTTTTCGCTTGAAACTGAAATGTTAATGTCGTTGCCTCATTCGGATGTAATGCACCAAATAAAAGAGACACTTGATGCTCTCCTATATTTTTTGTAAGTACAGTATCGACAGGTAGTTTCTTTTTATTCTTGTCCTTGTTTGTCTCCTTTTTTTCTTCACCAAAATCTTTCTTAGCAAATGATTCCACTGACTTGTTTTCATCTTCATACAAAAATATCGTGTACTCTTCACCTTTTGCTACATCTGAAGATAGCTTATACGATCCATTTCCAGCAAATATAGGCTTCGTTTGTTGTATGTTTTTCAAATTCCCATCCACTATCACTGCTCGAATTTGATCGTTCACACCACGAACTTCATTATTCATTTTATTTAGCAATTGAAACGAAATATCGACTTTTTCATTTCCTTCTTTATTCTTCACATCCCATTTCACTTCTTGAACATCTCCGGTCGTTTCTACAGTTTCTTGATATTTTTTTATGTAAAATCCTCCTGCCACAATAAGTACTAGTGCAATAAGCCCAATGACAAGATTTTTCAAAATATCACCTACCATTTTTATTTTCTTTATCCATGCAAAACCTCTTAAATATATATTCTAGATTATGATTTATGAAATCCTCCTCTTTTGCACATATTACAAATAAAAAAGATTTTAATTGAAAGGAGTCGTAGTGTATAATGCAAATGATATTGATTTCTATCAATACATTATAAGGAGGATTTTTCATGAGTGTACATATTGAAGCAAAACAAGGCGAAATTGCTGAATCTATTCTATTACCTGGTGATCCATTACGTGCAAAATATATTGCTGAAACATTTTTAGAGGATGTTACTTGTTATAATAACGTGCGTGGCATGTTAGGTTTTACTGGAACTTACAAAGGAAAGCGTGTATCTGTTCAAGGTACAGGCATGGGTGTTCCTTCTATTTCTATTTATGTAAACGAATTAATTCAAAGCTACGGAGTGAAAAATTTAATTCGTGTTGGGACATGTGGTGCAATTCAAAAAGATGTTAAGGTACGTGACGTTATTATTGCGATGACGGCTTGTACAGATTCTAATATGAATCGCTTAACATTCCCGGGTTTTGATTTTGCTCCTGCTGCAAATTTTGATCTTTTAAAGAAAGCTTACGATGCTGGAACAGAAAAAGGATTACACGTTCGTGTTGGTAACGTATTAACAGCAGATGTATTTTATCGTGAGAGCATGGACATGGTTAAAAAACTTGGAGATTACGGTGTATTAGCAGTAGAGATGGAGACGACTGCTCTTTACACATTAGCAGCTAAATATGGTGTAAATGCATTATCTGTATTAACAGTAAGCGACCATATCTTCACGGGTGAAGAAACAACATCTGAAGAGCGTCAAACTACATTTAACGAAATGATTGAAATCGCTTTAGATGCAGCAATTCAGCAATAGTACACTAAAGAACTCGTCATACGTCTGGCGAGTTCTTTTTTATGCTAAAATACTTCTATAGTCACTGTACCGTCTCTTTATGTGACTTTCTATAAAAAACTACTTTAGAGAGAGACAGATTTATCCCCTCTACTTTTTTGTAACCTTTGTTATAATTAAGAAATCATTTATATTACAGTATTTTTCATACGAGGTGAAACAGTGAAGAACAGAAGCATCGTCTTTAAACTATTTTTATTAACATCAACTTTATTTACAATCATATTTCTCCTTTTTTTCCTTGGACAATCTCTATTTTTAGAGAGGTTTTATATTAATAAAAAAATAAAAACCGTTCAAACGGCTTTTGAAAAATTCGTAGATAATTATGAAAAAAGCGACAAAAGTTTTGAGGAAATCAGAAAGCTAAAACAAGAATTTCACGATAAAACGAATGCTGAAATGCAATTTTTAGATTCTAACGGCATTATTAAAAGTGAAAACAATTACTACATTGAGGTAATTAACCCTAATAACAATAAAACCTATTCCATCCCACTTAATAATCTTTTAACACCCGAAGAATATAATAAATTCGAAAATTTAGGCTTAAAAAAAGAGGGCATGATTCACGTAGAGGGATTTTTACAAGATAATATAATAACGCCACTAGAACTGACGACTAATTATAATCGATGGCGAAATGAAAATGGCAATTCGGATTTTCAATCAATTAGTGGTAACCCCTCTAAAAATCGACTCACAAATCGATATAAAACTACGTCTCAGATCAGTTTTACCGGTGTGATATCTAAATTACATATCCCTTCCAAATCTGAGGTTCGCCTTGCAAATGATTTTGAAACATTACAAGCTGTTGAATATTTTGCAAGTACTATTAGACAAGGTACTTCTAATTCAAATCAATTAAACACGTATATTTTAGATAGTGGGGAAAATATAAAAAACAGTGTCTTTGTAAAGCCTATTATGGAAAACGGAAAAATTAAGGATTACGCTTTTGTGATAGCATCTTTACAACCTGTTAATGAAGCGATGCTCGTTTTAAAAGATTATTATGTCTATGCCTTAATTATCGTGTTTCTCGTTATTATTTTGTTATCCTTCTACTACTCAAAAATCATTGTTAAACCATTAATTAAGATAAATCGTGTTACAAAAAAAATGGCAAACTTTGATTTTAGCGAGAAGTTACCTGTTACGGCAGACGATGAAATTGGCGGGTTATCAAGTGGTATTAATACACTCTCTGTAAATTTAAAAGATCGAATCGACCGATTAAATGTCGCCAATACAAAATTACAACAAGATATTGAACGCGAACGTCAATTGGAAAAAACGAGAAAAGAATTCATTTCTGGTGTATCTCATGAATTAAAAACACCACTTAGTGTTATTCGTAGCTTCGCTGAAGGTATTCAAGATGGCGTAAGTAAAGATACGACATATTATACAAATGTTATTTTGGAAGAGACAGATAATATGAACAGGCTCATTGTTGAAATGTTAGAATTAGCAAAACTAGAATCAGGTACGTACAAACTAGAAATGTCGACATTCTCGATCGGTGAATTAATTCAACAAGTCTATACAAAATTATTATTTAGCATGGAGGAAAAACATTTACAAGTGGACATCCATGCTGACTCTTCTCTATTTGTTAAAGCAAATCGTAGCCGTATTGAGCAAGTCGTTGTAAACTTACTTAGCAATGCAATTCGATATACTCCAGATGGTGAAAAAATACACGTCTCTGTTATAGAAACGGAAGATACAGTGAAAATCAAAATTGAAAACACAGGTAATCCTATTCCAGAAGAAAGCCTTGAAAAAATTTGGGATCGCTTCTACCGTTTAGACGCTTCTCGTAGCCGTCATACTGGGGGTACTGGCCTTGGGTTATCCATTGTGAAAAACATTTTAGATCTCCATCACGCTGAATACGGCGTGTATAATACCACTAATAGCGTTGTATTTTATTTTAATTTACAAAAAGTAAAAGAAGTCAAATAATTTGTCTTAATTTCACTAGGAGTTCACATGAAATTCACACTCTCCCTTTATAGTAAGAAACAAGTTAATCCTTTCCTTTACACATATAAAAGAGGAGAGTGCGTGAAATGAAACAAGCAGGACAACCTATTCAAAATGAAAAACAATTAGAAACTATCAAAAATATACTTTTACAATCTTCGAAACGTGATGGCTTATTATTCGTATTAGCTGTAAATTCTGGCTTAAAAGTAAGTGAAATCTTACAATTAAAAGTTAGTGATGTAATCGATGAAGACGAAAATGTTCGCCATTCCATTTTATTTTACAATGAAAAAGTAAAGAAACATAAATGGTTTGCTGTAAATGAAGACTTACAGCACGCAATCGAAGACTACATGAAAGAACGTAAAACTTGGAAACGTAATGAACCATTATTAAAGTCTCAAAAAGGAACAAAGTCTATTACGAGACAACATGCATGGTACATTTTAAACAAAGCTGCAAAAGAAGTTGGATTAGAAGGGATTAGCTCACATACACTTCGAAAAACTTGGGGCTATTGTGCATACAAATCAGGTGTTGATATTGCATTTTTACAACACTTCTTTGATCACAGTACTCCATCCAAAACTTTAAAGTATATCGGTATTGCTTAATAACTCTTATACATAAAAAGGTTACCATTTGTAAATTTGGTAACCTTTTTTATGTTTCATATTCTCTTTTCTTGTCTCTCCTATACTGTAGTGGTACTCTAATAGTAAGGGGGAGAAATTATGAACACATTAACAATTGAATTACCGAAAGAAACGGCTGAAAAACTTGATTTATTAAAGAAATCTTATGAAAAGAAAACAGGTGCTACAATTTCTGAAAGCACTCTCGTTCAAACACTTATCTCAAAGGAATTTATCCAAGCGATAACTCCTTTTGATTTACAACAAATCATCAATGGAAAAGAACAGCAGTAATTGCTGTTCTTTTTTTATTACTATTTAAAATATAAAGTGAAACTTTAATCAGTGGGGGTTTTGTTCATCCCCCACTGATTATTAGCCTTCACCAATCGGGCGCTTACGGGCAGCAGGGCTCCCACCTAACTTCTTTGCTCCAGCCGAATTTTGAGGTAGGGGTTTTACTGCCGCAAATAGCGGGATAAAAAGTTTTTTACTTATTTTCCGAAAAACCATTGACAATGATAATGATAACCATTATCATTTATTATGAAGCCAACAATTGATGAATCAACCAAACGCTCAGTAACATTGTTACCCCTCTTTTTCATATAGAAAGGCACTGTACATTCCCCCTGTTTGTACAGTGCCTTTCTTGTTTATCATCATTCAAACAAATTTAATTGCTCAGGCTTCGGCTCACCATATGTAATGTTCATCATTTTCATAAGCTGTTTCGCATTATCCACTGCATCTCCGCCCGAATTATTATTAAACAATACAAATATATCCTTCGTCTTCTTTTTCAATCGCTCTAATCGTTCTACCCATTCCGCCAATTCTTTACTATTATAACGATATAAACAGCGAACCGCTCTCCAATTTTCTCCTTTATCCAGCCAACCATGAACATTTCGGCCATGAAAACGTATTAACGTCATGTCCGAGTTTGTTGCCTCTAATATAAGCGGTACTGATCCTATTCCAGCCTGAGGCTCATCGCAAATTGTATGAATCCAGTTTTCTTTTTCTAAAAACTGTAACGTCTTATCTCTCATTTCTGGATAAAACCATGTTTGATTTCGAAATTCTATTGCACATGGTAAATCTTCCATTTTTTCTTTCGTGTATCGAAGTAAATCTACATTTTTCACTTTACAATCAAACCATGGTGGATATTGAAATAAAATCATTTTTAATTTATTTGCTTCTATTAAAGGAAGAATGGATTGTTTATACACATCAAACATCTCATCGAACGTAGAAAAAGGGATTTCCCCTTTCATATGTCCTGTCATTCCTTGATAGGCTTTTACTATAAAAGAAAAATCTTTCGGCGTTTCCATCGCCCATTTTGTATAATTCCGCGCAGGTTGTATCGCATAAAATGAACTATCTACTTCCACAATGGGAAAATGTTCACTATAAGTTCGCAATTTATTTCTATTTTCATAGGTATTTATATATAAAGAATCATGATCTCCCCACCCTGTCACTCCAATGAAAAGCAAATATATCCCTCCCTTTTTAACTTCACCTTCTATCCATTCTACTCACTTCCCGGACATTTCAGCTAATCAATTTCATTAAGTAGCCCCTTCTTTAAGAGTATCCGTATAAAAATATGATATACTAAATGGAAGAATTTTTAAATTGAGGGGTTATTTATTTATGCTTCCAAACGATGATATTGTATCTCATGAAAAACGAATAGAAGAACTAGAAAATAAAGTGCGGTTATATGAAGAGCTTGTGAATCAATTACCACATCATTTCACATACAAAAATCCACATATTGGTTTACAAATAAAGAAAACGAGAACGACTCATTCCATTCAAAACATACAAAAAGAGAATAAAAAGGCTGATTTTCAACTTACTTGCGATTCATTATTTTTATTTGAACAACTTGAAACATACTTTGTTCATATTTTTGATGCTTTTTCACATCATGTCACCTTTGTTGATAGTAAAGGAAATATAACTTTATGTAATCAAGCTGCAGCAGATGATTTTGGTGTAGTACGAAATGATATAATTGGAAAGCCAATTCAACAATTACTAAACTTGCCAGAAGAACAAATTAAAGCGATTGAAACATTAAGAACAGGAACAGAAATATATAATGAAGAAGTGTTAGACAAAAACTATGGTATTTTAAACAATCGAATTATTCGGGATTATAACGGAGAGATTTTTAGAGTTATTAGTGTCTTCCATTATTTAAACACAGAACGTGATGCAGAAAAATTTTCATTAGCAGGACGAATCGCAGCTGGGATTGCTCATGAAGTACGAAATCCCCTTACAACGGTACGTGGATACTTGCAATTTCTACAAGATAACGTTTCTCCATCCAATAAAGAATTGTTTAAAAGTCTACTCATTCCTGAACTAGATCGTGCAAATAGTATTATCACAAAATTTTTAGCCATTTCAAAAACGCGTGAATTTACTAGAGAACCTTTTCCCATCAATACGTTTTTACGCGAATATATTCAACAACTACTTGCTAGTGAAGTTTTTTTACACAACATTTCTATTGACTATGAATTTTCTACGGAATTAGATGGTGTACTTGTCAATATCGATCGTCATGAACTTGTGCAAGTTTTTTTAAATTTATTTCAAAATGCTATCGATGCTCGAGGCGAAAGACCTCTTTCCATTCAAATCTCTAGTTATCGCCTAGATAACTTTGTTCGGATTACTTTCACAGATAACGGAACTGGGGTTCCTCCAGCTATTCAAGAATATATCTTTGATCCATTCTTCTCAACAAAAGATTCAGGAACAGGACTGGGCTTGTCAGTAACGAAGAAAATTATTCAAAATCATAACGGTACATTAAAAATGTCTAGTAATCAAAACGGTACAACTTTCACTATTTCTATTCCAATTTTACCTAAAGCGAACTATGAACGAATTAATCATTAAAAAGGTTGGGCTGTTCCACGAACTGCACGCAAATTGTTAGATATAATCTAACAATTTGCGTGCAGTTTTTTATTCTAACCTGTTCTTTTTTAACTCATATAAATCTTTCTCTATCTCTTAATTGTTCTTTGTTTTCACAAGATAGGTAAACTGCTTATTTTTTTAGAAATAGTAGTTTGTCCCTCACGAATTCAGTCTAGTTTTCATTTTATTATATAGTAACGACTATTTATTCTATAAAAGAAAGGAATGAACAAATGTCCAACAAAAATAAAGGGAAAGTGTTTTATGGTAATGATTGTTGCGAAGTAAGAGCTTGCAGTTATATTAACATCTCTAAGGCAGAACTAAAAGAGTATGCTAGACTTCTTCAAGCTCTTGGTCAAAGTATTCAAGCTGTATTTCAAAACCCTTCTCAAGATAACATCGATAAACTAATTGCTCTCCTGAATAATCTTCAAAAATTCCTCAGTTGCTTAAATTTATCACCTGCACAAGAAAAGATTGGTAGTTCTATTATTGCTAACTTATTAACTATCCTAAAGTCCTCACCTTTCTCATGCGGAGCATTGTACGTTGAACTACAAAGTTTGCTTAATTATTTATTGTATATTGCTAAGTTATTCAAAATCGATTGCTGTACTATCGATAAACTAGTTAAGCTCATTACAGAAATTCAAGCTATCCTAGTTCAATATGGATCAGGTTGCCTTGGTGGAGGAACAATAGGACCTACTGGACCTACTGGACCTCAAGGACCGGCTGGCGCTCGGGGTGCTACTGGACCTCAAGGACCTCAAGGACCTCAAGGTATTCAAGGGACTCAGGGACCGGCTGGTGCTCAAGGTGCTACTGGACTTCAAGGACCTCAAGGTATTCAAGGTCCGGTTGGTGCTCAAGGTCCGGCTGGTGCTACTGGTGCCCAAGGTGCTCAAGGTACTCAAGGTCCGGCTGGTGCTACTGGTGCTCAAGGTGCTCAAGGCGCTCAAGGTCCGGCTGGTGCTACTGGCGCTCAAGGTGCTCAAGGCGCTCAAGGTCCGGCTGGTGCTACTGGTTCCCAAGGTGCTCAAGGCGCTCAAGGTACTCAAGGTCCGGCTGGTGCTACTGGTTCCCAAGGTGCTCAAGGCGCTCAAGGCGCTCAAGGTCCGGCTGGTGCTACTGGTTCCCAAGGTGCTCAAGGCGCTCAAGGTCCGGCTGGTGCTACTGGCGCTCAAGGTGCTCAAGGCGCTCAAGGTCCGGCTGGTGCTACTGGCGCTCAAGGTGCTCAAGGTACTCAAGGTCCGGCTGGTGCTACTGGTGCTCAAGGTGCTCAAGGCGCTCAAGGTCCGGCTGGTGCTACTGGTGCCCAAGGTGCTCAAGGCGCTCAAGGTACTCAAGGTCCGGCTGGTGCTACTGGTTCCCAAGGTGCTCAAGGCGCTCAAGGCGCTCAAGGTACTCAAGGTCCGGCTGGTGCTACTGGTGCCCAAGGTGCTCAAGGTGCTCAAGGTACTCAAGGCCCGGCTGGTGCTACTGGCGCTCAAGGTGCTCAAGGTACTCAAGGTCCGGCTGGTGCTACTGGTGCCCAAGGTGCTCAAGGCGCTCAAGGTCCGGCTGGTGCTACTGGCGCTCAAGGTACTCAAGGTACTCAAGGTCCGGCTGGTGCTACTGGCGCTCAAGGTGCTCAAGGTACTCAAGGTCCGGCTGGTGCTACTGGTGCTCAAGGTGCTACTGGACCGTCGGGCACACCAATCCCTGTAACTATAGCAGCAATAGGAAATTCTAATCCACAAACTATATCACCTGGAACGAATATCCAATTCAATCAAGTTTTCGAACTAAATAATCTCATTTTTAATGACACTTCAGATACTTTAACTATTTTAGAAACAGGAGTATACGATATTAGTTTCTCAGCATCTACAACCTTCCCGGGTTCTTCACCATTTGGATTCGGTATTTCATTCAACGGTCAACCACCTACTCGTAATTTTTCAACTAACGTTATCGGTAGTGCGGTTTCTTTCTCCACAATTGTTACTTTAACAGCTGGTACAACCATCTCTGTACAACCTACAGTAAATACTATTTCCATCCCTAACACTGGTGACACAACAGCTACACTATCAGTCTTCCGAATTTACTAATTTTAGTTTTCATTTTATTTTTGAACGACCAAGAATGTTTGATTTATAGTAATTTGTATTATTTTGATTGTATGTTAAATCTTTCTTTTAATAAAAAGGAGCACTTATTTTGGAGGATAAGTGCTCCTTCTTTACGTTTCTTTACTTCAAATTTACTCTAGCTTAATCCTCTTTTTGTATGATGAATAGTGAAGACAAAGACATGAAAGAGGGATGACAATGCGAATTATATCACTGACACGTTTTTGGTTTGTTCTTATGGTATGCATAATTTTATGTATAGGGTTTCTTTTAACTCTAAACTATTCAAATGTTTCAAAAGCAGAAAGAAAAACCATTCCATACGAACTTCTGTATACAAAACAAAACAACATCCCGTATTCCTCTTCCACACAAAATGAAAAAAAAGTTATAAAAGGAATGCTTATTACAGAAGCTTCTAGTTATGAAAACCTACTTCAAATCGCTGAAACGATTAAAGATCAATATAAAAATAAAGACGTTGATGAAATAACACTCTCTATCCATAATGAAAATACTGGAAGTTTCGAAGAGGAATTGCCATATGAACCTATTAGTAAAGGAATAATAACCGTCACGTATGATTCTCAATCCTTCGGTAGGACCAATGTTACGCTAAATAAACTGAAGCTTTAATCCGTGGCGCTTTTCCCATCCCCACGGATTATTAAGTTAAACCCATCAAATTTTTATAGGCAGCTCGATTCTCACCTAACTTCTTTTCTGTTGCCGCATTTTGAACCGAGATAAAACCGCTCATTTCTCATAAAAAAGAGGCGAACTCGCTATTCGCCTCTTTTTTTACCAAAATGGAATCCACTCTTTCACTTTATCTATCCATTCATTTTGCTGTTCTTTTCTTTGTTGTTCCTCTTCTTTTCGTTTTTTCTCTTCTTCTTTCCTTCGTTTTTCTTCCTCAATCATTTTTAATTGTTTTGTATAATCCGCCTCAGGTATTAGTGATAACTGAAATGCCTTTTGAGTTGGATTTCCATTCGCTTTCTTCATAATATCCCGGAACATTGTCGTTGTAATTTGGCTGCCTCCTGGCACATAATGCTCACTATCCGTTTTATCATACCCTACCCAAATCGCACCTACTAAATCCGGTGTGTATCCAACAAACCACGAATCCTTCGCACCAGTGCTTGGTCCATTTACAAGCTGGGTAGTCCCTGTCTTGCCTGCGGTATCGATATTATTAACTTTCGCTTTTTCCCCTGTTCCCCTTTCAATAACACCTTTTAATAAGTATGTCATCTTTTGGGCAACTTTCTCGTTCGTCACACGAGTTTCTTTCTTATACCATTTTCCAATTGTTTCCCCTTCAGCATTTTGGATTTCTCTAATGGCATGAGCTTCTACTTGGACACCATCATTTGCAAGTGCGCTATACGCTTGAGCCATTACAAATGGTGAAGTCCCTACATGCATACCTCCTAAAGCAATCGGATACGTATGGTCTTCAGGCTCTAATGGAATACCAAACCGCTCTAAAGATTTCAATCCTTTATCTAATCCAATTTTCTCTAATAGCCAAACTGCTGAAACATTATATGACTTTGCCACCGCTTCATACATCGTCACATTACCATGGAACGTATGATCACTATTTTGTGGTGCATATTCTTTAATATTAAACGGTTCATCTTTTAAGACATCGTATACTTCATATCCTTGTTCTAACGCTGGTACATACACTGCAAGAGGCTTTAACGTTGAACCTGGCTGTCTTTTTAATTGTGTTGCATGATTAAACTGCAAAAATTGATAAGGACCTCTGCCTCCAACTAAAGCCGGAACACCGCCAGTTTTTGGATTCATAAGGACCACTCCAGTTTGCATAAGCTGATCTGAGCCACTATCTTTAAAATAACTATCATTATTCACAACATCTTCAACCGCTTGTTGTTTTTTCGAGTCAAGTTCCGTATAAATACGATAGCCACCTGCTAAAATTTCATTTTGTGTTAATTCATACTTGTCCATCGCTTCTCTAACAATATAATCTACGTATTGAGAATATTTTCCCTTATATTTATCGTCAACACCACGTCGTAATACAAGACCTGATTCTTTCTCCTGATTATATTGTTCTTCAGAAATATATCCTTGCTCCTTCATTAAACCTAATACGACATTACGTCTTTCAATTGATTTATTAAAGTTTTTATACGGCGAATACGCAGATGGCGCTTTAATTAATCCTGCAATCGTTGCGGCTTCTGAAATCGTTAAGTCTTTTACTTCTTTATCAAAATAAGATTTAGCTGCTCTTTTTATCCCCCAAGCACCTTCACCAAAATAAATTTGATTCATATACATTTCAACAATTTCATCTTTCGTATAAGTACGTTCTATTTTTTTCGTTAGAAAGTATTCCTTTATTTTACGCGAGAATGTACGGTCTTGCGTTAAAAATACATTTTTCGCAAGTTGCTGTGTAATTGTACTACCACCTGCCACAACTTCACCGGCTGTAATGTTCTTAAATACAGCACTTATAATTCCACTATAGTAAATACCATGATGACTAAAAAATTCCTTATCTTCTACTGCAACAATTGCTTGAACCATAATATCAGGAATATCTTTCCTTTTGACCCCTTCTGTTTTAGAAGAAGCTAATTTAGTCGCAACTTCATTATTTGCATCATAAATTAAAGTCGGTTGTGGAACAGCTTGTTTTAATTCAGATATATCTTGAATGGAAATTATTATATTTACAACAATAAATAGAGTAGCAAGTAAACTTCCCAGTACAATTAATGAATTGCGTAGTTTCTTCCTCTTATTGAACCACTCAAGCGTTTTTTTAAAGTGAGTGTTCTTCAATTTCATTGGTTCACTTCCTTCATTTGTTTACACTCTTCTTTTTAAAAGGAAGAATATACCTCCTTTTAAATTTATTATAATAACGTAGTCGTTCCTATAGTGTAAAGCTTTTCTTTCACATTCATACTTTTTGCAAGAAAAGGACATTCTACAAGTAAGATATTCATCGTTGAGTATTAATATTATTAATACAACAATGAGAGTTATGTTAAGTTTTTGTAAACTTTTCGATAAAATGTTTTAAAAAACGACAGTTTTTTGTTAGAATTGATTAGCCAATATATTTTACATATATTACTTTTGTGGGGGTAACAATAATGGTCTTTAAATCAAAAAAAGATAAATTTTCTGAAATGCTTATGAACGTTTCCGAAAATTTAAAAGAAGGCGCGCAGTTTTTCGTGGAGTATAAAATTAAAAATGCTAGCGATTTAAAAGAGTTTTCTATGCGCATGAAAGAGTATGAGTCAAAAGGTGACTCATTCATTCACGAAATCATTATGGAGCTAAACAAAGCGTTTATTACTCCTATTGAACGTGAAGACATCCTACAACTTGCAATGAGTATGGATGATGTATTAGACGGATTAGATCACAGTGCTGGTCTATTCGAAATGTATTCTATTACAGAAGCTGATGAATACATGATTAAATTCGTTGAAGCAATTAATCAATGTGCGATTGAGATTGCAAATTCTGTTGAACTACTTTCTAAAAAGAAATTAGTCGATATTCGTACAAATGCGATCAAGATTAAGGATTACGAGTCACAATGTGATGATATTCGCCGTCATGCGATTAAGCACTTATTCTCTCGTGAGAAAGATCCGATTAAGATTATTCAATTTAAAGAGATTTACGAAGAGCTTGAAGAAGTAGCTGATAGCTGTCAAAGCGTTGCAAACGTATTAGAAACAATCATTATGAAGAACGCGTAAGGAGTTTGATCATGGATACACTCTTGATACTGACCGTTTTAGTAGTCATTTGCGCTTTAGCTTTTGACTTTATCAATGGATTTCACGATACAGCAAACGCTATTGCAACGGCTGTTTCAACGAAAGCTCTAAAGCCTAGACATGCAATTGTTATGGCAGCTATTATGAACTTTTTAGGTGCGATGACATTTACAGGTGTAGCAAAAACGATTACAAAAGATATTGTTGACCCGTTTGCTTTGCAAAATGGTTCTCTTGTAATTTTAGCTGCTTTGCTTGCGGCAATAGTCTGGAATTTGATCACTTGGTACTATGGCATTCCAAGTAGTTCTTCGCATGCAATCATTGGCGCAATCGCTGGTGCAGCAATTGCTGCTGCTGGTATTAGCGCATTAAACTATAAAGGGTTTATAAAAATTCTTGAAGCTTTAATCATTTCACCGATCATCGCTTTTGTTATTGGTTACATCGTATATAGTATTTTTAAAGTGGTATTTAAAAACTTTAACTTAACGAAAACGAACAAGAACTTCCGTATATTCCAGATTTTCACCGCTGCATTGCAAGCTTATACGCACGGTACGAATGATGCACAAAAAGCAATGGGAATCATTACGATGGCTCTTATGGCCAATAACTATCATACTTCTGGCGATATCCCTTTCTGGGTACAATTATCTTGTGCAATCGCAATGGGTCTTGGTACTTCTGTCGGTGGTTGGAAAATTATTAAAACTGTCGGTGGACAAATTATGAAAATTCGTCCTGTAAATGGTGTAGCTGCCGATTTATCATCATCACTTGTTATTTTCGGCGCAACATTTATTCACTTACCGGTTAGTACGACGCACGTTATCTCTTCTTCTATTTTAGGAGTTGGTGCTTCACATCGCGTGAAAGGTGTAAAATGGGGAACTGCAAAACGCATGTTAATTACATGGGTTATTACACTTCCTATTTCAGCTTCTTTAGCTGCATTATTTTACTACTTATTACACTTAATCTTTTAATCAAAAGTCGTCTTCCTTATTTTTCTAGGAAGACGACTTTTTTGTGAACAAGCCTATTTCTTATTAAAAAGCGTGTATAATGATTGATGGATAAGTTATATAGAGGAGTTGGCAATTTTGGAATACATCATGTTACTTTTCATTGGATTAATCGCCGGGACAGTCGGGAGCCTAGTCGGACTTGGAGGCGGAATTATTATCGTTCCGTTATTAATTGGATTACACAGTTTATCACCACAACTCGCAGTAGGAACTTCTATGGTAACAGTCGTTTTTACAGGGCTGGCTTCTACCCTTACTTATATGAAACATAAACGGGTAGATTATAAAAGTGGACTTATTTTATTTATCGGGAGTGGCCCTGGTGGTATTATCGGATCATGGGCAAACAAATTTTTAAACCAAGATACATTTTCTTTATACTTTGGGATTTTTCTTATATTCGTCTCCATTCTTCTTATACTACGAGACAAATTGAAACCTCTTTCCCTATCAAATATGACTGTAATTAAGCGATCTTTTACAGATAACGAAGGAAATACTGTAGACTATCAATTTCCACCATTTCTCGCTATCTTTATTGCCTTTATAGTTGGATTTATATCCGGATTATTTGGAATCGGTGGTGGTGCCTTACTTGTGCCAGCGATGATGCTCCTTTTTGCGTTCCCAGCACACATTGCTGTAGCAACTTCAATGTTTATCGTATTTCTCTCAGCAATTGTAAGTTCTTTAACTCACATCTCTCTAGGAAATGTCAGCTGGGCTTATGCATTAATTCTTATTCCTGGTGCATGGATTGGCGGAAAAATCGGGGCTTATATTAACACAAAATTAAGCGGTAATGCAGTAATTAATTTATTACGTATCACATTAATTATTCTTGGAACTAGATTAATCATTACTTCATTTTTATAACGCGTTCTTTCTAGAATGCGTTTTTTCTTATACACATGAATATAAAAAGGCTCCTAGGAGAACAAATAAAACTAAACAAACACTTAATAGCATAAAATTTGAAATATGTAATTTCTTCAAGCTGATCACTCCTATAGCTATGACTGTTATCTTTATGATAGCGAAAAAACAGTTATCTTACAGTTACAAAGCGCTAACAATGCAAAATCATTTATTACAAATTTTATCCTTATATTTCATTTCTTTGTATAATCTATCGATTCAATAAAAAAAGATGTCATATTGACATCTTTTTAGTGAAGAAGTGACCATCCCATAAAGTCTTCATGTACTTGGCACGCCCTCTTATCCTTTCGATCATATAATTCAGCATAACTATCTGTTTCTTCATCATAAGCCATCGTATAAATAATTTGGCCGTCTATTTCAACGGATAAAACGACTCCACCTTTCATCTCTTCTACATGAATGATAGCATTCGCCGGAATTCTCATATCCGTCATCTTCATCGCATCTAACAATATACTAAACCCCCTACAGCGTATTCATTGCTAGTACTATTACACACTAAATAGTATACTACTGTAATAGCATACATTTCGTCAATGAAATTGCTGTTTAAAAAGCATATTGTCTTTATACATATACGCTAAAATATAAGAAATAGAAATGTTTTAATAGGGGGCTAACATTGATTCTACATAAGGGAGATGTATTATTCCGTCAAGGTGAGGACGGTCCATTATATTTTATAAAAACAGGTTTATTAAAAGTTATTCGGTTAGAAGAAGACGGAACACCATTTTTATTTAATATTATCGTTCCTGGTGAAACGATACCTCACCATTCTTTAATTTCACCGAAGGAATATCACGGTACAGCTATCGCTTTAATGAAAACAGAAGTTGAGCCTATAATTAGCAATGAATGGTACGACAAACTTCAGGCAAATCCTGCATCATATGAAAATATCGCTATACAATTACAATCGAAGTTAAGAATGATGCAACAGCGTATCGATCAATTGACAACTGTCTCTCCTAAAGAGCGCCTTCATCGTTTACAAGAGTGGTTCACCTTTTATTTAGGTGACATCCCTATTTATGAAATATTAACACAAACTGAAATTGGTCAGCTCATAGGTGTACGCCGCGAAACAGTAAATCGCTTACTTAGAGAACAAGCAAAAAACGAGGTAAAATAATACCTCGTTTTTTTGCTTGGCAACGTTAACCTATTGTAAGCTTGCTGCGGGACCGAAAAATTCATAATGAATGTTCTCTTGTTTAACACCCAAATCAATTAATGCAGTATTTATATGTTTCATAAATGGTACTGGACCGCAGAAATAAAATTCTGCTTCAGTCGTTGGAATAATAGTTTGTAACCATTCACGTTCAATGAATCCTTCTTGATCAAAATTCTTCATTTCCACATCTTGCTCTGTCGGTGAAGAATAGCAAGTATATGCTTTAACTTGTTCATACTCTTTTTCTACTGTCTCAACATGCTCTTTCATCGCATGTGTATTACTATTTATCGCCGCATGAACAAAGCATACATTACGCTTTGATTCTTGTTCAATTAACGTATTTAACATACTCATCATCGGTGTAATACCTACTCCACCACTAATTAGTACGACAGGTAATGTTGACTCCATATTTAATACGAAATCTCCCGCTGGTGCACTTACTGGTAAGACATCTCCTTCCCCTACATGATCATGTAAGTAATTAGATACTTTACCATCTGGTGTATCTACACCTTTTTCTTTCTTTACACTAATACGATAATATTCTTTTCCAGGAGCATCAGATAAGCTATATTGACGATTATGCGTATATGTTTCACCTTCAATATTTATTTGAATCGTTACATATTGTCCTGGGATGAATGAAGAAACTTTCCCGCCATCTTCAGGTTTTAAATAAAATGATGTAATAACATCGCTTTCCTTCACTTTTTTAACAATCATAAAGTTGCGGAAATCTTTCCATCCACCTTCTTTATGTGCAGCTTCTTCATACATACCCGCTTCAATGCTAATGAATGCATCAGCAATGACGCCATACGCTTCTCCCCATGCATTTAAAACTTCATCAGGTGCGCCTGCGACCTCTTTAATCGCTCGTAGTAAGCATGTACCTACTATTGGATAATGCTCTGCTTTAATACCTAAACTTCTATGCTTATGACCGATTTGTTTTACAACTGGAATAATAGCTTCTAAATTATCAATGTACATTGCAGCTGCATATACAGCATTTGCTAACGCTTGTTGTTGTCTTCCCTTTTTCTGATTCGTATGGTTAAAAATATTCAATAACTCCGGATGTTCCGAAAATAAAATTTGATAAAATCTCGTTGTAATTTCAACGCCTTTTTCTTGTAATAACGGTACTGTTGACTTTACGATTTCAATTGTTTTTGCACTTAACATTGTATCCCACTCCTCTATTTCCTTAACTGTTTTTAGTTTAACTGAATTGTATAATACATATTGTGATTTTAATCACTATTAACATGGTGTTTTTGTGAAAAATATATGAACAAAAACATATTAAATAAATTTTAACTAGTGGCGTGCTCCCATACGCTACTAATTATTAGCCTCATTAATTGGGCTCAAAAAAAGGCTAACTAGAATTCTAGCTAGCCTACTACTTCGTTTGTATCGCTTGTTCAATTACTTGTATATTCTGCCCATCTCCAAACTCGGTATACCCCCATACATTCGTCTCACCTTTATATTTATTTACAAGTATATCCAAGTCATGATATACGCGATGAGCATAGACTACATACTCAATATTCTGAAGCCCCACACCTTTTTTTACAATTTCATAACTTCTATTCACATCGCGTTTTATTTTTTCATTTTTTATTTCTTTATGTATATTTTTTAAAGAAGGTTCTTGCTCTTGAAACCATTGTTTAAAATGTTTCCAATCCCCATCTGTATATTTCTCTGCCTTACCGTAGTTCAAGAAATTATTATAACTTTCATGTGTCGTACGAACAAATTCGAGTGTCTTCTTCTTCTCTTGCACATCTTCTATTTGTGCTACTGTATTTACTCCAGCAGACTTATTCGCATAATACAATAGTACTTTCATAAGACTATAGCTCGCTATTGCCATTACAGTAATAGCTACCAATACACTTAACAATTTCTTCATATACAGAACTCCTTTTCTACTATGAATATTACAATGTACTGTTACACTTGTAACATTCTCTCGCAGAAATGTAATTCCTGTTTAAATCCTCCTTTTCATTTCGACACTATTTTTCTACAAACTTCTCCTTGGTAAATGCTCTTGTAAAACAACATAACCTTCATAAGCTGTATAACCGAGTATAGCCATTAATCCGATATAACAAGCAAATACTGTCCATTTCGTTTTCGTATCGACTTTATAATAATTTTCTTGTTGTTCCTTTTCTGTTTCCCATTCATTTAATTTTCTTTCTGACATTTCAAATGCTTCTCTTATATGAATTGTATGCATTTCTTTTTCATCTTCATATGGGACATAATCAAGTGGCTCAAATTTTGGTAAAAGGTACTCTAGCACTTCAATCTTTTGAAGTTCTCCTGTTTTTAATTCTTTTTCACGTTCTCTTTGTCTTAATACATTCATTTCATGGTGAATCATATAAATCGTTCGATGCACCGCATCAGTTTCTTTTAATTCCTCTTCAAGCCTAGTAACATATTCTTTCATTCCATCGATTTTATATCCTAATTCCTTAATCGGCTCATCTCTCTTTATTACTCTATATAGTTCCATACAGCCGATAATAAAAATAAATCCTCCTAAAATACTCTTGAAGTAAATAGAATAGCCGAGTAGTAAAACTAGCCCTGCCCCCCAAATTTTCGTGCTTACAACTGAAATTATTCGTCCACCATCTAATGGAGAAACTGGAATTAAGTTAAAGAAATTAATCATACTTCCAAGTAAAATAATAAGCGCCCAAAACGGCTCTTTCGTGATTATATACAGTGGGATCGCGGGTAAAAATGAAAGCAATCCGAAAAGAGGTCCCATATATGCAATGTAAGCTTCATCTTTTGCATTTTTCGGCATCTCTTTCATCCCAATAAGAGCTCCCATAAATGGTATGAAGATTGCTGGCGATGTTGGTATCCCTTTCTTTCTCGCTGCCCATAAATGCCCCATCTCATGTACAAACAATAAATATACGAGTGCTACCCCAAACTTCCAACCATATATGACTGCGTATGCACCAAGCGATAAAAACATACTAAATACTGTTGAAAATTTTGCTAACTTAAAAATTGCAAATACCCATTTTAACTTAGATAGTAAAAATAACCCTATTGCAACTATAACTCCCCATAATCCTTTTTTATTATTTTTCATATTCCTCTCCTTTATCTCGCTTTATTGAGTCATATACACTCATCAAAACTTATTCTTTTTCTCTATTATGACATATTTTTTTCTATTGTTAGAAATAATGTTTATTCCATCCATTTTTAGCCAAAAATAAAAATAAAAGGAGGTAAATACAAATGAAATTACAATCTCTTATGATAGGCGCTCTATCGTTTTTAGCTTCAACTCTTATTTTTTATACCGTCAGCTACGTATTATTATTAGATTGGTTGCCAAATCACTTATTTATAGCCCTTATTATTCTTTCCGCTCTTATGATTTCCTTTCTAATTACACGAAAATCAATGAATGAGCCATCTGCAAAAGCAAAATAATAGAGGGGATCTTTCCCCTCTATTATCATTTCCTAGGAAAGGCCATATAGACTTTATGATTCTTACTACCCTCTATTTACGGGCAGTAAGAATCAGCGGGGGATGCCCCCACTGATTAAAATTTCACTTTATCTTTGTAAATTCATTTTTTCACCATACTCTTTAACAATTTGAATAATGTTTTGAAATGCTCCTACTTTTTCTTTCTTACTATTTAATATTTGTAAATCGTGATTATCATAATAGGTTTCTAGTGATTTTAATTGTGATTCTGAAGCATCTTTTATCGGAACAGTAACATTCAACTCATACTGTTTATACCCTTCCTTTACTTTTTCAGCTGAAATTATTTCACTCTCTTTTGCGCCAATTAATTTTTGAACCTTTTCCGGGAAAATTAATTGCAAATAATATTCTTGTTCCTTCGCTAACTTATTATATAGTGATTGTGAAATCGTATAACGTACTGTATAATTCATTTTTTGATCACCCGCTTTAATATGAAACGCAGTAATCTGCAAATCTTTTTTCGTTATTTCCGTTAAAGGCCCTACCTGCATCTCATCTTCTTTTTGTTCTGGAATCTTTGGAAAGATAGCCAAAAGCTTTTCCGTATCTTTTTCGTTAAGCATATACATATCTTTCTTATATTGAATCCATCCTCGGCGATCTTCTCCTCTTAACCATGCATAATATGTTTCTTTTTTTCCATCACTACTAATTTGTATTTCATATTCCGGTTCACCAAAACTACCCGTTACTTCTTGTTTTTCCGCTTTGTTTATAATATCCACCACTAACTCCGCATCTATTTTCTTTAATTTTTTTTCTTCTGTACCTTTTTGTATAACAGTTATTTGTAATGGTTCTTTCACTTCATTCACTGTCTCCTCTACTTGTTTCGATTCTTTCTTTTGCTCTGCTTGACCACACGACGCGAGTAAAATAACACATAAAACCATTAAATATTTTCCTTTCAAATCGATTCTCCTTTTCCAATAAGAAATTCTTATAATTCTCATACATAAAACAAAAACGTTACATTATATAGAATGAGCTATACTATACAATGAAGGGAGGATTTTACAATGTCCATTAATTTTCATGATGCAAATAATAAGTATACGTATGCAAGTCGTAACGCACATATTTCATGGCAGGAAACAATAAACAATATTGTAGATGTGCAAAATAAACAAGTAATTGATATAGGTTGTGGTGGCGGCATTTACACGAAAGAACTTGCTCTTATGGGAGCCAAAAGTGTTGTTGGGCTTGATTTTTCAAAAGAAATATTACAAGCTGCAAAAGAAAATTGTAACGACTTCCCAAACATTTCATTCATTCACGGTGATGCACATAATATCTCATTCCCTAATGAAACATTCGACCTTGTCATTTCTCGTGCAGTCATTCATCATTTACATGATATTCCCACATTTATACGAGAGGCTTCTCGCATATTAAAAAAAGACGGTATACTTATTTTACAAGACCGAACTATTGAAGATTGTACAATTCCAGGAAGTCCTGAACACCTTCGTGGATATTTTTTCTCTGTCTTTCCAAAACTCATTGAAACAGAAGCGAAAAGAAGACCAAAAACCACTACTATTCAGCAAGAATTACAACAATATTCTCTTCAAGCGTTCCCCATACAAACACAATGGGAAGTACGAAAAGTACATGATTCTGTAGAGGCTTTGCTACAAGATTTATCTCCTCGAACAGGCCGATCCATTCTATATGAACTAACAGATAATGAACTTTCTCAACTTCTACATCATATCCAAACGGCATTACAAAACGTCTCTCCTATCATCGAAAGAGATCGTTGGACAATTTGGAGCGCGAAAAAATTGTAAGGAAGGAAGCCTCACAAAGTAATGTGAGGCTTCCTTCTTTCATAATCTAATTTTGCAACACTCTTGATACCCTCCACTCCTGGCCTGTGCACTTCCACACTTCGGACATACTAAATATCTAGACTGATTTGTCAACAAACTACCTTTTTGAAAGAGTAAAACTTCTGCTTGTTTAAACGAACGCGAATAATATAACCACATAAAACCAATTATAGCAATAATGCCAAATAATACTCCCATCGCAAGCATTTCAGTCACCTCTTTTGGTTTGTTCTTTCCAGCAAGTGGATTGTTGTATTATTCTCTGCAAATTCAAACAATTCCTTCCTTACTCCTATAAATATCGATTTTCTCCATAATCTTTACAATTCTCTATAATGTTTTACAGCATTTTTACAAATAGTATTAACCCTTATATTCTCAGCTATATTTCTACAGGAAAGTCTATTTCCCAAAAAATATGTTGACTTTCTAAAAAAAACGTGTGAAAATACTGTCAGAATACTTGAATTAAAATTCATTGACGAGAACGAGTACGTTATAGGACTGTTCCCCAGAGAGTTGGCGATTTGCTGAAAGCCAACGTTCAGTGCTTAACCGAAAATCATCTCCGAGAAGTAGAACCGAATGCTAAAGTAAGTTCTTACCGGATGTCCCCCGTTACAAGGAACACGTATCATGTTGTACGTTGCAAAGCCGTATACATATAGATTTATTTCTACATGTATAAATTAGGGTGGTATCGCGGGTAATTATAACTCGTCCCTTTCTTTAGGGACGAGTTTTTTGTGTTCTTACAATGAATTTACAAAAAAGGAGGAAAAACAATGAACACTGTATCAAAAAAACATGTTTTTTTCACAGGCCTTATGCTATTTTCTTTATTTTTTGGGGCAGGAAATTTAATTTTCCCTCCAATGCTTGGACAAAATGCTGGTGAAAACTTTTGGCCAGCAATGATTGGTTTTTTACTAACAGGAGTCGGCTTACCACTACTTACTGTTATCGCTATTTCTCTATCAGGAAATGGAATGCAACAACTTGCAAGTCATGTTCACCCATTATTCGGAATATTCTTTACGGTAGTTGTATACATTGCAATCGGTCCATCTATGGGCATCCCACGTGTTGCTAATGTCGCTTATGAAATGGGGGTTAGTTCTTTCTTACCAGAAACTATTCGCTCTAGCAGCCTAGTGCTATTTTTATACACAGTCATCTTCTTTTCTATCGTATTTTGGCTTAGTTTGAACCCTTCTAAGCTCGTCGATCGTATCGGAAGTGTATTAACACCTATTTTATTACTCTCTATTTTTTTATTATTCGTTAAGAGTGTATTTACACCCCTCGGGCAATCTGGACCAGCCATACAAGAGTATCAAACTTCTCCAATTTTCAAAGGTTTTATGGAAGGATACTTAACGATGGATACCATTTCAGCACTTGCATTTGGGATTATCGTTGTAAATGCAATTCGCTCAAAAGGTGTGAGTGATCGTAAATCAATTGCCATCGCTACAGCAAAAGCAGGACTTATTGCCGCTACTGGTCTCGTACTTGTATATGGTGCACTTGGCTGGCTCGGTACAACTAGTGTCTCTCTCGGATACGCAAAAAATGGAGGACAGCTACTTACCGTTATCGTACAACAATTATTCGGTCCATATGGTCTAATTCTGTTATCTCTTATCGTTACACTTGCTTGCTTAACAACATGCGTTGGACTTGTATCTGCGTGCAGTCAATACTTCTCAACATTATTGACAAAATTTTCATACAAAATGTTAGCAAGTGTCATTTGCTTGTTAGGATTATTAGTTGCCAACTTAGGTTTAACAAAAATTATCGCCATCTCTGTTCCTATTTTACTTGTTGTATATCCAGTTGCAATTGTACTCGTGTTATTATCATTACTTCATAAATACTTCGGTGGCTATCGATCTGTTTATGTATGTGCTTTAATCGGAACAGCAGTTGTTAGCGTTTTTGACGGATTAAAACAAGGGAATATTCCTGTTTCATTTATCACATCTTATTTTGAGTTTATTCCATTATATAATGAAGGAATTGGCTGGTTAGTACCAGCGTTAGTTGGGGCTATTATCGGTTTTGCTATCGCAAAATTAAGTGGTGCAAAAACAGTACCATTAACGGAGCATTCACCTGAATCGAAAGTATCATAAAAAAACTCCCATTTCGGGAGTTTTTTACATTTGATAAGAAGTATGATTAAAGCTACTTACTTTATAAGCTTTCGTATAGTAATCAATATTCGTATCCACTGTTTCTACTTTTACAACATCATAGCAATCTTCTTGCTTCACTAGAAATAAATAATATTCTTCTGTTGCCTCAATAATTGCAATACGATCTGTTTCAATATCATATTGTTCACAAAGTGCTTGCAACGCATTCACATAGTTACCTAATTTTTTCGTTTCATCCATTCCAAATATCGTTTGAACTAACATACACTCTCTCCCCTTTGTATGTACTGTTAACACCTTAATGATAACGTTTACATAAATAACCGTCAATAAAAAGCTTTGACCATATATAGTCAAAGCTTCCTTCTTATTTCGTCAATTGGTGTCTAAACGCATAAATAACCGCCTGTGTCCGGTCACTTACATTTAGCTTATTTAATATATTACTCACATGTGTCTTTACTGTTTTAAGGGCAATAAACAACTCATCTGCAATCTCTTGATTACTTTTCCCCTCTGCAATTAATAACAAAATTTCAGACTCTCTTTCTGTTAACTCCTCATGCAAAGGTTGTTCTTTCTTCTGACGCATACGAGACATCATTTTGCCAGTAACTTTCGGCTCTAATACCGTTTCCCCATCATAAGTAGCTCTTACAGCATCTGCAATATCACTCGCTCTTGATGTTTTTAATAAATAACTTGTCGCCCCCGCCTCAATAACAGGATATAACTTTTCATCATCTAAAAAGCTCGTGACAACTACAATTTTCGCTTCTGGCCATTCTTGAATAATAGCACGTGTCGCTTCAACCCCGTCCATCTCATCCATAACAAGGTCCATTAAAATAATATCCGGTCTTAATTGCAAAGCTAACTCTGAACCTTTTCTTCCATTTTCAGCTTCTCCAACTACTTCAATATCTGGCTGCGTTGATAAATATGCTGATACACCCATTCGAACCATTTCATGATCATCAACTAGTAATACTTTTATCATGATTCTCCCCCTCTCTCAATCATAATAGGTACTTTCACTTCTATTTGCGTACCTTTATTCGGAAAACTAAGAACTTTTAATGTACCACCAATTTCATGAACTCGCTCTTGCATTGACCTTAAACCGTATGAACCAGCCTTATTAACACCAACTTTAAACCCAACACCGTCATCAATAATTTTCAAAATCGCATATTGATCAATTTTCCGAAGGCGTACTTCGGTTTTCTTTGCCTTCGCATGCCGTAAAGTATTAGACAGCGCCTCTTGTACAATACGGAATAAATGATCCTCTACACCTTTTTTTAATTGAATCGGTTCAATTAACCATTCAATTTTCATATGTTGCTTTCTAGACAGTTCTGTTAATAATTCTTCTATACCCTCAGTTAGTTTCTTACCTTCTAACTGCACTGGGCGTAAATGAAGGAGCAATGCTCTCATTTCTGATTGTGCATTTACAACCATATTCTCAACAAGCTGCAACTGTTTTTTCGTCGTGTCTGGAATTTCAGCTGCTTGCTCATTAATGGCTGACATCATCATCGACATTGCAAAAAGCTGCTGACTTACAGAATCATGTAGCTCTCTCGCTAATCGATGCCTTTCTTGAGAAATCGCTTCTTGTCTCATCTCTTCATTCCAATGGGCTCGTTCATTCGTTACTTTTTGAAATAGCCCAGCTTGCTCCTCTAAGCGACGAGCAAGACCAATTACTTTTCGTTCCACTTCATGAAATTCATCGTCCGCAGTAAATGAAACATCACTCGGAAAATTCCCTCGCTCTACTTCAAATAGAAAAGTATTTAATCCTTGTATACGCTGTTCTATATAATAACCGATTGCATATCCTACAATTCCTCCGATAAGAAGACTCGTACTCATAATAAACAAGCCAATTGGAACAGAAGCAATGGATTCTTTCCAGAGTAAATCATAAACTTGTTGCTCGCTTTTCCATACATATACAATTGTACAAATAAGTGCGATACTCACAGAGGACAACATAGAATAACGAATATACATCCACGAAATATTCCTTTGTTTTTTCATTATACTTTCCTCACTTCCGTATCGCCTACGACAAGCGAAGAAATAATTTTAATACGACGAGGGGCTTCTTTATACTGTTCTGTTCTAAACGTAACATTACGGTTAAATCCAGTTTCTTCGTGTCCTGGCAGGAGCACTCGCCCAACAATAACAGAATGATTTAAAGACAATTCAATATCATATGGTACATATAAGCGAATATTACCAATGACGCCCCGAATCACAATAACCGTTTCTCCCTCTGGAATCATAGCAGTTGTTAAATCAATCTCGACGTCACAAGCACCATATTGGACGTTAATATCCTCTATTTCATAAATATGATCCATCATTCGTACATTACCTACAAACATATTTTTTATATACGGTTCTGTACGATATATTTGTTTTTCTTCATTTATATATCCCTGTTCTTTAATTTCAACTTTCATTGCTTTTTGCCGATGTCCTTGTTGAATAAGTTGATAACCAATTAAAGCTAAACAAGCAAACACAACAAGTACGAATGCCGCTGATGAAAATAAGAAGAATAAGAAGACAATACCACCGACAAATAAAAATACATTCCCTCTTACATAACGGTTCTTTTTTCGATAATGTCTTCCAAACATAATCATAATAAATGCAAATATTAGACCACCTGGTTCAAAATGTCCAAGTATCATATCAAGAAAAAGACCGAATCCAAATATGATGAGGAGCATCCCCATAAATTGTGTTTTTGAAAATTGCTTCTTCATTTCAGCTCCCCCCTCCTTGTCACATATACATAGAAGAAAAGGCATTGCTTTCCAACACCTTTTCTCCTATCACTATATCATAAGCCTGTTTTATTATATACTACAATTATTTTGTTACTTCTTTCGTTAACGATACTTCATTTTTCTCTTTCATTTCACTCTCTAGTTTTGCAATTTTCATATCAAATGTATCACGCTCATGCTCTTCATTTATACGAAGCTCTATGTCACGAATGTGATCTTCAATTTCTTCGAATCGTAAGAACGGATTATTTTCATCCATTTTATGCATAGCAGTATTCATACGGCGGTTTGCATGCGCCATATTTTCACGTGCCATTAATTCCATACGCTTTGCGTTCATTTCTTTTAATTTATTTTTCATTTCTGAAAGACGACGCTCTAACTCATCAATTTGCTCTACAACACCAGCATACATTTCTTCTAAGCGAGTTACTTGCCCTTCATAATACGCTACTTCTTCTAATGCACGTTCATGCAATTGCAATTCGCCTGCTTCTTGTGCGATGATAGCTTGCTTTGATCTTTTATTAACGAAATAACGTGCTTGCTCAAGCTCACGAGCGAAGTTAGATTTTAATGTTTTATGACGCTGAATTAATTTCTCAATTTTTGTTATTTCACGCTCACTATCGCGTAAATATTGGTTTAACATAGCAATTGGATTTTTTCTTTCTTTCTCATCTAACACATTATGAAAATCAGCTAAAATTGCATCGCGTACACGTCCGAATAAAGATTGTTTCATTATAATCTTCCTCTCTTCTACTTTATAATTTGATTTATTTTATATTAGTTTTTCATTAACTTGTTCCACTCATCTTCAAAGTTGCTATATGGTTTAGCACTTTCTGGAGCAGAATCAACAACTACATTTTTTCCTTTTTTCCACTCACGGTATCCGTAGTATAAAACTACTAATGCTGCGATACCGATTAATGCTGGAGAATGAGAAAGTGCAATGGACAAACCGATTAAACCAACAATACCCCAAGCTAACTTTCCAAAGAATGATTTAGCTCGCACAAATGATTTATAGCTCCAGTACACAACTCCTGCTCCAATGGCGAATCCTACAATACCAGCAAGACTACCAAGAGCAATTAAAGCCAAAATACCGGCTGCGATAAACACTAGAAATTGTTTCATCTTGTGCTTGCCTCCCTTCGATTTGATACTCTTATCTTAACTATTTTTTCATTTTTTCATAACGAGCTTAAGAACCGTTTTTAACTCAGACTTAAGACTGAGTTAAATTCAGCCTTTTGCAAAACGAACATGTATGCGATGCGTATAGATACAGAAAAATTCTTATTCAATAACGGATGAAAATCTCAACTTGCGCGTCCAAAAAATTAGCAATACATACAAACGTTTATTAAATTACATTAAATATATTATTAAGAAAATTATGTTAAAATAAATCAGAAGGCTACATTTAAATTAAAGGGGATATATCATGAATTTACACATTACGAAAGAAATCAATACCGCCGCTAAAAACTATATAAACAATCAGCTTTATGAATATAATTTAAAGTACTTTCCATCTGATTTAAGAGACAGATACTTAGAGATTCATTTATTTCTTAAAGATGAAAATTGTAAAATATGCGGGGGAATATTAGGTGAAGTCTGTTGGAATTGGTTAGAGATTCACTCTTTTATCATCGATGAAGATATACGTGCATTAGGGTATGGAACTAAACTGTTATTAGAAGTAGAAAAAATCGCTTTAGAAAGAAATTGTGATTTTATAAAAGTTGACACTTTAAGCTTTCAAGCATTAGATTTCTATAAAAAATATGGTTATAAAGAGTATGGTATCCTCGATAACGTAGGAAGAGATTATAAACACTACTATTTGAAAAAGGATTTATAAATAATAAAAAACGCTCAGAGAATGTTCTCCGAGCGTTTTCAACTGCTAATAATAAATGTCTCTTTATGTTATGCAGTTTTATGATACTCTTTTTTTTCCGCCACTTTAGAAAATCTCGGGAAACCAATTAATATAGAAATGATTCCACATACTCCAACTAAAATTGGATAAAATGCATATGGTAACAATTCGACCGGAGATAACGCAGCAAATCCTGCCGCTGTTAACATTTGAGCACCATATGGGATTAACCCCTGTACACAGCAAGAGAAAAGATCCAGTACACTCGCTGATTTACGGGGATCAATTTCATACTGATCCGCAATATTTTTCGCAAGCGGACCTGTAAAAATGATAGAGATTGTATTATTTGCTGTACACATATTCGTCATACTCACTAAGCCAGCAATACCAAACTCTGCTCCTTTTTTCGAACGAATATTACGTGTTAAAAGATTCATTAAATATTGAATGCCACCATTATATTGGATAAGTTCAACCATACCACCGATTAATATAGCAAGTAGTACTAGCTCCATCATACCGCCCATTCCAGTCGTTACACTTTTAAAGAAACTCTCTAACGTGTAACTTCCATCTATAAGGCCGATAGCACCTGATAATATTGTTCCACCAGTTAACACAATAAGTACATTCCAGCCAAGTAGTGCTGTAATAAGTACTCCTGCATACGGTAAAATCTTTATCCAGTCAAAACTATGGGCTTTAACTTGTGTATCACTTCCTAAAGTAATTATTACTAATAGTACAATTGTAATAATAGCGGCTGGTAATACAATTAAAAAGTTCGTTTTAAACTTATCTTTCATTTCTGTTCCTTGTGAACGAACAGCAGCAATTGTTGTATCTGAAATAAATGATAAATTATCACCAAACATCGCTCCGCCCACAACAGTAGCCATCGCAAGTGCTATTGAGATATCAGTTTGCCCACTAATCCCTACAGCAATTGGTGCTAGTGCTGCAATTGTTCCCATTGAAGTTCCCATCGCTAATGAAATAAATGCCCCTATAACAAAAATTCCAGCAACGATAAATCCTGGTGGCAAAATAGATAACGCTAAGTTAACAGTGGAATCAACTCCGCCCATTCCTTTTGCTGTTTCAGAAAACGCCCCTGCAAGTACAAAAATCAGAACCATGATCATAATATCAGGATTTCCTGCACCTTTAGCAAATCGTTCTACTTTCACATTAAAGCTTTCCTTACGATTCATCACTAAAGCAATTCCTACAGCAATTGAAATTGCTACGAGTATCGGCAATTTATAGAAATCACCTGTACTAATTCCAGAACCAATAAATAGCGCCAAAAATACTCCAAGTGGTAATAAAGCTAAACCATTTCCTCTCGTTTCTTTCAAAGTATCATCTCTCCCTAGTTTTCAACCTTTTCTAATGAATAACAAAAGACCTCTTCCGATGAGAAGAGGTCTTATACATCTATAAGAAACGCTCTTCTCATCTTTCAAGCACACGCTTGCTGGATTTGGCACAGCACTCTGAAATCGAGTCCGCTGCCGAGGCATCGTAGGGCCAGTCCCTCCGCCTCTCTTTATAAGAAGGTTTCATATTTATTTTTTAATAATAATTTCTTTCCTAACTTTACTCGCTTACAAAACAAAAGTCAATTATTTTTTGTATAGATTTTTTTTGGTAATTATACAAAAATATGAATAAACCAATCATTTTAACTTTTCGATTTCTTTATCCAATATTGAAATCCAATAAAATTTTCTATTTTTTATCGTCGCGATAATCCATTTTGTTGTATTCCATGCTAACTCATATTCTTCTTTTGTAACATCACCAATTTTATAGGCATCCTCTAACTCGTCTTCATCCAGTACATAGATCTCACCATTCGGTAACAATACTACATCTAAATATAAATCATCAAAATAAGGTAAACCACGCTCGTCTATTTTATATTCTTTCGTCACGTCGATATAATATTGTACTAATTGTTTTTGATTGTCTAACATAGCTGTAATTGCAAAGTTTTTCCCGTTTATAAAATATTGCATCCATGTATACCCATCACCTGCAATGCAAAGCTGTTTACCATTGTATTCTTTATGACTAGGTTCTCTCACTTTTTTTATGTCCAGCATTCCTAACATTCCATCCTCTACTTGCTTAACCCTATAATCCTTCTCTATTAGTCGCTTCCACGAAGAACCGTCACCATATTTACGTTTCATTACGTCCGCTCCTCTTCTATATATAGAAAAGCCCCCACATATTATGTGAGAGCTTGTTCATATTATAATTAAGCTGCTTGACCCTTTTCAGATATCTCTTTTAAATAGGCTTGTCCTTTTTCAGCGTCATATTGACCTTCCCACTTAGACATAACTACAGCCGCTAAAGAGTTACCTACAACGTTAACTGCTGTACGAGCCATATCAAGAATACGGTCAATACCTGCAATAAACGCTAAACCTTCAGCTGGAATACCTACTGTACCAAGTGTTGCTAATAATACAACGAATGATACGCCCGGTACACCCGCGATACCTTTTGATGTAACCATTAATACAAGTAATAACGTAATTTGTTGTGTAATGGATAATTCAATACCGTACATTTGAGCTAAGAAAATTGCCGCAATTGCTTGATATAAAGTTGATCCATCTAAGTTAAATGAATAACCTGTTGGAATAACGAAAGATGTAATTGCTTTCGGACAACCGAACTTTTCCATTTTCTCCATAATTTTCGGTAAAACCGTTTCTGAACTTGCTGTAGAATACGCTAAGATCAGCTCGTCTTTTAAAATCTTAAAGAATTGGAAAATGTTTATTCCAAAGATTTTCGCTGTAAGTCCTAATACAACTACAACGAAGAAGATCATTGCCCCATATACTACAATGAGTAATTTCCCTAATGGAATTAATGAAGCTAATCCGAATGTAGAAACTGTAACACCAATTAATGCGAATACACCAAATGGTGCAAACTTCATAACTTGGTTCGTTACATAAAACATTGCATCTGCTACACCTTGGAAAAATTGTAGAACTGGTTTGCCACGCTCACCAACTGCTGCTACACCTAAACCAAATAATACTGAGAAGAAGATAATAGCAAGCATATCACCTTCAGCTAATGATTTCATAATGTTCGTCGGAACAATATTTACAAACGTATCTGCGAACGAATGACTTTGTACTTGCTCTGTCGTATGTGTATATTTAGAAATATCTGTTTTTGTTAACTTATCCATATCAACGCCTTTTCCAGGTTGGAAAATGTTTGCTATTAATAGACCGACAGCAATTGCAATCGTTGTAATAATTTCAAAGTAAATAATTGTTTTTCCGCCTAGTCGACCTAACTTTTTAACATCGCCAACACCAGCAACCCCAACAACAATACTCGCTACAACAATCGGTACAACAATCATCTTAATTAATCGGATGAAAATATCACCAATTGGTTGTAAGTACTTCACCACTTCCGGATTGCCAAAGAAAATCGCCCCAACTGCAATACCAAGCGCAAGTCCTATTAAAATTTGCCATGCAAGTCCTATTCTTTTCATACTTGTGGTAACCCCCTCTTCGATGTGTCACTCTATCTCTCATTCTATCTCTATAAAACTTGAAATTAAGAGTATTACATATTATTCGACAATTCACTACATTTTGTCCCTGTTGAAAATCATAAATCAAAATTTAAAATCTGACAACAAAATAAGTTTGCACGAATGCAAATAATTTTCTTGACAAAAACAAACTCCATGTCAGAAAACCTCACATGAAATCGATTCCTCACTAGTGATTGATAGGTTTTTAAAATACTGTTTCATTATGGAAAACTCCATCATTTCCCATGTTTTTTTAAAAAAATATAGAAATTGATATCTTTTTCTATACATTCAAGAATTTTAAATTTATGACAAACACTACGAAAAGATACTAAATTCCGACAAAACTTAGCAAAATTATAAAATTTTCTTTACATTATGATTACAACGATAGACACTCTTCTTCTTATGATATATAACATTCATAGGGAAAGGAGCAAGACAACCATGAAAAAGAAATTTGCAGCATTTAGTGTTTTAGCAGCTGGAACGATTTTCGTTTCCCCGTTACTTTCACCCGTATACGCTGAAACGAATGAGAATAAATTATCTAATATTCAATCCGAATTAGAAGGCAAACAAAATGACTTACAAAATAAATCAGCTGAGAAAGAACAAATAGAAAAAGAAATCCAGGAATTACAAAAGAAAATCGACGAATTAACTACTTCTATTAATAAAAACGAAGCTGAATTAAACGATACAAAAAAAGAAATTAGCAACACACAGCAAGTTATTACTGAAAAAAAGAAACATATAGAGCAATTACAAACGAACATAGATACACGACAGGAAGTTATTAAACAACGACTACAATCTATGCAAGAAAAGCCTCGTACGAGTATCATTACAGAAGTAATAACAAGTTCTGCAAATATTGCCGATCTTGTTGATAATATGTATTCTGTAAGTTTAATTTTAAATAACGATACAGATATTGTGAAAAAGCAAACAAGTGATCAGAATGCTGTTACGACAGAAAAAGAAGCTGTTGAGAAAAAAGAGCAACAATTGAAAGAATCCGAGCAAAAATTAGTACAAAAACAACAAGAGTTACAAAGTAACCAACAACAGCAACAAACTTTTATTAACGATCTACATACGAAAGTAGCAAAAGTAGATTCAGAGATTGAAGGGTTAGAAGAATCAAAAGGCATTTTAGAAAACCAGCGTCAAGCTGTTCAAAAAGCAATTGAAGAAGAAAAACGTGCAGAAGAAGCGCGGAAAGCTGAAGAGGCACGTAAGGCTGAGGAAGCAAAAAAACAGGTAGCCGCTTCTGCTAAAGAAAGCACACAATCCGCACCAACACCGCAAGATACGAACAAAGGTGGATTTATTAAACCTGCCGCTGGATCGAAAACTTCAGGATTTGGTACACGTTCTTTAGATAACCATAAAGGAATCGATATCGCAGCTTCAGGAACAGTGCCAATCGTAGCTGCTGCAGATGGCGTCGTTATCCGTTCAGAATTATCATCTAGTTACGGAAATGTTGTATACTTATCTCACCGTATAAACGGAAAAACATATACAACTGTATATGCACATATGAGTAGCCGTTCTGTATCTAATGGACAAACTGTAAAACAAGGCACTCAACTTGGATTTATGGGGAACACTGGCCAATCATACGGACAACATTTACACTTCGAACTTCACCTTGGGGAATGGAATGTCGGTAAGACAAACGCAGTTGATCCATCTCCTTATATCGGATTATAAAAAACTCGGTGCATACCGAGTTTTTTTTACTACTTCACACTTTTTAGGCATTTTACATAAACTACAACTAAATGCCTATATTTTGCGGGGTGATAAATATGAATACACAATTACAAGAAGAAATAGAAGAAGCTAGAGAAACATACATCGGCCGGTTATTTACATTCGGCGGCTCAGCGTTATTTTTAATTGGATCATTTATCGCAGTTGTCACAGCTTATAAAGCATATAATCGCTTATTAAATACTTCTACAACATAATAAAAAGACGGAGAAATCTCCGTCTTTTTATTATGCAAATATTTTAAATACGCCTACCGCATTTAAAAATACGATAATTACAGTTACCGGAATAACATAACGAAGCAAGAAGAACCAAATATTAAACAATGTTTTCCCTTTCGTTTCCGTAACTTCTAATTCCTTCATTAATAGCTCTTTACTCATTTTATTTGGTACAAATAGCGAAATGGCTAGTACTCCGAGTGGCAGTAATACATTACTTACCGAAAAATCGACGAAATCAAAGAATGTCTTACCAAATATTTTCACATCACTCATAATTCCAAACGATAACGCTGATGGAATTCCAACTGCAAAAATAAGAATACCAATTAATAACGAAGCTGACGGACGCTTCTTCTCATTATCTTTCGCAACAGATGCTACTACAATTTCAAGCATTGAAATCGCAGATGTTAAAGTCGCAAAGAAGAATAAAACTAAAAACATAATGAAGAAAAATTGTCCAAATGGAATTTTTGCAAAGACAGCAGGAAGAACGATAAACAGTAGCCCTGGTCCTTCTGTCGGTTTAACTCCTAATGCGAAAATCGCTGGGAAAATCGCTAACCCTGCAAGTACTGTAATAAATACAGTTAAACTTACAATAGATGTTGCTGATTTAGCTAAATGCTCTTCTTTCTTTAAATACGAACTATACGTTACCATTACCGAGGCACCTACCGTTAGTGAGAAGAAAGATTGCCCCATCGCATATAAAATCGTATCTGCTGTAAGCTTTGAAAAATCTGGTTTTAAGAAGAACTCTACCCCAGCCATAGCACCATCAAGTGTTAATGCACGAATAATGATAGCAATAAATAAAATGAATAATAACGGCATCATGTACTTACTTGCTTTTTCTATGCCTTTTTCCACACCTTTACTAACAACAAAAATGGTACAAAGCATAAAGATGAATTGCGCCCCAATCGCACTTACTGGATTTGAAATTGTTTCAGCAAACAATTGTCCATAATCGACTACTCCGTTCCAAAAACTACCTGTGACACTATAGTATAAATAAAGTAAAATCCATCCACCTACAACACTATAAAAAGATAGTACGCTAAAACAAGTAACAACCCCCATACGACCAATCCAAGGATATAACTTGCTATTCGGTACTAATACTTTATAAGCTGTAACGGCCTCTTTTTGAGTACTACGGCCAATAACAAATTCAGCTAAAAGAAGAGGCATACCAATAAATAAAGTTAATAGTAAGAATACAAGGAAGAATGCGCCTCCCCCACCATTACCTGCAACATATGGAAACTTCCATATTGCACCAAGACCTACTGCGGCTCCGGCTGCTGCGAGTACAAAGCCAATTTTCGACGTCCATTGCTGTGTTTCTTTCATCATAAATTCTCCTTTTCTGAATATTATAACTTTTATCAATTATACACTTTCATTTCATACTCGCACACCTCCTTTAGAAAATAAAAAAGTCCCCTACACGCAAATATGCATGTAGAGGACGATATATGTAATAGAATACCGTGGTACCACCTCAATTGGATCAATAAATCCCACTTGTTCAGGTACAGGAAAATTCCGATACCCTATCCTTTTAACGGCGGAACCCGGGTTGCCTACTGCAATGTTCAGCATACCTCTCGCAAGCCCATTCTGTATATTTTATCGTACCGGGCTCACACCTTACCCCAGCTCTCTGAACGCATCAAATATACGTACTCTTCTTGCTCATCGATTTCATCTTTTGAAGTTACTTGTGATTATAAATTATATTTTTATATTTGTAAAGCACAATTCACTCACTATCCTATATAAATTCCCCTCTCTAATTCTTGTAAAAAAAGCTCTCTTTTTTGTTCACTTTGAACATATATCGACTTTAATACTTCTTGTAACAATATATTTTTTTGCCTTTTCTCTACTTGTAATTCTTTCACTTTTAGTCTAACTTCATATAAAAAATCAAGATACGATTCATACTTCTCATCATATTTATTTGCGATATCATCACGAATTTTTTTTGCAAGTTTCGGACTTGCCCCTCCAGTAGAAACAGCTACATTAAGCAATCCACGATGAATTGCCGCCGGAAAATGAACATTTCCACTTTCCGGATTCGTAATAACATTTACCAATTGATTCACTGCGGCATCTTCAGCAATTTGTTCATTTAGTACCGAATCACTAGTCGCTGCAACTACTAAAAAAGCATCTTTAATATCACTTTTCTCATACTCTCTTTGATACCAACGAATTTGCTTTTCTTCTACAAGTTTCACTAAATTTGCATCTAATTCTGTACTTACTACAACAATATCCGCACCTTGTTTTAGTAAAGGAATAATTTTAAACCCCGCTACTTTCCCTCCACCAATGACAACAACACGTTTCTTATCAACTCGCACTGTAAGTGGATACATATTGATCTCCCTTCAATATTTCCTCTGTTTTCTGAATTAACATCTCTCGAAACGCTACATTCTTTCCTAAATAGGGACTTATTTTTATCTCTTCCGACTCATATTGACGCACTTCTTTCTCAACATGTTTCATGAGTAAGCCTGTAAATAATAAGTAAGGTAACACAACAATGTTCCGTTCTTTTTGTTCTACAATTTCTTTCAACCTCTCATCAAACTTCGGCTCCGCGGCTGCTAAATAACAAACTTCCACCTCTTTAATGTTCTCTTCTTTTTGAAATAAAGAAGAAATCCACTTTATGTCTTGTAAAGTTTCCGGATCACTACTCCCTCTTGCAACGAGCAAAAGTGTTACTTCTTCTTTATAGTCTTTAATACCACTTCCGTTATATACCGCTTTTACAAGCACTTCTGATACACCAAATGGATTACCATACACTATTTTGATATCCGGATATTCCTCGTTTAACTTTCGTAATTCAAACGGAATATCTTTCTTTACATGTCCTGCCGCTAATAAAAAAACAGGAATAGCGACAATCTCTGTAGCACCACGCTTCACACATGTACGAAATCCTTCTTCAATAGAAGGATTCGCTAGCTCTAAAAAACAAATTTCTTGAATATTTGCCTCTACACGGTTCATACATGACGTAATAAATGCAACCGCTTCTTCTTTTGCTGCTTTCAAACGGCTTCCATGACATATATATATAACAGCCTTCATTTTACAATACTCCGCTTACTTGATATGCATTTTCCGTTTGTTTCTCAAACCAATGTATCTTTTCTCTAAAACGGACAACTTCTCCAATAACAATCATACTTGGATTTTGAATTCGTTCTTTTTTGGCAACATCTACAATTGTTCCTAACGTCGCTGTAACAGTACGTTGCATAGATGTCGTTCCCCACTCAATGATAGCGGCAGGTGTACTTTGATCTTTTCCATGTTTTATTAGTTGTTCACATATGTAAGGTAAATTACTAACCCCCATATAGACCGCTAATGTATCTACACCTTTCGCTAAACTTTCCCACTTCACTTCCTCTTCAGCCCCTTCTTTCCGGTGCCCTGTCACAACAGCAAAACTTGCACTTGCATCGCGATGCGTTACTGGAATTCCAGCATAAGCAGGAGCAGCTATACCAGCTGAAATACCAGGAATAATTTCAAATGGGATACTTTGCTTCGCTAACGCTTCAGCTTCTTCTCCACCTCTTCCAAATACAAATGGATCTCCGCCCTTAAGTCTCGTTACAACTTTTCCTTTTTTCGCATATTTAATAAGAAATGTGTTAATTGTCTCTTGCTTCATCGTGTGATAATTTGGGAGTTTCCCGCAATAAATTAAATCCGCTTCAGGCTTTGCATGAGAAAGCAATTCTTTATTTACGAGACGGTCGTACAATATAACATCAGCCTTCTCGATGCATCTCAACCCTTTAACAGTAATTAAATCCGGATCACCAGGACCCGCCCCGACGATATAAACCTTCCCCATAATCTCTCCTCATTTCTACTATAAAATGAAACTTCCACTCCTAATCACGAATGGAAGTTACTATTATTTCGTATTACATGTTCTCTACTCATGAATAACAAATGCCGCCCCTTTTCGAATCTTCTTTTTTTCAAACAAAGAAATCTCTTTCACTTCTGGTAACGGTAAAAAATGTTTTTCAAGCTCAATTTCCGCAAGCTTAAATGCCTGTTCTTCACTCTGAGCAACGACAACAATTGGAACAATACTATTTACTAATACAGCTTCAAATCGATATAAGTCCATATTGCCCCTCCTAAGATGCTATTACTTCTTCTAATACACGATTTAGTACAATTTGTAATTCTTCCACTCCAACACGTCCTACGAAATCATAAAACGTTTCGGCTAGTAATTTATTCTTTTGGAAATAACTTAAAAAGGACACGAGAACATCCGGCAAATCTTCTCCATCTATTTTCCCTTTTAACTTTTCGTTATATGCTCCTCCGTCTAATAGTGTTCCGCCCACATATATTTCAAACGCCTCAACGATTCCCTTTTCCTTCGTTTTCAGTTTTATCCCTTGCAAACCAATATCAGCAATTTGACGTTGACCACATGAGTTCGGGCATCCTACCATATGAATTCGAACTGGAACATCGAGTGCAATTTGTGTATCTAAGTACTCTGCGATTTTGCGTAATCTTTCTTTCGTTTCTACTAGCGCAAGATTACAATACTCAATGCCAGTACATGAAACCGCATGACCGATAAACGATTTCGGATTTGCTGAAATTGCTTCAAACAACGGTTCACTTAATAATCCTGCAACATTTTCTGGCGGAACATTCGGAATAATGAAGTTTTGTGAGTTACAAGTTCGAATTTGCCCGTTTCCATATTTCTTTGCAATTCTTGCAATCTCAAACATTTCCTCTGCGTGTAAACGCCCTACTGGTACATTAAAGCCGACATACTTTAATCCTGCTTGTTTTTGATCTTGAACGCCATAAAAGTATCCTGCATTCCATCCTTTGAGAGCACTTTCCCCTTTACTTTGCAATGGGCCTGTGTATTCTACTAGTTTCTCTTTAAATTTCTCAGCGCCCCAGTCAGCGACAAGAAATTTCAAACGTGCTAAGTGGCGTTTTTCACGATATCCAAAATCACGGAATATAGTAGCAATTGCAATCGACACTGCCTTCACTTCTTCTGGTAAAACGAATACATCTAATTCTTCCGCTAAGTATGGACGAGCTGATAATCCTCCGCCTATTTTTATATGAAACCCAACCTTTTCCTCACCATTTATTTCTTTCGTAGCAGGTGTAAACGCCACACAGTTAATCTCTGCATTTGCTGAATTATAAATGTTAGAACTAATAGACATTTTGAATTTACGTGGTAGATTAGAAAACTCTTCATTATGTTGGAAGTAATCGTATATTTCTTTAACAATCGATGTTGTATCAAATAGTTCATTCGCATCAATTCCAGCAAGTGGATTTCCTGTAATATTACGCGTAATATCACCGCATGCCCCTGCTGAAGATAAACCAACTCTAGCTAACCTCTTAAAAATATCCGGAATTTGCCCAATTTCTAACCAATGAAACTGAATCGCCTGTCTTGTCGTAATATCTAACACATCACGCCCATAATCTTCAGCAATGGAAGCCAGCACCTCTGCCTGCGCATTTGTAATAATTCCAGAAGGAATGTTGACACGCATCATAAAATAGCCCGCTTCTTTCGGTCTTTGCAAATACAATCCCGCCCATTTAAAAGCGTCCCACTCTTCTTTCGGAATAGATTCAAATCCATTCTCCGCATAGTAAGGAATATCATTAAAGATTTCTAATCCGTCTTTCTCTAATTTCTTTTTCTCTGTTTGATTTAATTTTTCATTATTAGCCCACACTTTTTCATAACTCATCTTTTATCCCCCTATATGAAACTACGCTCTTGTAAGTACTTCACAATTTGCTCTGCACATTCTTCAATAGAATACTTGTGCGTTTCTACAATTAATTCTGCTTGTTTTGGTTCCTCATACGGTGAATCGATACCTGTAAACTCTTTAATATCACCTTTTCTCGCCTTTTTATAAAGTCCTTTCGGATCACGTTTCTCACACTCTTCAATTGGACATTTTACAAACACTTCTATAAACTCATCTGCAGCTAATAGTTCCCTAACTTGTTTTCGGTCTACTCGAAATGGTGAAATAAACGCTGTAAGGACAACAGTTCCTTGATCTACAAATAACTTCGCCACTTCACCAATACGTCTTATATTTTCCATGCGATCACTTTCAGAAAAACCTAAATCTTTATTTAAACCTTGGCGAATATTATCCCCATCTAGCACATAATTTCCGATATTCTTTTCAAACAGTTTGCGAGCAACCGCATTCGCTACTGTAGATTTACCCGAAGCTGATAAACCAGTAAACCAAACTACAAAACTGTGATGCCCATTCTTCACTCTTCTCTCATCTTTTGAAACAGAAGCTGTATGCCAAGTAATATTCGTATCCATCTCATTCTCTCCCTATTCTGTTACTACTTCTTTTTTCAAACCTTTAATTAGCACTTCCACTACTTCTTTACGACTAAATGTACTTGGCGGAATCTCACCATTCCTTAACATTTCTCGTACTTTCGTACCCGATAAGATGACACGGTCTTCTTTTCCATGCGGACATGTTTTCGTTGAAGCCATTGCTTCACATTTCGTGCAGTAAAAACTATGTTCAAAAAATAACGGCGTAATCCCTAACTCTTCTACTGTAAAATTCGTAAAGATTTCCTGCGCTTCATATGTTCCGTAATAGTCTCCTACCCCAGCATGATCACGCCCTACAATAAAGTGGGTACAACCAAAGTTCTTTCTTACTAGTGCATGAAATATCGCTTCCCTTGGTCCTGCGTAACGCATTGCTGCAGGAAATACACCTAAAAAGACACGATCTTTCGGATAATAGTTTTGAAGTAATACTTCATAGCTTTCCATCCTTACATCAGCAGGAATATCATCTGACTTCGTTTCCCCAACGAGCGGATTTAAAAAGAGACCATCTACAATTTCAAGGGCAGATTTTTGAATATACTCATGGGCACGATGTACTGGGTTTCTCGTTTGAAATCCAACTACTGTTTTCCAAGCGCGTTTTTTAAATTCTTCTCTCGTTTCAATTGGATCTAAATGATAAGAAGGAAACGGATTATTTCCAAAGCGTTTTGTAAGAATAATAGCTCCTCCAACGTAAACATTTGGTCGTTCATATAATTTTTTCACCCCTGGATGTGCTTCATCCGTCGTTTTATATACAAGTAACGCTTCTTTTTCTTTATCTGGTACAAAAATATCTTCTATTTGAATAACACCATATACATTTCCGGCGTTGACAAGTTTTACTTCCTCTCCAACCTGCAGTTTCTCCGCTACTTCTTCTGTTACCGGTAGTGTAATCGGTATACTCCATACGCTACCATTTGCTAAACGAAGCGTTTCTACTACTGAATCATAATCTCTCTCCCCTAAAAATCCTGTAAGAGGGCTATATCCTCCTGTCGCCAAAAGTTCTAAATCACTAAGTGCAATTTTGTCTATCTCGATTTCCTTTACAATGTTCGATATTTCATATGTTTCATCAATGCGGTTTACTAATTCATTTGTTGTACTCATCTTCTTATATCCCTTCTTAGCTTTATTTCAAAATCTATCTCATTGAAAGTGAAGGCCACATTCCGTCTTCATTTTCCCAGCCCATCTTCCATCTCTTGAGTTGCCACCATCACCTACAGGTAATGTACATTTCTCACACCCAATACTCGGATAGCCAACATCATGCAATGGGTTATACGGCAAACTATGTTTATATACATATCGCCAAACTTCTTTCCAAGTCCAATGAATGAGCGGACAAACTTTAATAGATTGAAAACGACGATCTTGATTTATAAACTGTGTATGCTTACGCGTTTCTGATTGTTCCCTTCTTAAGCCTGATATCCACGCTTTTTCCGCTGCTAATGATTTTTCTAACGGTAAAATTTTTCTAATACTACAGCAAAGATTCGGATTACTTTCCCATAACTTCTCTCCATGAAGCTTCGCTTGTTCATCGAGTGTAAGTTCTGGCTGTTTTTCTATAATATTTAATGAAGGAAATCTCTCGCGTACCTTCTTAATTAATTCGTACGTTTCTTGAAAATGAACATTTGTATCCAAAAATACAACTTTAGCAGATGGATTTACTTGGTTTATAAGATGCAATAAAACCATTCCCTCCACCCCAAAGCTACATGCATATACAATTTCATCTTTATATTCTTTATAAGCCCAACTTAATACTGATAGCGCGCCTTTCGTTTCATCTTCTTCAGAAAATGAAACACTATTTTCTTTCCACGTTTCGTACGTCAACATGTTTTTTCCCCCTGTAAAAGCAAAAAGACGGCTTTAACCTATTAAAAATAGATTAAAACCGCCTCTAGTTTTTCTAGTCAGCGCTTTTTACTTTAAACGAACCTTTTCACTTTTTTCTAATTGAATCACTTTTCCATCTTGCACAACAATTGTAATGGAACCATATTTCATATCAGCAAGCATCGCTTGAATTTTCTCAGATACTTCATCAAAATGCTCCCGTACGCTCACGCAAACAGCCCCCCCTTTTTATTCATAAAAAAAATCTTTCCCATTTCGAAAAGACTGTTCGGTAATATATTTTACCTTATCTTTCAAAATGGATTCCATTTTGCTGGATTTAGCACCTTGCTTTCTATAAGCAGGTTGCCGAGCTTCGTAGGGCCAGTTCCCTCAGCTTCTCTTGATAAGCTTTGTATTTGTATTTTATCACAATTCTGATTTTTTTCAATCCTAGTTTTCCGATATATTTAATTATTTTTCTTTTTTTAAAAGGAGTTGCCTTTACTAGACAACTCCTTCTTTCTCATTCACACCAGCTCTTTAATACGTATGCGATCGTTCCCAATGATATTTTCATATGTTTCACGTTCTACGACAATTTGTGACGTCCCGCCTTTCGCAAAGACGACAGCTGGTCTACGAATACGATTATAATTATTCGCCATCGAGTACCCATATGCCCCCGTACAAGAAATTGCTAGTAAATCAGAAGAAGCAACTTGCGGTAAGTTAATATCCCAAATCAGCATATCTCCACTTTCACAGCATTTCCCAGCAATCGAAACGAGTTCCTCATTCTCATCATTCCCTCGATTCGCCAACATCGCCTCATAACGGGCTCCGTATAGAGCTGGTCTTAAATTATCTGTCATTCCACCATCGACTGAAACATATTTCCGAATGCCAGGAATCTCTTTCACCGCTCCGACTGTATAAAGTGTTGTTCCCGCATCACCTACGATACTACGACCTGGTTCAATCCATACTTCTGGAAGCGGATATTCACATAATGTAAATTGTTCTCTTATCCTACTTGTTACAGCGTGCACATACGTTTCAAGTGTTAACGGTGTATCTGAATCCGTATAACGTATACCGAAACCTCCGCCCACATTTAATACTTTCATCACATAATGTGTTCGCTCTCTCACTTCTTCTAAAAATTGGCGGAGTACTTCAATTGCTCGAACAAATCCAGCCGTTTCAAATATTTGTGATCCGATGTGCGAGTGAATTCCTAGCACATTATAATTTGATTTTTGCAAGGCAAGCTCAATTGCTTGCATCGCTTGACCATTTGAAACACCAAATCCAAATTTCGAATCCTCTTGACCTGTTGTTATATATTCGTGTGTATGTGCCTCTACTCCAGGCGTTACACGGATTAATATGTTCACAAATTTCCCATGTTGCATTGCTAAATCGTGCAAGATTTCTAATTCTAAGAAATTATCTACTACAAAACAACCGATATTCGCCTGAAGAGCCATAATCATTTCTTCTTCTGTTTTATTATTTCCGTGAAAATGAATACGCGATGCCGGAAAACCAGCTTGGAGCGCAGTATATAATTCTCCTCCAGAAACAACATCTAAAGACATATTCTCTTCACGAGCTACTCGGCACATCTCCATGCACAAGAACGCCTTGCTTGCATATGCTACTTGATAAGAGAAACCACTTTCTTTAAAAGCACGATGAAACGCGCGGCACTTTCCTCGAATAGACTCTTCATCGTATACATAAAGTGGTGTTCCGTATTGTTTTGCTAGCTGCGTCGTATCGCACCCACCAATTTCTAAGTGTCCTTGCCCATTGATTCGGCTTGTGCCGTGTAAATACATTTAAATTCCTCCCTTATTTCCTCTAAAACTCATAACCCCAATCTTCTATTCATTGCAGCACGCTTTTAGATAGACAAAAAACGCGCGGAACAATGTTCACACGCGTTTCTTATTAGGAAAAATATATATTGAAAAAATAAACGAGTTGTTATCTTCTCAAAATAAGAAACCGCATCAACATCTCCAAATAGCTCTTCATAAAATAAATCTTATGACAGTACTACATTTATTCAATGCAGTCCCAATATATGAATAAGATGGTTATTCTTATATTTCGGCAATAGTCCCTTTCAACCTATGATCACAGATTCCACTAAATCTCCCATAGCTTACTCTTTCCTATCGCGGCCTCTACCTTTGAGAGTAGATGAGGTAAGTCTATTTAATTTTCAAACATCTAATTGTTGCTATTAACAATACCAAAGGACCATTTTATTTGTCAAACAATTTTTTATATTGTTTTTTTACAGTTTAATTTTGTATCATTTGGTAAGCGCTTTACTGAAACCTTTGTCACTTCCCATTCGCCCTCTTCGTTATTAAATGTAATCGTTACCTTCTCAAATGGTGGAACAATTTGCCCACCAACCTGTTCATACTTCGTTACTTCAATACTCGCTTGAAATAAATATGTACCACTATACACTTTTTTTAAACTAATAATTTTAGGACATTGATAAGGCTTCAAGCTCCCATATTGTTTTTCAATTGCCTTATTTATTTTTGGAAATAAAACAGAATAAAGGGCATCTTCCATAAGGGGTGCATCATATTGTGCTACCGACACACTCGGTGAAGCAAAAAGTATAACACTACTGCATACTATAAAATATAATAATTTTCGCATTATAACCTCCGTTTTATTACTCGATTCTTTTTGCGCACGATAATTATCATACATAGAAACTCCGTTTTATTGTCTCCCACTGCCCTTTTTCTACTCAATTATTATAAAAAAGCCCACAACTCTCTTTTATTTTCGTATAATGATACTCATAGTATAATAAACATAATAACAAAGGACTGTTCGTATATATAAAATGAGGCGCTAATCAAACCGGCTCACAAGAACCGTCATGCTTTTAGGAGAGGAGTATATTATGCTACAAAATCTGTTTCCAAAACTGCGATTTGCACTAGTTGCAGTCGTTTTATTATGGATAAAAACATATATTGTGTACAAGCTAGCATTTGATATTAGAATTGATAACTTCTTTGAAGAGTTTATGCTTTTTATTAATCCACTAGCTTCGTTACTTTTATTTTTTGGTTTCGCTTTACTTGCATCTAAGTACCGAAACCGAATTATTATTGTAATTAGTTTTATACTGTCATTTATTTTATTTGGAAATGCAATGTTTTACGGGTTCTATAACGATTTTGTTACTTTCCCTGTTTTATTCCAAACAAATAATATGGCTGACTTAGGGACGAGTATAAAAGAACTCTTTACGTATAAAACATTACTTTTATTTGCAGACGCAATTATTTTAATGTTTATTTCGCGTAAATTCCCATCATTTGGTGATAAAACACCCCTTTCTCGCTCTGAGAAGCGAACTTTCTTTAGCGGTGTAACAGTATTATTAGCACTACAAATTGTTGTTTCAGTTATATATAAACCACAAATGTTCTCACGCTCATTTGATCGTCAAACTGTCGTGAAAAATTTAGGGTTATACACATATCATCTATTTGATATTACACTTCAATCTAAGTCTTCAGCTGAGCGTGTATTTGCAAGTGGCGATGGATTCTCTGAAATTAAAAACTATACAGACTCAAAAGATAAGCAAGTTGATAAAAACTTATTTGGAGCTGCAAAAGGTAAAAATGTAATTTTAATTTCAATGGAATCTACACAAAGTTTTGTTATTAATAAAAAAATAAATGGAAAAGAGATTACTCCATTTTTAAATGAGTTTATAAAAGATAGTTTTTACTTCGATAACTTCTATCATCAAACGGGACAAGGTAAAACTTCTGATGCTGAATTTATCGTTGAAAATTCCCTTTATCCGTTAGACCGTGGTTCTGTATTCTTTACTCATGCAACAAATGAATACACTGCCACACCAGAACAATTAAAGAAATACGGATATTCTTCTGCTGTCTTCCATTCAAACGATAAAACGTTTTGGAATCGTGACGTAATGTATCCAGCGCTTGGATATGATCGTTACTTTAATTTAAATGATTACGCAGGCACTGAACAAATGTCTGTCGGTTGGGGATTAAAAGATAAAGAGTTCTTTGAGCAATCTATTCCAAAGTTAAAATCTTTACCACAACCGTTCTATACGAAATTTATTACTTTAACAAATCATTTTCCATTTCTTCTAAATCCAGAAGATCAATATGTTGATGAATTTAATTCCGAAAGTGGTGTTTTAAATCGCTACTTCCCAACCGTTCGTTACACGGATGAAGCTCTTAAATTATTTATTAAACAATTGAAAGACGAAGGACTATATGATAATTCCGTTATTGTCATTTATGGTGATCATTACGGCATTTCTGAAAACCATAATGCAGCTATGGCTCAGTTCCTTGGGAAAGACGCTATTACACCGTTTGATTCTATGCAATTACAACGCGTCCCTCTCATTATTCATGTGCCTGGCCAAGAGGGAAAGGTCATCTCTAAAGTATCTGGTCAAATTGATATTAAACCAACGTTACTTCATTTACTTGGTATTAAAACGAATCAATCAGTTGAATTTGGAACTGACTTATTTATAAAAGAAAAAGATCCTCTTATGATAATGCGCGATGGTAGTTTTGTAACAGAGGATTATGTGTACACAAAAAATATGTGCTACAAAAAAAGCTCCGGTGAAGAGGCAGATGTAGCGCTATGTCAGCCGTATATTGAAAAAGCAAAAACAGATTTAAAACTCTCTGACAAACTGATTTATGGAGATTTATTACGGTTCGATCCTAACAATCGATATAAAAATGGAACGATGACAACGAAATTTGAATAATGTTAGAAGCAACTTTGTGAAAAGTTGCTTCTTTTTTACTTACACTTCAAATCTTTCACAAATTGGGAATTTTTTTCGTTTGAGAAAGAAATTTATGGTATGATAAAATAAGTAAACTTTCATACACTAATTAAGAATTTATAACAGAAAGCAAGGGATCAGATTTTGTATAGAGCAGCTATTCCAAACTTATTTACGCTCGGGAATTTATATAGCGGATTTTTGTCAATCGGCTATGCATCTTTAGGATATTATAAATCAGCTGCTATTTTAGTACTGATCGGGATGATGTTAGATAGTCTTGATGGTCGTGTCGCTCGTTTATTACGCGTTGATTCACAAATGGGAAAAGAGCTTGATTCACTCGCGGATGTTGTAACATTTGGCGCAGCACCTGCTGTTTTAATGTATTACACATCTTTTTCCAACTACGGAATCATTGGACTATACATAGCGGGATTATTCCCTCTGTTCGGAGCATATCGCTTAGCACGATTTAATGTAACACCATCTTCTACTTCTATGAAATATTTCACTGGAGTTCCGATTACTGCAGCAGGAGGGCTTGTTGCTTTCTTAACATTATTTTCACATACCATTCCAAAAATCGTTCTCATTACCGTATTTGTAACGTTCGCATTTTTAATGGTGAGCCGTGTTCGTATCCCAAGTTTAAAAGATGTACCAATTCCACGATATAGCATAATTATTACACTATTTTTAGTTGGAATTATTATCACAATGTACCAAACAAGTTTTGGCAACATTTCTGTTTTCTTATTCATTGCCATTCCACTATACATTTTGTATATGTTATCTCAATTTATTAGACAAAGACCTTCTAAAAAAGCGAATAAAGAAAAATAAAAAAACCTTCCGTATTTCGGAAGGTTTCTTTTTTATTTTGTAACTAATACTTTTTGATTTACAGGTGTTACAGGTTCTTCACCATTTAATACAGCTAAAATATTTCTTACTGCCATTTCAGCCATTGCATCACGTGTTTCGAATGTTGCATTTCCTACGTGAGGAGCAAGTACTACATTCTTTAATCCTTTTAGCTCTTCTGTAATTTTCGGTTCAAATTCAAATACGTCAAGAGCTGCACCTTCGATTTCATTCGTTTTTAGTGCATGAGCAAGTGCTGATTCATTCATAATTGGTCCACGTGAAGCATTTATAATATATGCTGTTTTCTTCATCATTTTAAACTGTTCTTCATCAATCATATGATGTAATTTCGGATTATAAGCACAGTTAATTGTAATAAAGTCCGCTGTTTGTAATAATCCTTCCAACGTTACGTATGTCGCTTCCAGTTCACTTTCAGCTTCAGGCTTTCGATTTGGTCCTGTATATATAACATTCATTCCAAATGCTCTCGCACGCTTTGCAACTGCCTTCCCGATTTCTCCAAGGCCAATAATTCCGATTGTCTTACCGTGTACTTCGCGGCCCAAGAAGAATAACGGTGCCCATCCGTTAAATCCAGTTGTACGACATAACGTATCACCTTCAGGAATTCTACGTGCCGCTGCTAAAAGAAGTGCAAATGTTAATTCTGCTGTCGCTTCAGTTGATACTTTCGGTGTATTCGTTACCGCAATTCCTTTTTCTCCTGCATATGTGTAATCAATATTATCGTAACCAGCACCATAATTTGCGATAATTTTCAAGTTTGGTGCTGCGTCAATAACCTCTTTCGATACCTTCGTAGAAAGTAAGCTTAAAAGTGCATCTTTATCTTTTACACGTTCTGTTAACTCTTCTACACTAATTAATTCTTCTTTATTGTACATTTCTACATCATGATTTTTCAATAATTCTAATCCGATTTCTGGAATTTTTCCTGCTACTAATATTTTCGCCACTACTAACACCTCTTCTATACAAAATATGATATCTCTTATATTTCATTGTAAGAAATCTACATATAAAAACCAAGGAATTTGATTATAGTTTTGAAAATCGACACTTTTCCATAAAAAAAGAGGAGATGCAACTCTCCCCTCTTTTTACGCTTTTTCTTGCGATTCTTTCCCAAGCTTCGCATCGATTGTTCCTTCTGCAACTGTATCGCTAATTTGTTCCTCAATAACTGAGTTAGCAGTATTATTTGTTTCAGAAGTATAGGCTTGATCTGCCGCTTGTACGTTTTGTTTATTTTGTTGTTTCGCCATTTTTTATCCTCCTTTTCATTCTTTCTTATTTTGAACAAAAAGGGTGATTTTCATCAAAAAATCTTGTTTCATTTTGAAATTATTCCTTCTTCTTCAAGCAATCTCATCGTTCTTACTCGTTTCGTAAATGTAGCTATGTGAGAAATATCATGATTGCGTAATGTCTTTATATTCTCTTCCACATACTTTCCTAAATCATTCGGATAATGGGCATCTGAGGATAGAGTAATCGGAACTCCATGCTTAGCTAATACTTGTAAATAAAGCGGACTTGGGCACATTTCGCGCACAGGATATCGATAGTACAATCCCGCATTTATTTCTGTTGCTGTATTTGTTTCCACTAACGCACGAGCAATTTCCTTATAATAAGAAAGCTGTTCATTCTCATCCAATCGATAATTAAATACTTTTATGTTATCGAGGTGAGCTATAATATCAAAAAGCTCGGAACGAACAGCACTTTCAACTGTAGCGAAAAACGTGTGATATAAAGTATGTAACTCATGCGTACCAAAATACTCTTTCGTATCTGGATTATCAAATCCCCATCCATCTATAAAATGGACCGAACCGATTACATAATCAAAGTTTCCTAATGCTAGTAAACCTTTTAACTCTTGTTCACCCCCGATAAAATAATCCGCTTCAATTCCAAGTTTGAGCGTTATCCCTCGTTTACTCCATCGCTCTTTTGCCTCTTCAATCGCCTTTGTAAAATCATAAATAGACGTTACTCTTACTTGATCTAACCATTCTTTTTGCAGGCGACCAAGCTTAGAATCACTAATATCTACATACTTTTCATAATATCCTTTCGCTTCATGAAAACGATATAAATGATCGACAATACCAACTTCTTTTATACCTTTTCGCACAGCTTCTTCTAAATATAAATCAATCCATTTCGCTGTAAATGGACCTTCCTTCACACGTCTTTGCAGGCGTTCTTGTGTTTTCATAAGCCATTCCATGGAATGTTTTTCTTCTTTAAGCGGTTCAAAATATTGTAGCGCATCATTTATTTTAGCTAGCCACCCTATTGAATATGGCCCTTCTTCTAAATGAATGTGATAGTCCACTTTCATCCATATTCCCCCTTATAATGTATCTATTTCTCTTCTGTCCCCTACTCGCGAAAGCTTTCCATTTCTTTCTTTCATTTCTTGCATGACATCTTCTAATGGAATATTTTTTTCGGCTAATAGAACAAAACAGTGATAGAACACATCAACCATTTCTTTTACTATTTCTTCTTTATCATTATTTTTAGACGCAATAATTACTTCGGTGCACTCCTCACCAATTTTCTTTAAAATTTTATCTTCACCTTTTGAAAATAAATAATTCGTATATGATTCAGAGAGTGGATTTTTCTTTCGTTCTTCAATTGTTTCAAATAATAACTTAAGGATATCTTCCATATGTATCCCCCTATATAATTTTGTAGTGAAAACACGTTTTTTCTCCCGTATGGCAAGCAGGCCCTACTTGCTTTACGACAACAACGATTGCATCTTGATCACAGTCTAAATAAAGTGATTGCACATATTGGACATTTCCCGATGTACCTCCTTTATTCCATAACGATTGTCTCGAACGGGAATAAAACCATGTTCTTTTCGTTTCCAGCGTCTTGTCATACGCTTCTTCATTCATATAAGCTAACATTAAAACTTCTTTCGTATCTTCCTCGATAACAACAGCTGGTATCAATCCTTTTGCAAAATTAGGTTTCATAACCGCACCTCAACGTTTGCTTCTCTTAATTTTCTCTTTACATCTTGTACAGTCGCTTCACCATAATGAAAGATTGATGCTGCTAATGCTGCATCAACTGTTGTCTTTTGAAATACTTCTATAATGTGATTCACATGACCACATCCCCCTGATGCGATTACTGGAACAGAAACGCTGTTTGAAATTGCTCCTGTTAAACGAAGATCATATCCGTTTTTCGTTCCATCTGCATCCATACTCGTCAACAAAATTTCTCCTGCCCCGAGCTGGGCAACGTGCTTCGCCCATTCGATTGCATCCATTCCCGTATTAAGTCTTCCGCCATTTACGTATACATTCCATTTATCTTCTGCTACTTTTCTAGCATCGATTGCTACGACAATACATTGTGAGCCAAAATGCTCCGCACCTTCCTGGATTAACTTCGGATTTCTCACTGCCGCTGAGTTTATTGAAACTTTATCTGCTCCAGCTCTTAGTAAATTGTACATATCTTTAACACTTGAAATCCCCCCGCCAACTGTGAGAGGTATGAATACTTTTGAAGCAGTTTTTTCTACAACATCTATAATCGTTTTTCGCCCTTCATGCGTCGCAGTAATGTCTAAAAATACGATTTCATCTGCTCCCGCATCATTATATAATGCGGCTATTTCAACAGGATCACCGACGTCTTGTAACCCTATAAAATTCACACCCTTTACTACCCGCCCTTCTTTCACATCTAGACATGGAATAATTCGTTTTGCTAACATAGTTTTGTTACCTGTAACACTTTTTCTAAATCAATCGTTTTCTCGTAAAGTGCCTTCCCAATAATGACGCCATATATGTTCATATCATTTAATCTTTTCACATGTTGAATAGATGCGACACCTCCAGATGCAATCACACGAATACCCACGCTTTTTTGCAGTAACTCTAATTGCTCAAAATTTGGTCCTGCAAGTGTCCCATCTTTTGAAATGTCCGTAAACACAATCGTTTGAACACCTATACTTTCCATTTGCTTCGCTAAATCGATGTACGAAATTTCAGACACATCTAACCAGCCCCTCGTTGCTACGAAACCATTTTTCGCATCAATTCCAACTATGATTTGCTCCTTATATAGACGAACCGCTTCTTCTAAAAATGATTTATCGTAAAGGGCAGCCGTTCCTAATATCACTTTTTCTACACCTACTGACAACAACTTCTCCACTGCCGCGAGTGATCGAACTCCTCCTCCAATTTGCACCGGAATACGTACCGCCTTGCATATTTTTTCAATGACAGGTAAATTTACTGACTCCCCAACAATCGCTCCATCTAAATCAACAACGTGTAGTATTTTCGCTCCAAGTTTTTCAAATATGATTGCTTGTGCGACTGGATCTTCATTCATCACCGTTTCTTTACTAAACTCTCCTTGATAAAGCCTGACGCATCGTCCTTCTTTTATATCGATAGCTGGGAAGATTTCCATGCTTCTACCACCCCTTTGAAATTTTTTAACATTCGCATCCCAATTTCCCCACTTTTTTCAGGATGAAACTGTGCGCCAAATATATTTCCTTTTGCTACAAAACCAGGTACTTTCACTCCATATTCACTTGCCCCATACACAATTTCATTCGGACAATCTGCATAATAAGAGTGGACATAATATACGAAAGAACCGTCCTCTACTCCATTCCAAAGCGATATTTCTCCTTCTTTTTTTAATTCATTCCACCCCATATGTGGAATTTTATAAGGAACTTTTAACTTTCGAATAACACCTGGCAATAAATTTAATCCGTTACAATTTTGTAATTCCTCACTTTTTTCAAATAAAAGCTGCATTCCTAAGCAAATACCCAGAAGCGGTTTTCCTAAACTCCCAACTTCTTTTAGCACACATACTAAATCTTTTTCTTCTAAAACGCCCATCGCTTTCGGAAATGTGCCTACTCCTGGTAAAATAACTCCATCACTTCTCAATATTTCTTTTTTATCATCCGTTATGATGTACTCTGTTCCAATATATTTTAATGCTTGTTCCACACTACGAATATTTCCCATTCCATAATCTATAATTGCAATCAATTACAACATCCCTTTCGTTGAATTTACACCATTAATATTGGCATTTTTATCGACTGCCTCTCTAAGCGCTCGACCGAACGCTTTAAATAAAGCTTCAATTTTGTGATGTGTATTGCTTCCGTATAAAATGCGAGCATGTAACGTAATATTTGCAGCATGAGCAACTGCTCTAAAAAATTCTTCCGTTAATTCTGTGTCAAAATCCCCTAGCTTTGGATTTGTTAATTCACCTTGAAATACAATATATGAGCGCCCGCTTATATCAATCGCTACAAATCCTAAAGATTCATCCATCGGTACATACGCTGAGCCGTAACGGTTAATCCCCTCTTTATTTTGCAATGATTCTTTCAAGCAAGTTCCGAGTACAATTCCAACATCTTCAACCGTATGATGAGCATCAACGAATACATCACCTTCAGCTTCAATTTGCAAACCAAATCTTCCGTGTCTAGCAAATAAAGTTAGCATATGATCAAAAAATCCAACTCCTGTTTGCACAGAAACATTCGTACTTTCATCAAGTTGCAAACTTAATTTAATTTTTGTTTCCGTCGTCTCACGTACTTGACTAGACTCGCGCATTATTCTTCCTCCTTAAACCTAATTTGGATTGCTCTTGCGTGTGCATGTAAACCTTCTTTATTTGCAAGTTCTACAATATGATGCTGTACACTTCTTAACGCTTCTTCCGTATACGAAACGAAGCTTGATTTTTTTACGAAATCATCGACGGATAACGGAGAAAAAAATCTTGCCGTTCCACTTGTCGGTAATACGTGATTCGGCCCCGCCAAATAATCTCCGAGCGGTTCAGGTGCATATGGACCAAGAAAAATTGATCCAGCATGCTTTACATAAGCTAGAGCATTCATTGGCTCTTTTATGTGTAACTCTAAATGTTCTGGAGCGATTTCATTTGATAAATGAAACGCCTCTTCTAAAGAAGGGACAATAAAAATTGCTCCATTTCTTTTTATGGATTCACGAGCGATTTCACTTCTAGGCAACGTCTCTAGCTGCCTTTCTATTTCTCTTTCTACTTCTTTAGCAAGCTTTATATTTGTTGTAATACAAATAGCTGTTGCCCTCTCGTCATGTTCTGCCTGTGATAATAAATCAGCAGCAATATATTCGGCATTTCCTGTTTCATCTGCGATAACTACAATTTCTGATGGTCCAGCAATCATATCGATATTGACTATCCCATATACTTCTCGCTTCGCTAGCGCGACATATAAATTCCCTGGTCCAACTATTTTATCTACTTTAGGAATCGATTCCGTTCCATATGCTAGAGCAGCAATTACTTGAGCACCACCGGCCATATATATTTCATCTACACCTGCAAGACTTGCAGCAGCTAAAATATGCGGATCAATTCCTCCTTGCTTCGGCGGTGTTACCATTACAATTTTTTTCACTCCTGCGAGTTTTGCTGGCAATACATTCATTAATACTGATGAAGGATACGAAGCAGTCCCGCCCGGCACATATACACCTACATTTTCTAACGGACGAATAAGCTGCCCTCTAATTACCCCTTCACTCACGCAATCAAACATAGATTGTCTTTTTTGCTTTTCGTGATACGAGATAATATTTTTCTTCGCCTCTTTTAACGCTTCTAAAAAAGCTTGTTCTACAAACTTACTTGCTTGTTTTATTTCTTCCTCACTTACACGAAAATCTTTTGTCTCTACACCATCAAACTTTTTTGTATAGAACGATAAAGCCTCATCTTTACTCTCCCTTACGTTTTGAACAATTTCACTTACACTTCTTTGAACAGTTTCTTCTATTATATTAGCGCTTTCTCGTAGCGATTTTATTTTCGATAAAGCCTCTTGGAAATCTTCAAAAACTATCTCCATTTAAAGTCCCCCCTATTTCCCTGACAAAATTTCTTGTTCCATCATATTTATAATGCAGAATATTTCGTCTTTTTTAGTTTTCAATGCAGCCTTATTCACAATCATTCGAGCTGATATAGAGCACATTTCCTCAAATACAATTAACCCGTTTTCTTGTAATGTTTTTCCTGTTTCAACAATATCAACAATTGCATCTGCCAAACCTAGAAGTGGAGCAATCTCTACAGATCCTTCTATTTTAATAATTTCTACATCCTCCCCTTTATCATGAAAATATGTAGAAGTAATGTGCGGATATTTCGTAGCAATTCGTTTTTTTCGATAACTCTTCGGATTATACGTAGGAATAGAAGCGACACAAAATTTACACACGCCCACTCCTAAATCGACCATCTCATATATATCTTTCTCAAATTCCATTAATATATCTTTTCCAACGACTCCAATATCAGCTACGCCATGTTCTACATAAGTAGCAACATCTACCGCTTTCACTAAAATAAATGAAATGTTTGTGTTTTTACTTTTAAACACAAGTTTTCTTCCTTTATCTTTGAGCTCCGAACAATCAATTCCAATTTTTTCAAACAGTGGAATAACATGCTTTTCTAATCTTCCTTTCGTCAACGCAATTTGAATGTTACGCATGAAGCCTCCCCTTCTTTCTGGATGATCCATTTCTCTCTCCATACATATTCCACTAGTGACTCACTCTTCGCCTCAACGACTGTCATTATTTTATTCTTGTTTGCAAATTGAAAAGTATCGTTTAAATTAGAGAATAAAGATAACTGGGCATTCTTCCCGTCCTTTTGCAGTAAATTTCGTAACCTTTCCGCTTCTGCTAATCTATTTAACTCATAATGAATCATAATATCTATTCTCTTTCGTTTATATGGTTCTTGCTGCTCTTGAAGTGCCTTAACTATTTGATTTACTTGCACCGCGAGCCCAACCGCTGGCATCATCTCTCCAAAATTTCCAATTAACTCATCATATCTTCCGCCACTAACAATCTCTTCTCCAATTTCATATATATACCCTTTGAAAATAACACCCGTATAATAATCCAAATGTTGAACCATACCTAAATCAATTGATATGTAAGAGCCATATCCTAACTGTTCAATTGTTTCATATATTTCTTTCACTCTCGCAATGGCCATTTTCATTTCATTACTTGAGGCGAGTTTTTCTGCTTCCTCAACAACATCTAAACTCCCGAATAACCTTGGTAGTTTCTCAAGTAACCTTACTGTTTCATCACACCGATTTAATTTCTTTTCTTCTATAAAGTGTGAGAGTCCAGCATAATTTTTACTTTCAATATACGTTCTAAGTAACTTCTCTTCTTCATCATTAATGGGGAGCTTTTTTACGATACATTTATATAACTGCACTTGCCCAATCTCAATTGTGAAAGATTGCACCTTTAATTTTTGAAGTGCTTGAATTACGCTTATCACACATTCAATTTCAGCCCTTACATTTTCAATCCCGATAATTTCAATACCACTTTGCACTATTTCATTATATTTCCCAGTAAGGGACTCATTCGCCCGAAATACATTCCCGCTATAAGTTACTTTAAGAGGAATATCCCCTCTCTGTGTTCCAATTACTCTTGCTAAAGGAATTGTCATATCTGGGCGTAAAACGATAATCCGTCCTTTTTCATCGAAAAATTTATACATCTTTTCTTCATCTATCGGCCTGTTTTGAAATGCAAAAACATCATAAAATTCAATTGTAGGTGTCCTTATTTCTTCATAACCTCTCTCTAAAAAGGTCCGTCTTAATTTTTGTTCCACTTCTTCAATTAACGTACATTCTTCGAATAAGTAATCTCTCGTTCCATTCGGATTTGCCCGTTTCCACTTTGTCATCTCATTTCACACACCTTTCCCTCTTTAATTTATGCCCATTCGATCCACCCAAACCGAAAATAAAAAGAGCCTTGTAGACAAAATACCTACAAGGCTCTTTAGTAGAGTGTAGGTACAACGGGAATAACCCTTGTGCCTACACGTTTTCACGTTAGGTTCAAGGGTTTCATGTATGATGATGTAGTTGTGTAAGCATTTTTATAGATTGCACGATATTCATAATACTTACTCCCTTTCTCCTCTGATTTTCACATAGTATATAACAGTTAATTCTGAATGTAAATACATTTTTAATATTCCGTTATTTCTTAATATAAGGCTATCTCTCTTTCATACTCTCCAATTTCTCGTTCGTATTGCATCGTAATGCTGATTTCATCTAGACCATTTAATAATTTTTCTTTCCACATTTTCTCGATTGTAAAATGAAACCTGTGCGTATTCGTAATAATTACTTCATTCTCTAAATCAACTTCCATTTGATCTCTCGCATTCGTTTTGGCAAGTTGTTCACGCATCTCTTTATCCATTACAATCGGTAACATACCATTCTTCATACAATTCATATAAAAAATATCTGCAAATCCTCCGGCGATAATAACGCGGAAACCATAATCCGCAAGCGCCCACGGAGCATGTTCTCTTGAAGAACCACATCCAAAATTATCACCTGTAATTAATATACTTGCTCCTTTTCGTTCTTGTGCATTAAGGGGGAAATTAGGATTTTCATGGCGCTCATTATCGTAACGCCACTCATCAAATAAATATTTTCCAAATCCCGTCCTTTCAATTCTCTTCAAATATTGCTTCGGGATAATTTGATCTGTATCAATGTTATCATTCATAAGTACTGCGGCAGTACCTTTATGAATATGAAATGGTTCCATCGTAACTCTCCTTTCTAATATCAACAAAATGACCATATAACGCAGCTGCTGCAGCCATAGCTGGACTTACTAAATGTGTTCGTGCTCCTTTCCCTTGCCTTCCTTCAAAATTACGATTTGAAGTAGAAGCACAATGTTCTCCTTCAGGTACTTGATCTGGATTCATCCCAAGACACATTGAACATCCAGGCTCTCTCCATTCAAATCCCGCTTCTTCAAATATGCGATGTAAGCCTTTTTGCATCGCCCGCTCTCTCACACTTTTTGATCCTGGTACAACGAGTGCTCGCACACCTTCTTTTACCTTTTTCCCTTTTACAACAGATGCAGCAATTTCTAAGTCAGATAAACGTGAATTTGTACAAGAACCAATGAAGACATGCTTAACAGGAATTTCAAACGTACTTTGCCCAGGGCTCAATCCCATATATGAAAATGCTCTTTCATCATTTTCGTTATGCTTCTCTGGTAATTTTTCATCAATAGGAACACCCATACTAGGATTTGTTCCCCAAGTGACATACGGTGCTAAATCCGTAACATCTACCGAAATATGTAAATCATAAATTGCATCTGAATCTGTATAAAGCTCCGACCATTTTCCCGTAAACGTTTCATAGTCTTTCGGTGCATATTCACGCCCTTTTACATAAGAAAATGTTTTCTCATCTGGTGCAATGATGCCAGCTTTCGCTCCCCCTTCAATTGCCATATTGCAAAGTGTCATTCTCTCTTCCATACCCATATCACGAATCGTCTCTCCGTAGAATTCCATTACATGACCCGTTCCAACCGCTACACCGTACTTTGAGAGAAGATGCAAAATTATATCCTTTGCATAAACGCCTTTCGGTAACTTTCCTTTTAATTCAATCCCCATCGCTTTCGGTTTTCGTTGCCACAACGTTTGAGTTGCTAATACATGTTCTACTTCACTCGTACCAATACCAAACGCTAAAGCACCGAAAGCACCGTGGGTTGCTGTATGGCTATCACCACATACAATCGTTTTCCCCGGTTGTGTGAGCCCAAGCTCTGGTCCTATAACGTGAACGATTCCTTGCTCTTCATCACCAATATCGGCTAATCGCACCTTAAATTGTTTACAATTGTCACGAAGTGTATCCAATTGCTGCTTCGCAATGCGATCGGTAATATTCCAAACATCTTTCGTTGGAATATTATGATCCATCGTTGCAAACGTTAATTCCGGTCTCCGAACAGTTCGATTTGCAAGCCGCAAGCCTTCAAAGGCTTGCGGTGACGTTACTTCATGAACGAGATGAAGATCGATATATAATAAATCCAATCCATTTTCATTCGTTACAACTACATGTCTCTCCCAAAGCTTATCTAGTAACCTTTTCCCCATTATCTTCCTCTCCCTACTAGTGCCTGCTCTTCCATTTCTTGAATAACTGCCCTCGTAAATGAAGTTGTCGTCTCATTCCCCCCAATATCAGCTGTACATTTCCCAGATTGAAGAACTGCAGAAATTGCCTCTTCAATCGCATACCCTTCTCTCGTTAATCCAAATGATTGCCCAAGCATCATCGCTACTGAACGCATCATCGCAATTGGATTCGCTTTATTTTTACCTGCAATATCTGGCGCTGATCCATGAATAGGCTCATATAAAGACGGCCCGTTTTCCGCATGGCTCGCTGATGGAAGCATTCCTAATGACCCTGCTAATACAGAAGCCTCGTCGCTCAAAATATCACCAAATAAATTTTCTGTTACGATAACGTCAAATCTCCTTGGGTTTCGAATTAACTCCATAGCAGCTGCATCTACTAAAATGTGCTCTAATTCAACATTAGGATAACGAAGAGCTACTTCTTCTGTAACAGATCTCCACAATTTACTAGATTCTAAAACATTCGCTTTATCAATAGAGGTTACTTTTTTCTCTCTCTTACTCGCTAATTGAAAAGCATACGACACGATACGTTCAATTTCATGACGATGGTACGTAAGTGTATCAGTTGCCGATTCTTCCGTTCTTTCTTTCGGATAAGAGAAATAAATACCGCCTGTTAGTTCACGAACGACAACGAAGTCAATTTCATCTGCGTTTTTTAATGGCGATAAATGTGCAGTTGCGCTTTCTACTGTTACAGGGCGAACGTTTGCAAATACACCAAGTCCTTTTCTTAAAGCTAATAATCCTTTCTCTGGCCTTTCTTTCGCATCATCCCACCGCGGTCCACCAACCGCTCCAAGTAAAACCGCATCACTTGCTAAACAAGCGGCAAGTGTTCGCTGTGGTAATGGTTGCCCATTTAAATCGATAGCCGCTCCGCCAAAGTACTCATCTTGTAAATGAAAGTGATGTCCATATAGCCTCTCTACCATATGCAATACTTCCTTCGCGCTTTCCATAATTTCCGGACCAACACCATCACCCGCTAAACAAACGATACGTTTTTCCAATTAAAACACTCCTTTTTATCTGAATTTTCAGAAATATATTTTGATAAGTAAGGGACGATCCCCTCACTTATCAAACAGTTACTTCACAAGAGTAATAAAAGATTTTAATTTTCCGGCCGCATGAACATACGCTCTCGCCGATGCTTCTAATACGTCTTGCGCAACACCAAAACCTGATACTTGATGAGTTCCTTCTTTTAATTCAACATGAACATGTGCAAGTGCATCTTGACCTTGCGTTATAGATTGTATGCGATAATCCGCTAAGTCACATTCTAATCCTAAAATTCTTTGAATTGCATTATAGATCGCTTCAATACTTCCAGAACCAGTTGCTGCATCTTCGTACATATTTCCTTCCTCATCTTTTAGTACAACCGTTGCACACTGTGTACTATTTGATACGAAATGTACTTGCAATTGAGTAATGCTATATTGCTGGGCCGCAAATGCTGCTTCACCAAGCATAAGCGCACGTAAATCTTCTTCTGTAATTTCTTTTTTACGGTCAGCCAAGTTTTTAAATGCTTCAAACACCACATCTCGTTCTTCTTTTGTAAACTCATAACCAAGTTCTTTCATTTTTTCAGTAAACGCATGGCGCCCGGAATGCTTTCCTAATACAAATAAATTTTGTGACTCTCCAATCAGTGATGGTTCAATAATTTCATACGTCGTTACTTCTTTTAATACACCGTCTTGATGAATACCTGATTCGTGAGCAAAAGCATTTGCTCCAACAATCGCCTTATTTTTCGGTACAACCATACCCGTTAACCGACTTACTAACGTACTCGTCGCTTTAATTTCTTTTAATGTCATAGAGGATTCTGCTTCATAGAAATCTTTTCTAATATGGAGAGCAACCGCGACTTCTTCTAGCGCCGCATTCCCCGCTCTTTCTCCAATTCCATTAATCGTTCCTTCTACTTGTAACGCTCCGCCTTCAACCGCAGCTAACGAATTCGCTACTGCCATCCCAAGATCATCGTGACAATGACAAGAGAAAATTGCTTTTTCATAAGAAGGAACGGATTCTTGTAAGTATTTAAAAAGAGAATAGTATTCTTCAGGATTCGTATATCCAACTGTATCAGGAATATTGATTACATTCGCTCCTGCGCGAATCGCGACTTCTACTGCTTCAGCTAAAAATGCTCTCGATGTTCTTGTTGCATCTTCTGCTGAAAATTGAACTGTTGGAAATAGTGATTTCCCGAGCGTAACCGAGCGATGTATGCTATCTAATACATCTTCTTTTGACATACAAAGCTTATATTTCATATGAATGTCACTCGTAGCTAAAAATACGTGTAAACGAGGAGAGACAGCGCCTCTCACAGCTTCATAGGCTCTTCGAATATCACTTTCTTTCGCTCTAGCTAAACTCATAACCGTAGCATTTTGAATGGTATTTGCGATACGTTTTACCGATTGAAAATCACCTTCAGAAGCTGCTGCGAATCCAGCTTCCATTACATTAATACCAAGTCTCTCTAGTTGCCTCGCAATCTGTAATTTCTCTTGTTCATTTAAATTAACTCCTGGTGATTGTTCGCCATCACGTAGCGTCGTATCCATGAACAAAATTTGCTTCATATTATTTGACCCCTGCCTTTACTCGCGGCTGTACAAACGGCATCATTTCACGTAATTTACGTCCAACTACTTCGATTTCATGTTCATTTTCTTTTTCATTTGTCGCATGGAAATTTGGTTTTCCTGCTTTATGCTCTGCGATCCAGCCTCTTGCAAATGTACCATCTTGAATTTCTGCTAGCACTGCACCCATCGCTTTCTTCGTATCTTCCGTTACAACGCGTGGTCCTGATACGAAGTCGCCCCACTGCGCTGTATCTGAAACTGAATATCTCATATTTTCAAGTCCGCCTTCATACATAAGGTCAACAATTAGTTTTAGTTCATGTAAACATTCAAAATATGCAACTTCCGGTTGATAACCAGCATCAACTAACGTTTCAAACCCAGCTTTTACTAGTGCAGTCACTCCGCCGCAAAGTACAGCTTGCTCTCCAAATAAATCTGTTTCTGTTTCTTCTTTAAACGTTGTTTCTAATACACCTGCTCTCGTCGCCCCAATTCCATCTGCATATGAAAGTGCCTTTTCAGTCGCAACTCCTGTTGCATCTTGATATACTGCAAATAATGCAGGAACAGCTCCACCTTCCGCAAACGTACGACGTACTAGATGTCCTGGACCTTTCGGTGCTACTAGAAATACATCTACATTAGCTGGCGGTTTTACTTGATCAAAGTGAACATTAAAGCCATGTGCGAACACAAGAGAATTACCTGCCTGTAAGTTTGGTGCAATTTCAGCTTCATATACTTCTGGCTGTAATTCATCAGGTAGTAGAATCATTACTACATCTGCTTTTTCTGCTGCTTCGGCTACTGTGTATACAGAAAAACCGTCTTCTTTCGCCTTATCCCATGACTTCCCTTTCCTCAGTCCAACTACTACATCAAATCCGTTATCACGTAAGTTTTGTGCATGCGCATGGCCTTGCGATCCATATCCGATGATTGCTACTTTCTTTTCCTTTAATACATTTACCGTTACGTCTTTTTCATAATAAACTTTCGCCATTTTCATTTCCCCCTATTTTTTAAATAATTATTGAATTAACATAACTTGTTTATCTTGTTTTTTCATACTACGTGTAAATGCCGTTACACCTGTTCTAGCAATTTCTTTCAAACCATATGGACGAAGTAATTCAATTAACGCTTCTACTTTCTCCTGGGTACCTGTTACTTGCACCACTATGGAATCCTTCCCAACATCTATTACAGCGGCTCGGAACGGTTCAATTAAACTATATAATTCTGCTCTTGCTACAGACGTTGCTACTTTAATAAGTGCAAGTTCTCTAGCGATCATCGCTTCTTCTGTAATATCTGATACTTTCAGTACATCGATTTGCTTATGAAGTTGTTTAATTAACTGCTCAACTTGCTGTTCATTTTCAACGTGTACAACAATCGTCATTCTCGAAATATCCGATGATTCCGTATGACCTACTGAAATACTTTCAATATTAAAATGTCTACGTGTCATAACACCTGTAATTCGATTTAACACACCGCTTTGATTTCGAACTGTCGCTGTTACAATTCTCTTCACCTTTTCTCCACTCCCTCCATTTGATGAACGCCTTTTCCTGGGGCAACCATCGGCATTACCTTTTCGGATTGAAGTACGCGGCAATCAATTACAACAGGCTCTCTTAACTCAATTGCATACTGTAATTGTTGCTTTGCAAGAAGTGGGTCTTCAATACGAACACCTTTTATGCCATAAGCATTGGCAAGCGCAACAAAATCTGGTTGGCATGAAAGTAAGGAGTGCGAATATCGCCCATTATAAAATTCCTCTTGCCATTGTCTTACCATTCCTAAAGCTTCATTATTTAAAATAAACACTTTAACTGGTAAAGAATGCTCTTTTAATACACTTAGTTCTTGCAAGGTCATTTGAAATCCCGCATCACCGACAATTGCAATAACTAGTTCTTCAGGCTTTGCGATTTGTGCACCTATTGCTGCTGGAAACCCGAATCCCATTGTTCCCAACCCCCCAGAGGTTACCCATCTATCTGGGTTTTTCAGCGGATAATATTGAGCTGCCCACATTTGATGTTGCCCAACATCTGTTGTTACAATCGCTTCTCCTTTCGTAATTTCGTATAGCATATCAATTGCATATTGAGGTTTAATACGCTCTGCATGTTCTTTGTAAGAAAGAGGGTATTTTTCTTTTCTACTATTCAATAACGAAAGCCAATCATTGTGATGTACTTCCCCTTCTTTAAAAGTAAGTAGAGCCTCTAATGCTTGCTTTGCACTCGCAACAATAGGGATTTCAGTCGGCACATTTTTCCCAATTTCCGCTGGATCAATATCTATATGTGCGACAATCGCTTCTTTAGCAAAATAAGCTAAATTCCCAGTAAGACGATCATCAAACCTTGCACCTATATTAATAAGTAAGTCACATTCATATAACGCCATATTTGCGGTGTATGAACCGTGCATTCCTCCCATCCCTAGAAATAGTTCATCATCTGGTGGAAACCCACCAAGACCAAGTAATGTATGAACAACTGGAATATGATATTTGCGAGCAAAACTTGTTAATTCTTTCGATGCTTTCGCATGCAATACACCTGCTCCAGCTAAAATTAATGGCTTTTTTGAGACCTCAATCGCTTGTAATAATTTGTTTATTTGTAGTAGATTCGGTTCATAATTAGGCTGGTATCCTGGTAAATCCATTTGTACGTCGCTACATCGCTCACCTTGCTCTACTACCATATCTTTCGGAAGGTCAATTACGACTGGGCCCGGTCTTCCTGTTCTAGCGATATGAAATGCTTCTTTAATAATTCGGGGTAAATCCGATGCTTTTCGCACTTGATAATTATGTTTTGTCACCGGCATCGTAAGTCCCATAATATCTGCTTCTTGAAAAGCATCACTTCCGATTAACGTTGTTGCTACTTGCCCTGTAAATACAACAAGTGGCAATGAATCAATCATCGCGTCAGCTAGACCAGTAATAACATTTGTAGCACCCGGTCCACTTGTTGCAATTACCACTCCTGGATTTCCTGTAATTCTTGCATATCCTTCAGCAGCATGAATTGCACCTTGCTCATGCCTCGTTAAAATATGCGGAATTTCACAATCATAAAGCGCATCATATAGAGGTAAAACCGCACCACCTGGATAACCAAAAATCACCTCTACTCCTTCCTTTTCTAGCGCTTCTAACAATAGCTGTGCACCAGTTGCCAGTTTCTCTTCCGTTTTTGAAGACATTTTTCTTATAAGCCCCCTTTTTTAAAACATTTATAAAATAAAAAAATCCTACGTCCACACTCCAGCTATGTGCTGAAGGGACGAAAGATTTCGCGGTACCACCCTTCTTTGCAAGATTACTCTTGCCTCAGTGACTCGGGATATGAGTCTAGCTAATAACGGAGCTACCGTCTAAGCCTAAACAAACGTTTCAGCTTAGCACTCAAGGGTGATGTTCGTCGACGTGAACCATCGGTTTCCAGCAACCACCGACTCTCTGTGAGGCTTCACAGTCAACTACTCCTCCCTATCAACGCTTTATCATGTCATAAGAGCTATTATCCAACTTTATTTTCTTCGTAAATTTTCTCTCCATCTTCTACAACTAATTTACGGAATTCTTCTAATAAACGATTCGTATGTGGCCCTGTTCTACCTAAACCAATCGTTCTTCCATCTACTGTCGTAACAGCAATTACTTCAGCAGCTGTTCCTGTTAAAAACACTTCATCAGCTACATATACATCATGCCTTGTAAATAATTCTTCTCTTACGTCATATCCAAGTTTTTCGCCGATTTCTAAAATCGCGTTTCGTGTAATACCTTCTAACGCTCCAGCAGAACTTGGTGGTGTAATTAATTTATTTCCCTTCACAATAAATACATTATCTCCAGAGCCTTCAGCTACATATCCTTGGTCATTTAACATAAGTGCTTCTTGTACTCCAGCTAATTTCGCCTCAATGCGAACTAAAATATTATTTAAGTAATTTAAAGATTTTACTTGAGGCGATAAAACATCCGGGCGATTGCGACGCGTTGCAACTGTTATAATCGGAATCCCTTTTTCATAATATTCTTGTGGAAATAAAGATAATTGCTCTGCAATTACTACTACATTTGGTTTCGTACAAGAATCGGGATCTAATCCCAAGTTCCCAGGTCCTCTTGATACAACGAGGCGGATATATCCATTAGATAGTTTGTTTTGTCGAATCGTTTCAACAACGATTTTCGTTGCTTCTTCTAACGTATATGGAATCTCTAACATGATGGATTTCGCTGATTCATATAACCGGACAAGATGCTCTCTCAAACGGAAAACATTACCGCTATATACCCTAATTCCTTCGAACACTCCATCGCCATATAAATAGCCATGATCATATACTGAAACCTTTGCTTCGTCTTTTGGAACAAATTCTCCATTTAAGAAAATCCACTGCTCGTTCACTTGAAAGCGCCCCCTATGTTCTATGAGTTTTTTATTGTTTCCTAGTCTACTCTCCTTTTCAAATAAATCAAGTGAATTTTTAGAAAATTTTTAATTTTTAATCGTACGTACATCTTTGTTTATATTGATTTAATAACATTGTTAACGTTTACAAAAAGTCAAAAAAATTTTTTCGTCAAATTCTACTAAAAAAATATTTGTTTAAAAGAAGGGTTTTCGCCAATTGATACGAATCTATTGTATTCAATAAACGGACGTCCGATTTTATAAATCCGGGAATATACAACGACTTTTGGTGAAAAAGGGGGAAAATAACAAAAATAACGCTGTCTAAAAATAACATTCATATTTTTCATTTAGTAATCATAATCCTATTTTTAAAAAACAATTTGTCAAATTGAAGGAGGAAATAACAATGGCGTGTGTACAAATTAAAGGAACGAGACAAGAGGTAGTAGAAATGTTACAACTATTTGATCTAATGGATACGAAAGGATTTTGTAAATTCGATAATTACGTTGAAGTAGAACCAAATAGTAGGAAACATAACAACTACACAGCTTCAATCGATATTCAGTCTAATAACAGTTCAGCACAAGATACATTAAATGATCAATTCGTTAGTCAAATGCTTACTGGTGTATATAACGACTAAACAAATATTCTCTTCCTACCATCTTTTCATAAAGTGAAACTATAATCAGTGGGGGTTTTGTTCATCCCCCACTGATTATTAGTTGAACCAATCGGGCATTTACGGGCAGTTGATCTCCCACCTAACTTCTTTGCTCCAGCCGAATTTTGAGGTGGAAGTTTTACTGCCCCGTTAATGCGGGATAAATATATGCTATGGACTTGGGCATACTAGCAACTAGATGGTAGGAGGTGAAAATTATGGCTAGAATTGGTGTTGAGAACTCTTTAACAGATGTTCAACAAGCTCTTCAGCAACAAGGACATGAAGTCGTTTCACTTAACTCTGAAAATGATGCACATGGGTGTGATTGTTGCGTTGTAACCGGGCAAGATTCTAATATGATGGGCATTGCAGATACATCGATAAAAGGATCTGTAATTAAAGCACATGGTTTAACAACAGATGAAATTTGTCAGCAAGTTGAAAACCGCACTTAATCATTTTTATCACATTATTTGTGAGCTAACATGTAAAGGGAATGGAATGGTCCCACTGATTATAGTTTCAATTTATTTATAGAAAGAGGGCTCCTTTTCAAAAGGAGCCCTCTTTTTTATATTCACCTAACGGGAAAGTAACATATACTGGATGAAAGCCCTACCTCTCTCTCATCATTACGGTTCCACTGACCGCTCCTTGATTCACTAGTATACATATAAAGCTTACATATACAATTTATAGGGTTTGTTCACAAAAGTTGTTGGTAAGACTACCCGATCTTTCGCAAACTTTTCGTATTATATTCATAAGATTTATTTACTTTACACTAGCTTTAACCGAGACACGAATTAAAATTTTAACACCAATACAATAACTTGTCAACATTTTTTACAAATTAAAAACAGACATTAACGGTTTGTCTGTTTTAGAATGGAGCTTTTTCTTTTATTACATATACAACAAAACCGCTTACTAACATACACAAGCCAACTACTAAGTTTTTGATATTAATCATAAATTCCTCTCCCTTATTCCACACATCATATATATTTACAGTTCAATTATTCCGATCGTCATAAAGCGCACTTTTTCTAATATATCATAATTCCTAAAAAATGCAAGTTCACTTTTGGCGACCATTCACAAATTTATCCACAGTGCTTGGCACAGTATTTAACGCTTTTTCAATTAAATGTGTACTACTATTGAGATGCAACACTTGCACACCGTTAGAACCAACTACTAAAAAAGCAACTGGGCTAATAGAAACCCCAGCCCCGCTTCCGCCTCCGAATGGATGACTTTGCTTGTTCTCTTTATGCTGCCCTTGTCCGCCGTTATGTTTTTCAGAAATAAAATCCCCTTTAAAGTCACTTCCACCAGCTCCAAAACCAAAAGCCACTTGAGATACTGTTAATACTACATTTCCGTCAGCTGTTGAAACCGGACTTCCAACAATCGTATTTACATCTACCATCTCTTTTAAATTTGTCATTGCTGTTTTCATTAAATTTTCAATTGGATGTTCCATTATGTACTACACCCTTTCCTCATTATTCTTTTTTATACTTTCCAAAATAGAGGAAGTCATACTAAGTTTTCCTATTTTGAAAAAACATTTTCCACTTTCCAATTGGATATTACTCCCTGTACAAGTTCGGATAAAGTGAAACTTTAATCAGTGGAGGTTTTGTTCATCCCCCACTGATTATTAGCCCACACCAATCGGGCGTTTACGAGCCGCAGGGCTCCAGCCAAATTTTGAGGTAGGAGTCTTACTGCTCGCAAATAGCGGGATAAAAACAGTAAAGAGAAACATACTACTATTGAACCTTGTTATGAAAGGAGTCCTTACTTTGACTGAGAAATTTGATGAATATAAAAAAAGAGATCGAATAGATAGTGATTATAAAGAAGAATACGCAGCTGAAGTTGCACCACAGCATATCGATTATGATGATAAAGATAACGATGATGTAAGATCGTCTGCAGCTGGATCGACTGCTGGTTTCATTGCTCTTGCCTTAGCAATATTATCATTATTCACATTCCCAACACTATTTGGTCTTGTGTCTGTTCTACTTGGTATTTACGCTTATAATCGCGGGGCTACTGTAACTGGCGGTACCGCTGCCATTGTGGGTGGTATCGCTGCACTCATTGCGATTTTATTCCGAGTGGCGCTTATTGGTTTATTGTTCTCTCTTTTTTAAAAAGAAAAAGGTATCTCGCTTTATGCGGGATACCTTATCCTGTAAATACATCTTCTGATGGATATTTAATTTTTTGTTTTGCTGGTCGTGCCAAAGAGAACACAAGTGTTAACGGTCCGATTAATCCACAAAACATAACAAACATAATAATACATTTTCCAAACGCCGATAGCTTCGCAGTAATTCCCATTGTTAACCCTACTGTACCAAACGCTGAAATTGTCTCAAATAATAACTGAATAAAACTAAAGTCTTCTGTAAGCATTAATACAAATACCGCTGTAAAAATAAGTATTTGACTAGCAACGACAATTGCTAACGCTCTCGTTACTGTCGACATTTTAATCGTACGCTGAAATAAAACAAAATCCTCTTTCTTTCTAAAGAAAGAAAGAACTGATGTAATTAAAATAACGAATGTCGTTAACTTAATTCCACCGCCTGTCGATACACTTCCCGCACCAATAAACATTAATACCATTGTAAATAGTATCGATGACTCTTCCATCCCCCCATAATCTACCGTGTTAAAACCAGCTGTACGAGGTGTAATTCCTTGGAAGAACGAAGCCCATAATTTTTCATTTAAAGATAAGTGCCCCAAAGTCTTCACATTATTATATTCCAATACAAAAATCACAATCATCGCAATAACATTAAGTGCTATCGTTCCAACAATCATAATTTTGGAGTGCAGTGATAATTTTCGGAAACTACGGCTATACCATATATCAATTAATACCGTAAAACCTAACCCTCCTATTATAATTAAAGAACAAATCCCAATATTAATAATAGGATCTCCTACATATCTTGTTAAATTATCTGGCCAAAGCGCAAAGCCGGCATTATTATATGACGCAATAACGTGAAAAATACTATAGTATAAACCTTTTCCAAAACCAAACTCTGGAATAAAGCGAATCGATAAAAAGATAACTCCAATTAGCTCAATACAAATAGAAAAAATAAAAACACGTTTTACTAATTTCACAAGACCACCAATATTTGTTTGATTAAATGCTTCTCCAATTAATAATCGGTGGCGTAAACCAATTTTTTTCCCTAATACCCAAACAATTAAAATGGCTATCGTCATAAGACCGAGACCACCCGTTTGAATTAAAAACATAATAACAATTTCACCAAACATCGTAAACGTACTCGCAGTATCTACAACACCTAAACCAGTTACAGTCGCCGCCGACGTAGCTGTAAAGAAAGCATCTACCCAACTAATATGTACTTTCGTTGCAAACGGTAACTTTAATAACAATCCTCCGACCACAATTAAACAAAAAAAGCCTAATGCTAAAATTTGTGGTGGATTCAATCGTATAAAACGATTATACAACCCTTGTTTTTTTGCTACTTCCATATCACTAACTCCCTTTATCAAGTGAAGCTTTTATCCCCTCATAAATAAAGACTCTTTAAGAGCCTACAAGTAGCGGGATAAACCTTATATTCTCATAATATAGTTGAGCATAATCCTTTTTTTCATAGATTTCAACTTTTATTTATATTCAGACTCCTATCGTTTTACAAAAGAATATTTTCTATTATATCTCCACTTATACTATAACTCTTACAACAACTATTTTATCCCTTTTCAAATTCCCATATCTTTCACTCCAAGTTCACACGAGGGTCACACCTACCTTTTATAGTATATGTATCGGAGCTGTTCCTCCCTAATTTATAAGACATTCCCCAGTGTCTTGAACAGCTTTCCATCCCTAATTAAATTGACATAAATTGTCCCCTTCCCTAGGCCATCCTATATGTGATGGTCTTATTTTTTTATTCTTTCTATCTTTTATTTGAAACTCCCTCTCTCTTTCACTCCATGTTCACACGAGGATCACATCCACCTTTTATAGTATATGTACCGAAGCTGTTCCTCCCTAATTTATAAGACATTCCCCAGTGTCTTTGAATAGCTTCCATCCCTAATTAAATTGACATAAATTGTCCCCTTCCCTTGACCATCCTATATGTGATGGTCTTATTTTTTTATTCTCTCTTTCTTCTTACTTAAAACTCCCTCTCTCTTTCACTCTATGTTCACATCTAGGTCACATCTATCTTTTATATTGTATGTATCGGAGCTGTTCCTCCCTAATTTATAAGACATTCCCCAGTGTCTTTGAACAGCTTTCCATCCCTAATTAAATTGACATAAATTGTCCCCTTCCCTTGACCATCCTATATGTGATGGTCTTATTTTTTTATTCTCTCTTTCTTCTTACTT